>NZ_JBRKNT010000003.1:4521-200386 GCF_053010205.1 Streptococcus sp. W151 | reverse complement strand
CCAAGCTACCAAGCGGTTTGTAAGTAACTGTATCTGTTGCTTCAGGATTTTCTGGAGTAACTGTCTTACCACCGGCTTCTGTCTTATCAGCGTAGTAACCTGGAATTACTGGAACAGATACCTTACCGTAAGTATGGCTCTTCTCATTCCATGTTGTAGTTCCAGAAGCTTTGTTTTCTTTACCAGTAAATGTAAAGTCATCTTGGACATTGTCTCCTGGAGTCTTATCGCCTGCTCCTTCAAACTTAACTGTTTGTTTAGTTGGTTTCTTCACATCATTTACGATTGGTACGTAGATGATTGGTGTGTCGTCACCTGGGTTTGTTGGAAGGTTTGGAAGCTCCTTACCTGGTTCTACTGGTTTACCTGGTTTCGTTGGATCGTTTGGATCTGGAAGATGTGGTTCATAACCTGGTACATTAGGAACAACTGGTTGACCTGGTTTCGTTGGATCTGTTGGATCATTTGGATACTTCACTTCTGGTGTTGATGGGAAGTTTGGATCGTTTGGTGTCTCTGGTTTTGGAACCAAGTTTCCAAGTGGTTTGTAAGTTACAGTTTCTTCAAGATTTTCTTGAGTGACTGTCTTAGAAGCAACACTTCCTTTATCCGCATAGTAACCTGTCAATCCTGGTGTAGGAACTGACGCATAATCAGTCTTGTTAGCTACCCATGGAGTAGATGAGAGAACTTCACCTGTTACCTTATCAAGTGTTAAGGTACGTGTCCATTGTGCATTTTGAACATTGTCAGCTGGGGCAGTTGCCTTACCGTCTGATACCACATAATGAACAGTTGATGTTACATCTTTCGTCCATTGATCTTTCGCAGGGTATGTTGGACTGTTTGGATCATTTGGATTGATTGGATCTGTTGGGTTATGTGGATCGTTTGGTCCAACTGGAGTTACATCGTGTGCAAACTTAACTACGAATTCTTGATCTGTTGATGCATCATCATCAAATTTCTTTTGATCTGCAGTTGAGTTTGTGAAACCATCTTCTACAAGTTTATAACCTTTATTAACAAAATCAGCAATCTTAGCATCCGTTGAGTAGTTAATAGCTTCACCAGCTGTACCTTCAACTGTATCTTTTGCCAACTCCTTATTATTAGCACTTGTATCAATGTATTTGACAGTAGCTTTCTGTTTCTCTTTCTTATAAACAACTACAGTTTCATAGCTTCCTAAATCAGACTTAGCTACAATATTGCGCCAATAAGTGTCAGAAATTGTTCTGCGACCTGCACTAGTTTCAATGATAGTATCTGCTGGCGCAGTAGAAGGATTGTAAGTATAAGAAGCAGCTACACTATCTGCATTGTCTCCTGCTTTTAGTCCAGGAACGTTAGTTGATAAAATTTCAGCCTTATAGCCACTTAGCTTAGGAGAAGTTACAGCAGTATAGTTAACAGTTTCGTCGTTTGTAGTTCCTGCTACTCTCCAACCTGTATCAGCTTTACCATCGCCATCGATATCACCAACATTGTATTTTGCTTTACTGTAAGCAGTCAAGAATTCATCACCATTACTTACAGTTGAATTCTTCAAAACATCTTTAAATTGGTCCTGATCAATGGCAATCTCAAGAGTACGATTCCAATCTGATGATTGAATGACGTCATCTTTAACTGGTGTACCATCTTCATAAACGTATTTGATAACGTTTTTATGGATAGCTGTAGGATTAATTGTGGAACCGTTCGAAACCCAAATGTTTTGACGGTTTCTATCAACAGGGTCAATACCATAGGTTCTATCTGTAGCACTTACACCACCAGAAGAAGAACCAGTCTGAACAGATGTAGCATTAGCAGGTTGAATATCTGGTCTACCACTTTTGAAACCAGCAATTGGCAATGCACCACCCTGGATATTAGTCCAAACAGAGCTTTGCTTATTACGACTCTGTGCATCTCTACCATCTTTATTCAATGAATAAACAGTATATGTTCCAAGACCTGGATTAACGAGTGTTCCTGTTGGACCGTTAAATTCTACTCGGTTACCTGAACTGGCTGTTTGATTTGAGATATAAAGAATATTACCGTGTCCAATATCCTCTGGGTTATTCCCTTGAGGAATTGATAGTGGCAATTTACCAGTAATTTCACCTGCTGAAAGACCATCTGATTTAGTATAACGTAGTAATGAGACATAAAGTGGGTTGTTAAATTGGAAGAAGGTATTAGAACTATTTCCCAAAGGTACCGAAATCAACTCCGCATAGTAGTTAGTATTGTCATCTCGGATATCTACAATAGAACCCTTATTAGCCTGGAATAGTGGTTGATCCTTTCGTCCACTAGTAGAGTCAAGTGAAATAACATCATCCCAGGCATTATCACCACGATCATCCATTTGGACACGGAATGTTGCATAGTCATCTACGACAATGTGACCATTTTCATTTAGACCAATATAGTTATAACCGTCATAGCTTCCTGAAGGGCCTCCACCACTCTTAGGACCTTTACCTACTGAGTGGAATGTATTGGTTGAATTTTTACCAAAATTAACTTTCGAATCATTACCTAAGTCAATCGCAACACCACGGCCTTTATTTTCAAATCGAACTTTAGAAGTTGCACCCGTTGTAAACTCAGCATTATTACCAGCAATCACACCATCACGACCATTTAATTCAAAGGTCGCACCGTCACCGATAATAACTTTACTTGGACCATTCTTACGATTGCTATTTTTAGTGCCATAACCGCCAAAACGATCTTTATCTGTTACACCATCTCCAGGTCTATTGACACCAAGCGAAATACCTTGTCCGATACTAGTGTTAAGTACAAGTTTAGACTCTTTACCAGTTTCCACTGTACCGCCATCAGCCATGAAAATACCAGCATTATGGTAGCGAGCACTATCAGTTTGGTTGTCAGTGTTCATATTGATAGTAAGACTAGCTTTATCTTTTACACTGACTTTAGCTCCACTTTCAAGAGTAATTGCATCCCCTTGAGAAGAACGGTTAAGAGTTAAACTAGCTCCCTCAGCAACTGTTACAGATTTAGCATCATGAATGTTTGATTCACGACGTTTATCTGATTTACCAGCTTGTCCCACGTTCCGTTGAACATACTGAGTTTGACCATTTGCTGCTTGATAACTGTCACTAACTGTTGATGTTGTATTTCCTTTGATAACAACATTTGTGTTACCACCACCACCATAAAGTGATGAACCAACACTAGTTACATTTTCAAAGGTAACTGTATTTGAACCACTAGTTCTTGATAGTTCAATTGGACCTCTAGAGTTTGCTGAAGCAATCTTAAGATTTTTGAGGTTTAGTTCCCAGCTAGCTCCTGTCAATTCCAGAGTATGTGACAAAAGGTCTAGACGAGCATTGTCGTCCTTACCTTGGATAGTAACTGCACGGGATGGTGCACTAATGGTAGTCTTACGGTCAACAGAACCAGCAGCTGGTCTATCTGTGTTACCATTGTCACCTTGAGCTACGATATCACCATTAACAGTGATTTCGCTAACATTCCCATCCTCTAAGGCTGAAACAAAGTCATTCCAATTTGATACTTCTCGTTTATCTTCTGAAGTAGCTCGGCGTGTACGTGTTGAACGACGTGCTTCAGCAGGAGCTGGAGCTTTATCAGTAGACTTGTCATCTTTTTCAGCAACTTCAGCTTTACCTTCAGTTGCTTTCGCCGTATCTTCACTTGATTCTTTAGCTGGTGTTTCTGACTTTTCAGATTTTGGACTCTCTGTTGCAAGTTTTTCAGAATCTGAAGAAACTTCAGCCTTTTCTGGTGTCTCAACAGCTTTATCTGCAAGTGTAGCATTTGACTCAGAAGTTTCTGATGCTACAATAGGTTTTTCAGCTACTGTAGGTTTTGACTCAGAAGTTTCTGATGCTACAGTAGGTTTTTCAGCTACTGTAGGTTTTGATTCAGAAGTTTCTGGCACTGAAGATTCCGATGTACTTGTTGAACTATCTGGACTAGCAGATACTACGGAAGTGGACAAAGTTTCAGAAACATTTGTCTCATCAGCGCTAGCGACTTGCCCACTCAAAAAGAAGGCTGTTCCTAAAAGAACAGATGCTAAACCAAAGCTATACTTACGTAAAGAAAAGCGTTGGCGCTCATTAAAATGATATTTCATTTTATTCTCCTCAATTTTTTTAATTTTTTCAGATACCAGTATATCACTATGTATTTATATTTCAACCCTTTACCTACTTTTTTTCTATAATTGAAATCTTTCTTTCGTGCTATAAGTGATATACACCGTTTCTAAAACTATCTTTTTAAATAAATGTCCTCCAAATACTCATTTTATATATACTTGTTTATTTACTTCATTTTTAGTAATATGATTTTAATATGATTTAACCGTAAAAATATATTATTTTTTTATCATTATTTCAATATCATATTATACAATCTTCCTTTCCTGATTATATAATAAAATAGAGTGATGCGGAATAGATTCATATATACAAAAAATAGACCAGCTTCCTGAGAGATTATAGACAAGCTTTTTAGCTATTCAGAAGACTTGAAACACCACTATAATCTCTATCAACTCTTGATTTTTCACTTTCAGAATAAGGAGTCTGACAAATTTTTCGGACTCATTGAGGACAATCTAAAACAGGTTCATCCTCTCTTTCAGAATGTCTTTAAAACATTTCTAAAGGATAAAGAGAAATCGTCAACGCCCTTCAGTTACCCTATTCCAACGCCAAATTAGAAGGCACTAATAATCTCATCAAACACAATGCTTTTGGATTCAGGAACTTTGAAAACTATAAAACTAGAATCCTCATCGCTCTGAACATCAAAAAGGAGAGAACCAAGTTGATCCTCTCCAGGTTATAACTTTTCATCAACCCACTACAGTTGACAAAGAGCCAAAAAGAGGTCCACCGGACCTGAAAAAAAGACCCGTAAGGGTCTTAATTCGCTCTCTGGTTTTCAAGCTCGTGAAAAAAAGACCCGTAAGGGTCTTTTCTTTAATCTTCGTTTACGAAAGGCATCAAAGCCATTACGCGAGCGCGTTTGATAGCTGTTGTTACTTTACGTTGGTTCTTCGCTGAAGTTCCAGTTACACGACGAGGAAGGATTTTCCCACGTTCTGAAACGAAACGGCTAAGAAGCTCAGTATCTTTGTAATCGACATATTCGATTTTGTTTGCTGCGATGTAATCAACTTTTTTACGGCGTTTGAATCCGCCACGACGTTGTTGAGCCATGTTTAATTCTCCTTTATAGTTTTAATTCGTTAAACCCATTCTTAGAACGGAAGATCGTCGTCTGAGATGTCCATTGGATTGGCTCCAAATGGATTTTCTTCACGACCAAAGTTTGGCGCTGCATTGCTTGGTTCAGATCCACCAAAGCTTGGGGCTGCATTTCCAGCAAAACCACCGTTACCTGATGAATAGCCACCAGCTGCATGCCCTTCGCGTGCTGCACGGCTTTCCAATAGTTGGAAGCTGTCTGCTACGACTTCAGTGACATAAACACGTTGACCTTGCTGGTTTTCGTAATTACGTGTTTGAATGCGACCGGTAATCCCAATCAAAGCACCTTTCTTAGCCCAGTTGGCTAAGTTTTCTGCTTGCTGACGCCAGATCACACAGTTGATGAAATCGGCTTCGCGCTCTCCATTCTGACTCTTGAAGTTGCGGTTGACAGCTAGGCTGAAAGTAGCAACTGCTTGATTGCTTGGAGTGTAACGAAGTTCAGCATCACGGGTCATACGACCGACAAGTACAACATTGTTAATCATAAGTCACCTCTGATGATTTCTTACGCGTCAACTTTTACGATCATGTGACGAAGAATGTCACCGTTGATTTTTGAAAGACGGTCGAACTCGTTAAGAGCTACAGCGTCGTTCGCTTCAACGTTTACGATGTGGTAAAGTCCTTCACGGAAATCTTGGATTTCGTATGCAAGACGACGTTTTTCCCAATCTTTTGATTCAACAACAGTTGCACCGTTGTCAGTCAAGATAGAATCGAAACGTGCTACCAAAGCGTTTTTAGCTTCTTCTTCAATGTTTGGACGAATAATATAAAGAATTTCGTATTTAGCCATTGATAATGTTCCTCCTTTTGGACTAATGACCCCAAGTCTTTGCAAGGGGTAAGTGAGGTTTACTCACAAGAAACTATTATACCAGACTTTTCGAACAAAGGCAAGGATTATCTTTAGGATTTGAAACATCATTTTTTACACACCCTACGATATTGAAGAGAAACTTCCCCTTAAAAATGGCAATTAATAGAAGGAAAGATACTCCTTTCCTGCCCCTTTTCCTTAAAGAAAACTGATATCAGTTAGCTTTAAGCTTGAGTCTTTATACTAGCTACAACAAATCTCAAGAAACGAGGAACGATTATGAACTATCTTATCATCCCCGCCTATCAACCGGATCTGAATCTTGTCAAATTGGTTCGCCTGGTTCACGCTAAGAGTGATCTCCACATCATCGTCGTCGACGATGGAAGTGATGACGACAAGAAAGTGATTTTTGACAAATTGGACGGTCTTGCGACAGTCCTGACCCACGAGCACAACCAAGGAAAAGGGCAATCTCTCAAGACTGCTTATGCATACATCCTAGAAAGAGGTACCTATGGAAGCATTGTTACAGCTGATGCAGACGGTCAGCACAAAATTTGGGATATTTTCAGGGTTGTTAACCAATCTCAAGAACATCCTGGAGCACTTATTTTAGGAGCACGCGCCTTTTCTGGCCAAGTTCCTTTGCGTTCTGCTTTTGGAAACAAATTGACCCGTTTCCTCTTCAAAAAACAAACCGGAGTGGCAATCAGCGATACCCAAACAGGTTTACGGGCTTTTACTACGAATCTCTTGCCTTTCATGCTTGAGGTTGACGGACAGCGTTATGAATATGAGATGAATGTTCTCCTTGCAGCTAGTAAGGCCTATCCCATCCTAGAAGTTCCGATTGAAACAGTCTACATCAATGACAATGAAGGTTCCCACTTCCGACCTATCCGAGATGGCCTCATGATCTACAAGGACATGTTTAAGTTTGCTCTCTCCTCTCTGAGTAGTTTTATCGTTGACTATCTAGTCTACGCTTTCTTCCTTTTCGTGATGATGGCTGTGCCCATTAGTCTTCGCATTCTCCTAGCGAACGGGATCGCTCGTGTGACGAGTTCCATTTTTAACTACTCGACTAACAAGCACCTGGTCTTTAAGAATAAAGACAGCGTCGCTAAAACCGGAAGTGGTTACTTTGGTCTAGCCCTCGGCCTCTTTATTCTCGATACGCTCTTGATTCGACTCTTCTATACTGCTTTCGGGCTCAATCTCCTGATCAGTAAAATTGTCGTTGGCTTCCTCCTCTTTCTGGTCTCATGGGTGATCCAGAAAAAAGTAATCTTCAAAGAAAGGACAGCTCCCCACCATGAAATTCTTTAAAAAATCCTATACCTATGCTGCCTGCTTTGGCCTTCTTTTGACCAGCAGTTTTAGCTACTCGATGCTCAAGACCTTTGTCTTATCCGATGCTATCCAAACCGTAAAAGCTACGACTACGGACACTAAGGCAGCCAAAAAAGCAGCTGCTTCAGCTACAACGACCGATACTAGCTATTCAGATGACAATATCCAGGTGACTTTAACAGAAAAAACAGTTGAAAATACCCAGGTTTACATCGCAGATATCACAGTCAGCTCGGCAGATTATCTCAAAACAGCCTTTGCACAAAACACCTACGGGACAAATGTAACGGCTAAGACCTCCGTCACAGCCGCCAACAACAGTGCTATTCTAGCAGTGAACGGCGACTATTACGGGGCTAACAGTACAGGATACGTCATCCGAAATGGAGTGGTCTACCGCGATACCGTTCGGGAAGATTCAAGCAATGGGGACCTGGCGATTTATAAGGATGGATCCTTCAAAATTATCTATGAAGATGAGATCTCTGCGGATCAATTGGTCAAAGACGGGGTCGTCAATCTCCTTGCTTTCGGTCCTTCCTTAGTTGAAAATGGAGAAATTACTGTCGATACGAACTCAGAAGTTGGGCAGTCCATGGCATCCAACCCACGTACAGCGATCGGAATCATCGATGAAAACCACTACATTATCGTCGTGTCAGATGGACGGACTTCAGAAAGTGAAGGACTATCTCTCTACCAATTAGCGGAAGTGATGAAGTCTTATGGCGTTAAAACAGCCTACAACTTGGATGGTGGTGGATCTTCTACCCTTTACTTCAATGGCCAAGTTATGAACAAACCAACTACAAATGGTACTATTTCAGAAAGGGCGGTGAGTGACATTGTCTACATCGGTTACTAATCCTATCAAAAAACGGTTGACAAAGACCATCCTCTGGTACACTCTAATCTCAGCATTTTTCTTTGTCGGAAGTCGCATCTACGAACACTTTAGTTTTGGCGAAACTTCTGCCTTCATGCACTACCTCTTCTTGATTTCTTTTATCGGTGGGGCACTGTTAGTGGCTCTACAGTTCATGGTGAAAGGCCTCTCTCGCCTGAGTCTCAATCTTTGGAATTCCGGAGTGGCTACGCTCACAGCAGGAGCCCTCTACCGAGGGATTGTCAATCTCTCCGGTCGCTCCACCACAATGGATCAGCCCTATTATTACCTTGGAGTTGTCTTTCTAGCACTGGCTCTGATCAGCCTCTTCTTTGTCCGCAGTGTCTGGATAGAGAAAACAGCCTAAGACATGAAAAACGTCCGTTTCTTAAAAGAACGGACGTTTCAGATTGAAGTCAAAGTATTCTGAGAAACTTTCCTTAGGTGAGAACGGACGTCAGCGAACTTCTTCAAAGCTCCATGACTTAGTTTTGAACCTAAGGTTTCAAAACTCCCGAGTGCTTGAAACAATATTGTTTCAAGCACTTTTCTCACGGCGGAAAGTCCCAGTAAGGAGTAAATGATATCTATTGCAGAATCATTTATTTTTTTATGCAAAAACAGTTTGTATACTTTCTATCCCCAGTTAGCCTTCGCGTTTTTTGCTGACTACAAAGCCTGCTAAAGCTAGTGAGGTCATACCAAAGAGGCTAAGGACGGTTGAAGCCAATTCATCTTGACCTGTTTTTGGAAGACCCGTTGCTGGTGTAGCAGCTACTTCTGCTTGGCCACCCGTATGATAAGTGACAGCGACTGGTTTGTTTGTTGCTACTTCTTTTGTTTCGCTTGCAGCTGGTTGAGCTGGAGTTACTGGGTTTTCAGGTTGAGGAGTTGGGGTAGCAGGAGTTACTGGAGCTACAGGATTGACCGGAGCTACAGGATTGATCGGAGCTACAGGAGTTGCTGGATCCACCGGTGCTGGCTGAGGTTCTGGTTGTGGAGTTGGTGTTGGAGCAGGAATTTCTTCTTCCACTTTTTCCACAAATGTCTTGTTACCCAAGATTGAAGCAGATAACTTCTTCCCTGCCTTATTCACATCTTCGATGTATTGGATAAAGACTTCAGTATCTGGATTAATCGCCCCGATCAATTTTGTATCGCGGAAGACTGAGAAGCCATCACCACCACCATACAAGAAGTCGTTGATAATCGCCTTGTAGGTCTTGTTGCGATCAATTTCGGTTCCATCTGCCTTGTAAGCTTTCACAACCTTATATGGATTTTCTTCTGTTGCATCGGCTGGTTTTGTATAGGTGTACTTGATCCCTGCCATTTGCAAGAAGTAGAGTTCTTTCTCATCATACTGTTGGTCCAAAGCTTTATAGATTTGTTCTCCAGTAATTTCGACTACTTGAAGGATATTTCCAAATGGTTGCACCGCTTGAGCTGCACCCCAAGTGACTGTTCCATCTGGTTTCACCACGAGGTCTGCACGGATTCCTCCATTATTGGTGAAGGCAAAGTCTACATCTGGATAACCTGATTTTTTAGCAATTTCTAGTTGCGCTGCTGTGACCAAATCTCCAACAGCACTTTCTTTTTGCGCATTCAATTCACGGGTAATATTTTCAGCCTTGTCTGCTGTACCGATTTTTGCTTCTGTTACCTTTTTAACTGTCGCATTGGCATCATCGATGATCGCTTGGACCTTGGCATCTTTTGCTTTGCCTTTCGATGGATCTACCGCGATAATTTTAGCAGTTGGAGCTTTGACAAAGTCAGCTGTATCCGTATCTAGGACCCCACGGACATCGGAGTAAGCCTTCCCTTGAGACGTTCCTTGAACAATCAAGGTATTACCGACCATCCCATTTGTATATTGGTGGTTGTGACCTGCAAAGACAAGGTCCACAGAGTTTTCAGGATAGATCTGGTTTAATTTTTTGATCATGTCTGCAGCTGGTCCTTCTGCTACCCCATTTTTACTTGTTGCAGCAACGTGGGCCAAGACAGCGATAGCATGAACGCCTTGGTCATTCAGTTCACGCGCATATTTGGCAATCGATTCTGCTTCATCCAAAACACGGTATTGTTCGTGATTTTTACGCAAAACAAGATTTGGAAATTCTGTCGTAACAACCCCGATAAATCCGACCTTAACGGTCTTATCATTGACTGGGATTTCTTTGATGGTATAAGGTTTCCAGTCAAATGGAATCTTGTTGGTATCTTTGTCAACCAAGTTGGCAATAACAATTTCTTGTTTGGAAGCTTCATGTGGGTACTCATCGACAATCTTGTTGAATTGACCAGGTGTTGGGGCTTCTCCCTTCATGATCCGGTTGAATTCACCAAGCCCTTCGTCAAACTCGTGATTACCAAGAGTTCCGTATTCAAAGTTCATTTCGTTGAAGACTTTTACAGTTGGTTCATCTTGAAGAAGGGCAGAATTGGCTGGACTAGCGCCGACCATATCTCCAGCTTGCACACGAATACTAGCATTTGGACTTCCTGCATTTTCCGTTTCAAATTCTTTTTGGGAATCGTTCAGGTAGGTTGCTAATAGCGGAGCTGTTCCTGCATTCTTGACAGTTTCCCCTTCTAAACGAGCTGTCCCCGTTTGTTCCAAGGCACCGTGGAAGTCATTGACTCCCATGAACTGCACTGGCAATTCATCTGCGAAAACGCTATTGATCGCAAAAACACTGAGACCGGCAGCGACCGCTAGGATACTGCTTTTCAAGATAACTTTTTTCTTCATTGAATACTCCATTTCTAATGTTGGACACTTCTCCAAAGAGGAGAAAGCAGAAAAGTTGATTTGCTGCAATCAGCCATCCCATTTTACTATTTTTTCGGCTTTTCTTCAATATTTCTTTGAAAACTCTTTCACTTTTCTCTAGAAAGTGCTTGATTCCCGAACATTTATCCCCGTGTTTTTATTCCCTACTGCATTCAAATCACAAGAAAAGCCGGATTACTCCGGCTATTTAGAATGTAGACAAACTATTTTAAAGTAAAATAAGTAAAGCAATTCTGCAAAGAAATAAAAATGAGTTCCAATTTTTAAATCGATTCCAAAAAATACCGAAACTTTCCGCTGTGAGAAAAGTGCCTGAAACAATAACGTTTCAGGCACTCGGAATTATTGAGACCCTAGGCTCAATAATTAGTCATGGAACTTCGAAGAAGTTCGCTGACGTCCGTACTCACCTAAGGAAAGTTTTTAATATGACTTTGTCTTAAATCTAAAAAGCCGGATTGCTCCGGCTCTTCTTCTTATTTATTTACGTTTTCCCATTTCCAGTTTTGAACTTCTGGAATATCGTCTCCATTTTCGCGGATATAGGCGTTGTGGAAGGCTACTGTCTCATCCATTTGAGCTGCAAATTCACTTGCTGCTTCTCCAAGAGCTGCATTAGCTGCATCTTGTGCCAAGTGGAAGCGATCCAATTCAGACATGACACGCATATCGAATGGTGTTGTGATATCTCCGTTTTCACGGTAACCATGCACACGCAAGTTGTGGTTGTGACGGTTGAAGAAGATGTCACGGATCATGCCTTCATAACCGTGGAAGGCAAAGATGACTGGTTTATCAGTTGTGAAGACTTTGTCGAACTCTTCATCTGAAAGTCCACGCGCATCCACTGAAGGGTGACGCAATTTCAAGATGTCTACAACGTTAACAAAGCGGATCTTCAATTCTGGGAAGGCTTTGTGCAAGATTGTGATGGCTGCAAGAGCTTCTAAGTTTGGCTCTGTACCTGCAGCTGCAATGACAAGATCTGGTTCTTCATCTGCTGAAACAGTTGAGGCCCAATCGATCACTTTGTAACCTTCACGAACCAATTCTTCAGCTTCTTCTGCTGAGTAGAATTGCGGACGTGGGTGTTTAGAAGTAACGACCAAATTGATCACATCTTCTGCCTTGAAGGCTTGGTCCATCACTGCAAGCAAGCTATTGGTATCTGCTGGCAAGTATTCACGGATGTATTCTGGAGTTTTCTCAGCCAAGTGAGTCAAGATACCTGGATCTTGGTGAGTGTATCCATTGTGGTCTTGTTGGAAGACAGTTGAAGTCGCAATCAAGTTCAAGGATGGGTAGTTTTTACGCCATGTCGTGTGAGTCTTAGACTTACGTAACCATTTGAAGTGTTGAGTGATCATAGAGTCTACGACACGAAGGAATGATTCGTAAGAAGCGAAGAATCCATGACGACCTGTCAAGACATACCCTTCGAGCATTCCTTCTGCTTGGTGTTCTGACAATTGAGAGTCAATCACACGTCCAGCAGGGCTCAAAGCTTCATCATAATCCGGTTTCATACGTCCCAACCATTGACGGCTTGTACGTGTGAAGACTTCTTGAAGACGGTTTGATTTGGTTTCATCTGGACCGAAGATACGGAAGTTATCTGGGTTCGCATCCACAAGGTCTGCTGCATACTTACCAAACTCGATCATATCTTGTGCCATGATGGCACCTGGTGTTTCAATTTTGAAGGCATGTTTCTTCCAATCAGCAGTGTTCATTGGCTTGATTACACCAGCGTTTGTGATTGGGTTCATAGCCATGCGACGATCACCTTTTGGTGCGATTTCCGCAATCTCAGGAAGCAACTTCCCGTTTTCATCAAACAATTCTTCTGGACGGTAAGATTCCAACCATGAAAGAAGGGCATCTACATGCTCCATGTGGTGAGCATCTACTGGAATTGGAACTTGGTGGGCACGGAATCCACCTTCGATTGGTGTTCCTTCCCAAGCTTTCGGTCCAGTCCAACCTTTAGGGATACGAGCAATCAAGACAGGGTATACTGGTTGAGTTGCTTCTTCTGCAGAACCTTTACGAGCTTCTGCTTGCACTTTCTTGATTTCTTCAATCGCTTCGTCCAATTTCTCTGCAAACAAAGCGTGAGCAGCTTCGTGGTCATCAGAAATAGCGGTTACGTTTGCAAAGATTGGTTTCCAACCAAGACCTTCAAAGAAGAGGGCCAATTCTTCGTCTGTTTTGCGTTCGAAGATCGTTGGGTTGTGGATCTTTCCACCGTTGAGGTAGAAGATTGGAAGAACAGCACCATCGTTGACTGGGTTCAAGAAGGTATTTGACAACCATCCTGCCATCAATGGACCTGTTTCTCCTTCACCGTCACCGATCACTGTTGCAGCAATCACATCTGGGTTGTCCAATACAGCACCTGCAGCGTGAGAAAGGGCATAACCAAGTTCTCCCCCTTCATGGATAGATCCTGGTGTTTCAGGCGCTGCGTGAGATGCGATTCCTCCTGGGAATGAGAAGATCTTACACAAGTGTTTGAAACCTTCTTCA
The DNA here is from genome assembly GCF_053010205.1 of Streptococcus sp. W151. NCBI lineage: Bacteria > Bacillati > Bacillota > Bacilli > Lactobacillales > Streptococcaceae > Streptococcus > Streptococcus sp. W151. The sequence continues at coordinate 186,710 of NZ_JBRKNT010000003.1, read as the reverse complement.
TTTTGTGGAATGTTTGGATTTAATTCAGTATAAGAACCATCTAAGTATGAATTAGATACCATTACTTGTCCACCGTGACCTGGTCCTTCAATGTAGAACATATCCAAGTCGTATTTGTTGATGGTACGGTTCAAGTGAGCATAGATAAAGTTTTGCCCTGGTACAGTTCCCCAGTGCCCGATTGGGTGAGCCTTCAAGTCATTTTCAACGACTTCACGCTTCAACAATGGGTTATCTTTTAAGTACATTTGAGCGGCTGAAATGTAGTTGGCTGCACGCCACCAAGCGTCTACTTTATCCAAGTAAGCTTTGCTGTTATAATCGACAGTCATCTTGTCTCCTCACAATTTCTAGACAGGTCTGTTGAACAACCTGTTCGTTTGATGAATAATTTAAACATTCTGTTTTCAAGATCAAACAGATGATATTGAAGAAAATATTCAATATTGCTTCTATTCTATCAAGAATTTCTATTTTTGTACATCAGAAAGTAAGAAAAATATTCTTTGATGGTCAAATTTTTATTCTCCAATAAAGCGTTCCCATTTACTGTGGAGATCTGATAGAAAAAAGACTTTGCTGATTTTTACAAACCAGCAAGGTCTCGACTGAAATGGAGTAGTTTAAATGACTTTTTGGCCTTTCTTGTAGACATCTGTCACTAGATTTGTCGCAAAGAAATAGAAGAGATAGTCTAGATTTGGCGCATCAAAGATGGTAATGTCAGCCTGCTTGCCAGCATCGAAAGAACCGATCGTTTTGTCACGATCTACTGAGTAGGCTGCATTAATGGTCACTGCATTGAGAATTTCTACTGGAGTTAGGCGCATCATGAAGCAACCCAGATGCATGGCAAACTGAAGATTGGCTGTTGGACAAGACCCTGGGTTGCTGTCCGTTGTTAGGGTAATGGCCATGCCAGCATCCAACATCTTACGAGCCGGTGCATAAGTATCTTCCATGAGGCTAAAGGTTGTGGCCGGCAACAGATTGCCGATAACTTTTGCCCTGGCTAGTTTTTCGATCCCCTCATCAGTAATGACCATCAGGTGTTCTGCGCTGGTGGATTGCAATTCAGCCGCTACGTCAACACCTCCAATAGACTCAATTTCATCCGCATGGATCCGTAACTTGAAGCCCATTTCCTTAGCTTTCGAAAGAAGATAGCGAGATTCATCTGCTGTAAAGACCCCTTTTTCACAGAAGATATCACAGAACTCAGCTAACTGTCCTTCTTTCACTTTTGGAAGCATTTGTTCCACAATGAGATCTAAATATTCTTGGGAACGGCCCTTGTACTCTGTAGGAATCGCATGGGCTGCCATAAAGGTAGATACCAAGTCTATTTGATGATCCCGATCCAGTGCAGCGACAACATCCAACTGGCGTTTTTCAGTTTCCCAATCCAAACCGTAACCGCTTTTCGCTTCAACGGTTGTCACCCCATGGCGCAACATGTAGTCCAACAGTCGTTTGGACTTGTCATAGAGGGTGTCAAAAGAAGCTTCCCGTGTCGCTCGAACGGTGCTTAGAATCCCTCCGCCTTGGGCGAGGATGTCTAAGTAAGAAACACCTGCTAATTTTTTAGCAAATTCATGCTCCCGACTGCCTCCATAGACTAAGTGGGTGTGGCAATCAATCAGGCCAGGGGTCGCAACTTTTCCTTCACAGGATTTTACTTCCGTATGGTCATCGATCAGTTCTGGGGCTGGTTGCCCTGTCCCAACTGCAAGAATCTTTCCATCTTTAATGGCGATATAAGCATCTGAAAGAATTTTTGCCTCTGCCATCTCCTTACCATAGAGAGGATGACCCAGATCATTTGGACAAAACAATTGGTTAAAGTGGGTTAATAGGATATCAGCTGACATATGAAACATTCCTTTCTATTTCCATCGTTATTCATTTTACAATTCTACAGAAAAAGCGTCAAAAAAAAGTCAAAAAGTTTTCCCCTCATTTTTTTTTGCTTTATTAAAAATTATATTTTTTTTTGACTCTTTATTGACGTTTCTTGGATACAATAAAGAAAATACAAATTCACAGTCCAACTATAAGGAGGGTTCTGCTATGTCATTTATAGACGAGAAAGAAATTGCAGCTGCTATGTCTGTCAAACTTGACTTTGATGTCCTACCTGAAAAGGCGACTTTTCAAGAAGGCATTCGTCGTGCACCGGATAGAGGCTTCCGCTTAACGCAGGCTCAGACCGAAATTGCCCTTAAAAATGCTTTGCGTTACATCCCTAAAAAATTCCACCAAGAGTTGATCCCAGAATTTCTAGAAGAACTGAAAACTCGCGGTCGGATCTATGGCTATCGCTTCCGTCCAAAAGATCGCATCTATGGAAAACCAATTGATGAGTACAAAGGAAAATGCACTGCTGCTAAGGCTATGCAAGTCATGATTGACAACAACTTGAGCTTTGAAATTGCCCTTTATCCTTATGAATTGGTCACTTATGGAGAAACAGGATCTGTCTGTGCCAACTGGATGCAATACAACTTGATCAAGAAATACTTGGAAGTGATGACAGAAGACCAAACCTTGGTCGTTGAATCTGGTCACCCTCTTGGCCTCTTTAAATCGAAACCAGAAGCTCCTCGCGTCGTCATTACTAACGGTCTCTTGATTGGTGAGTATGACAATATGCACGACTGGGAAATCGCTGAAGAAATGGGAGTAACCAACTACGGTCAAATGACGGCTGGTGGCTGGATGTACATCGGACCTCAAGGGATCGTTCACGGTACCTTCAACACCCTTCTCAATGCTGGTCGTCTCAAACTCGGTGTGGCTGATGATGGCGACTTGACCGGTAAACTCTTCATTTCATCTGGTCTCGGAGGGATGAGCGGTGCTCAAGGGAAAGCAGCTGAAATTGCAAAAGCGGTTGCCATTGTCGCTGAAGTCGACCGCTCTCGGATCGAAACCCGCCACTCTCAAGGCTGGATTAGTCAAGTGACAGACAGTGCGGAAGAAGCTGTGAAATTGGCTCAAGCAGCCCTGGAAGCTGGTGAATCAACTTCGATTGCCTACCATGGTAATATCGTAGACTTGCTCGAATATGTCAATGAACACCAAGTTCACGTTCATCTCTTGTCTGACCAAACCTCTTGCCACAACGTCTATGATGGTGGCTATTGCCCAGTTGGTATCAGCTTTGAAGAACGGACACGTTTGTTGGCAGAAGACAAAGAAACCTTCCATCGTTTGGTCGATGAAACCTTGGCTCGTCACTTCGCAGTGATTAAAGATTTGACGGCTAAAGGCACCTACTTCTTCGACTATGGTAATGCCTTTATGAAATCTGTTTACGACTCAGGCATCAAGGAAATTTCTAAGAATGGTTTGGATGACAAGGACGGCTTCATTTGGCCATCTTATGTAGAAGATATCATGGGACCTATGCTCTTTGACTATGGTTATGGTCCATTCCGTTGGGTCTGCCTCAGCGGTAAACACGAAGACTTGATTGCAACTGACCACGCAGCGATGGAAGCGATCGATCCAACTCGTCGCTACCAAGACCGCGATAACTACAACTGGATTCGCGATGCTGAGAAGAACCAATTGGTGGTTGGTACCCAAGCTCGTATCCTCTACCAAGATTGTATGGGTCGTGTTAACATTGCTTTGAAATTCAATGAACTCATTCGCCAAGGCAAGATTGGACCAGTCATGATCGGACGTGACCACCACGACGTATCTGGTACAGATGCTCCATTCCGTGAAACATCAAACATCAAAGATGGATCAAACGTTACTTGTGATATGGCGGTTCAATGTTACGCCGGTAACGCTGCTCGCGGTATGAGTCTTGTTGCTCTCCACAATGGTGGTGGTACTGGAATCGGTAAAGCTATCAACGGAGGATTCGGTCTCGTTCTAGACGGTAGTCACCGAATCGACGAAATTATCAAATCTGCTATTTCATGGGATACCATGGGCGGGGTTGCTCGTCGGAACTGGGCACGAAATAACCATGCTATTGAAACAGCGATCGAGTACAACCGTCTCCATGCAGGAACAGACCACATCACTATTCCTTATCTTGCAGACGAAGATTTGGTCAAAGAAGCTGTTCAAAAATTGTTTTAATATCAAAAAATAAAAACTGAGAAAGGGGAGGAAAATACAAAGACTTCTCCTCCCCACTTCTCCTATAAAAAGAGGTAATTATATGGCAAAAATTGTTGAGTGTATTCCGAACTTTTCCGAAGGACGCAATCAGGCTGTGATCGACGGATTAGTAGCTACTGCAAAGAGCATTCCAGGTGTTACTTTACTTGACTACTCATCTGACGCCAGTCACAACCGCTGCGTCTTTACACTCGTTGGGGATGAAGAAAGCATTCAAGAAGTAGCTTTCCAATTGGTGAAATATGCAGCTGAAAATATCGATATGACCAAGCACGAAGGCGAACACCCTCGGATGGGGGCAACAGATGTTTGTCCATTCGTTCCGGTCAAAGATATCACTACAGCTGAATGCGTTGAAATCGCTAATAAAGTGGCCGAACGCATCAATCGCGAATTAGGTATTCCAATCTTCCTTTACGAAGATGCCGCAACTCGTCCAAAACGGAAAAACTTGGCTAAAGTGCGCAAAGGACAATTTGAAGGAATGCCAGAAAAATTGTTGGAAGAAGACTGGAAGCCAGACTACGGTGAACGCAAGATTCACCCAACTGCAGGAGTTACAGCCGTTGGTGTCCGTATGCCACTCGTTGCTTTCAATATTAACCTTGACACAGACGACCTAGATATTGCCAATAAAATTTCTAAAATCATTCGTGGATCAAGCGGTGGATACAAATACTGTAAAGCGATCGGTGTCATGCTAGAAGATCGTAACATCGCCCAAGTCTCTATCAACATGGTCAACTTGGAACAATTCCCATTGTATCGTGTCGTTGAAACCGTTCGTTTCGAAGCACAACGCTACGGGGTTCGAATCATCGGAACAGAACTCATCGGACTTGCTCCTGCTAAGGCTTTGATCGACTCAGCTGAATACTACTTGCAATTAGAAGACTTTGACTACAACAAACAAGTCTTGGAAAATCACTTGTTGGGTTAGAAAGGGGATCTATGAAACTAGTTGACTTAAGTATTACAGAGTTTGCCAAGGTCCTTGGTTCGGATGCTCCAGCTCCAGGTGGTGGTTCTGCCGCTGCCCTATCCTCTGCAAATGGGATTTCCCTTACAAAAATGGTCTGTGAACTGACCATTGGAAAGAAAAAATACGCAGAATTTGAAGACCACATCAAAGGGATTCACGAAAAAAGTGCTCATCTCCAAGACCAGTTACTAGAAGCCATCGACAAAGATACAGAAGCTTTCAATGTCGTATCAGCTGTCTTTGATCTTCCAAAAGAAACGGAAGAAGAGAAAGCCGCTCGTCGTGAAGCCATGCAACAAGCCTTGAAACAGGCAACTGAATCTCCTTTCTCTATGATGGAGCTCATCGTTGAGGCGCTTGAAACCACCAAAGAAGCTGTTGGCAAGTCCAACACCAATGCGGCGAGTGACCTAGGGGTGGCTGCTCTCAACCTTAAAGCTGGCCTTCAAGGGGCTTGGCTCAACGTCCTGATCAACATTTCAGGAATCAAGGACCAAGACTTTGTCCAAGAATACCACGGCAAGGGTCTCGAACTCCTCCAAACAGGCTCTGATCTTGCAGACAACATTTACCAAACCATTTTAGAAAGTCTATCATAAACCTAACAAACAAAAAGAAAGAAGGGATTCTATGGTTTTATCGGATATTGAAATTGCCAATTCTGTCCAAATGAAGCCCATCACCGATATCGCTGCTGAACTTGGATTGACCGAAGACGACATTTCGCTCTACGGAAAATACAAGGCCAAAATTGATAGCAACCAATTGGAACAATTGAAAGATAAGGAAGATGGAAAGCTGATCCTCGTGACAGCCATCTCTCCGACACCTGCTGGAGAAGGAAAGACAACCACCTCTGTTGGATTAGTCGATGCCCTCTCAGCTATTGGTGAAAAAGCCGTCATTGCCCTGCGCGAACCTTCTCTTGGCCCTGTCTTTGGGATCAAGGGTGGAGCTGCCGGTGGTGGGTACGCCCAAGTAGTTCCAATGGAAGATATCAACCTTCACTTTACCGGAGACTTCCATGCCATTGGAATTGCCAATAACCTGCTTGCAGCTTTGATTGACAACCACATTCACCATGGAAATGAGTTGGGCATCGATTCTCGTCGGATTACCTGGAAACGGGTGGTCGACATGAACGACCGTCAACTTCGCCATATTGTCGATGGCCTTCAAGGAAAAACAAACGGGGTTCCTCGTGAAGATGGCTTTGACATCACAGTGGCTTCTGAAATCATGGCTATTCTCTGTCTCTCAGAAAATAGCCTTGACCTCAAAGAACGCCTCGATCGCATCATTATTGGGTACAACTACCAAGGACAACCAGTCACAGCTAAAGACCTCAAGGCTGGAGGTGCTATGGCAGCCATCCTCAAAGATGCCATCCATCCAAACTTGGTACAAACCTTAGAACATACTCCTGCTATCATCCACGGTGGACCATTTGCCAATATCGCTCATGGCTGTAACAGTGTGCTGGCTACTAAACTAGCTCTCAAATATGCAGACTATGTTGTGACAGAAGCTGGTTTTGGAGCAGACTTAGGCGCTGAAAAATTCATTGACATCAAGTGCCGCATTGCCGGACTCAAACCTTCTGCCGTAGTCCTCGTCGCAACCATCCGTGCTCTCAAGATGCATGGTGGAGTTGCCAAAGCGGACTTGGCTACTGAAAATGTCCAAGCCGTTATCGATGGTCTGCCAAACCTAGACAAACACTTGGCCAACATCCAAGAAGTCTATGGCCTACCTGTTGTCGTCGCCATTAACAAATTCCCACTGGATACAGAGGCAGAGCTAGAAGCTGTCTATGAATCTTGTAAGAAACGCCATGTAGATGTGGTTATTTCAGATGTCTGGGCACATGGTGGCGCTGGTGGACGCGATCTAGCTGAAAAAGTCATTCAACTAGCTCAAGAAGAAAACCACTTCTCTTATGTCTATGACCAAGAAGACAGCATTGAAACGAAATTGACCAAGATTGTTACAAAAGTCTATGGTGGTAAAGGAATTAGCTTAACACCAGCAGCCAAACGCGAACTGAAAGAATTGGAAGCTCTTGGCTTCTCAAACTACCCAATCTGTATGGCCAAAACGCAATATTCCTTCTCAGATGATGCGAAGAAAATGGGAGCACCAAAAGATTTTACTGTTAACATCAGCAATCTCAAGGTAGCTGCCGGAGCTGGCTTCATTGTAGCTCTTACGGGTACCATCATGACCATGCCTGGCCTACCAAAAGTACCTGCCAGTGAAAAGATTGATATCGATGCCCACGGCAATATCACTGGTCTCTTTTAAGAAAGAAGGCGTCCTATGGTGACTATCCTTCATCTTACTCCCGCAGATTATCAAATTTCTACCTGGTCCGGTGGCCAAACCACCCAACTCTTTCTCTCCCCAGAGGGAGGAAGTTATCCAGATCGGACTTTTGACTTCCGCCTCTCCACTGCAACGGTAGAGGTTGAAAAAAGTTACTTTACCGATCTCACTGGCTACCACCGAATCTTGATGCCCTTGAATGCCTCCATTCGACTCAACCATCAACAGAAAGAAGTGGTTTTGAACCCCTTTCAAAGCTACTTCTTTGATGGGGGAGATCCTGTATCTAGCCAAGGGACTTGTCAAGACTTTAATTTGATCTACAAACCTTCTTATCAGGGGCATATGAGTGCTATATCCCCAAATGAAAGTGTCAAAAGTCAGAGTCGCTATCAATTGATCTATGCTCTCTGTCCGCTAACACTAAAATGGGGAACGAATCATTCTCAAATCCTCCAAACTCACGAGCTCCTGGTGATCGAACAACCATCTCCCCTTCAAGAGATGACAATCACGTTTTTACCCCATCAGTCTGGGGAGCAACCGATTGCTATCTGGACTGGACTACAATAATGTTCACAAAGGAGAAACATTATGAACGGAGCACATAAACAGTCGATTGAGGAACAAGAAAAAGCGAAATTCAGCTTTAGTGGTGCCACTCTATACGGTATCAACGCCGTAATCGGATCTGGTATCTTCCTTCTCCCTCAAAAAATATATTCTGGCCTCGGGCCAGCTTCTCTAGCTGTCATGTTCGGAGTAGCCATTCTCGTCATGCTACTATCAGCCTGTCTGGCTGAAACGGCTGGCTACTTCGATAAAAACGGTGGAGCCATGCAATACTCAAAAGCCGCTTTCGGAGACTTCGTTGGCTTTAACGTTGGGATTCTCGGTTGGGCCGTTACTGTTATTGCCTGGGCTGCCATGTTAGCCGGCTTTGCTAAGATCTTCATCATTACCTTCCCAGCATTTGAAGGCTACAACCTTCCGATCAGTATCGGTATGCTGATTCTCTTGAGTCTGATGAACATCGCCGGTCTGAAAACCTCTAAGATGTTCACTCTGACAGCTACTGTTGCAAAATTAATCCCCATTGTCCTCTTCTCGCTCTTTGCCATCTTCTTCATTTCTGGCGGGGTAAGCAAGGGCAACTTCACACCTTTCCTTCAATTGGAAAGTGGAACAAGTCTCTTCAGTTCTATTTCTAGTACAGCCGTCTACATCTTCTACGGTTTCATCGGATTTGAAACCATGTCTATCGTTGCAGGGGAAATGCGTAACCCTGAAAAGAACGTTCCCCGCGCTATTCTAGGTTCTATCAGTATTGTATCTGTTCTCTACATGTTGATCATCGCTGGAACAATCGCTATGCTTGGTGGTCGCATTATGCAAACCGGTGCACCGGTACAAGACGCATTTGTCGAAATGATTGGCCCTATCGGAGCTCCACTCGTTTCTTACGGAGCCCTCATTTCAATTGCCGGTCTAAACATTGGTGAATCCATCATGGTCCCTCGTTTTGGTGCCGCATTAGCAACTGAAAAACTCTTGCCAGAGGGTCTTGGAAAAACAAACTCTAAGAATGCTCCTGTCATTGCCATTATCATTTCTGCTATCTTCGCTTTCTTACTCTTGTTATCTGGCTCTTTCGAATCATTAGCAACCTTTAGTGTTGTCTTCCGTTTCTTCCAATACATTCCAACTGCTTTGGCAGCCATCAAACTCAGAAAAATGTACCCAGACAAAAAGGTTACCTTCCGAGTGCCATTTGGTCCTGTTATCCCTGTTCTAGCTGTTGTGATCAGTATCTTGATGATCGCAGGGGACAATCTAATGAACTTTGTTTGGGGGGCCATTGGTCTCGCGATTGCAAGTGGACTTTACTTTGTTTTCCACGGCGATAAACTAGGTAAATCATAAAGCATTCTTCACTCGTTTTCTTAATACACTAGATGGGAACGTAGTCGGGAGCGAAGCTCGGTTTTGCTCCCTAGCCCATCTATGCTTTCACGAATATCAAACCTGAGCCCTTTTCTCTAAGACTGCTTTCAATTATCCTAAGATAAATAGACAATGGGCTCATGTTTGGTATCCAAACTGAAGTAAACACATCTACTTCCACAGAACAATTATTCATAATCGGAGGTTTTATATGACTCAATTGATTCATTTAGACGGCAATAGCTTAACACTCGAAGACGTCATCGCTGTCGCTCGCCATGGTGCCCAATGTGAGCTTGACGAACAAGCAAAAGAAGCTGTCGTCGCATCCCGTAAAATTGTCGATGATATCGTCCGTGAAAAACGAGTTGTCTATGGTGTGACCACTGGCTTTGGTTCCCTCTGTAATGTCAGCATCTCTCCAGAAGATACTGTTCAACTGCAAGAAAACTTGATCCGAACTCATTCATCTGGTTTCGGTGATCCACTTCCAGAAGATGCCGTTCGTGCCATCATGCTAATCCGTATCAACTCTCTCTTGAAAGGCTATTCTGGCATTCGTCTGTCAACCGTTGAAAAACTGTTAGAATTGCTCAACAAAGGAGTCACTCCTTATATTCCTGAAAAAGGCTCTCTCGGAGCTTCTGGAGACCTCGCTCCTCTATCTCACATGGTTTTACCAATGTTGGGACTTGGACAGGCCTACTACAAGGGTCAACTCTTAAGCGGCCAAGAAGCTCTCGACCAAGCTGGTATTGAAAAGATCCAATTGGCTGCCAAAGAAGGGCTTGCCTTGATCAATGGTACAACCGTTCTAACCGGTATCGGAGCTCTTGCAACCTACGACGGTATCCAACTGCTCAAACTGTCTGACATTGCCGGTGCTCTCTCAATGGAAGTCCACAATGGGATTACCAGTCCATTCGAAGAAGATCTCCATACTATCCGTCCTCAAAGTGGACAATTGGCAACTGCTCGCAATATCCGTAACCTCCTTGAAGGAAGCAAGAACACAACCGTTGCAACCCAACAACGGGTCCAAGATCCTTACACACTCCGCTGTATCCCTCAAATCCACGGAGCCAGCAAGGACTCGATCGCTTACGTAAAAGAAAAAGTTGAAATCGAAATCAACTCTGTCACAGATAACCCAATCATTACCAAAGAAGGCCACGTCATCTCCGGCGGGAACTTCCACGGTGAACCAATGGCACAACCATTTGACTTCCTAGGGATCGCCCTTTCTGAAATCGGAAACGTATCTGAACGTCGGGTAGAACGCTTGGTCAACAGCCAACTCAGCAAATTGCCATCCTTCTTGGTTAAACACCCTGGACTCAACTCAGGCTTCATGATTACGCAGTATGCGTGTGCATCCCTTGCATCTGAAAACAAAATCTTGTCTCACCCAGCTAGCGTCGATTCTATTCCTTCTTGTGAAAACCAAGAAGATTTCGTCAGCATGGGGACGACTGCAGCTCGTAAAGCAGCAGAAATTCTTAAGAACTCCCGTCGCATCGTTGCTACTGAAATCATGGCAGCTTGCCAAGCCTTGGATCTCAAGCCAGAGAATCATGAACTTGGTAAAGGTACAAAACCAGCTTATGAGCTGATTCGCCAAAAACTGAACTTCATTGAATTTGACAAAGATATCGAAATCTTTGAAGAACTCAATAAAGCATCTGCTGTTGTCGAAAGCGAAGAATTCTTAGCAACCATCGAAAAAGCAGTTGACTTAAGCATTCAATACTGATTCAGTAAGGATAAAGCAAAACAGAGGCTGGCGATCTTCTCAGCCTCTGCATGCTTTCAGAAAAATAAGGGAGGCGACAGGCTTGCTCACAAACTACTATCCAATGACCTATAGCTACTACCAAGGTAGCATCGAGGACAATCCCTACACTGCCAAATGGGGAATGGTCACCAAATTTTTAGACCTAAACGATGAGACCCTCACTCCATTTGAGGGGATGACCTTTGGGATCATCGGCTTTAAGAGCGACAAAGGAGTCTATATCAACAATGGGCGCGTAGGAGCGGTCGAAGGTCCTACAGCCATCCGTTCTCAAATCGCCAAACTTCCATGGCACTGGGGAACCAATGTAACAGTGTATGATGTGGGAAATATCGACGGGCCCAACCATTCGCTAGAAGAACTCCAAGAAAGTCTCTCACAAGCGATCCAGCGCATGTACCAATTAGGAATCCAACCCATCGTCCTAGGAGGCGGTCACGGAACTGCTTACGGCCACTACCTAGGGATCCAATCGAGCTTAAAAAAGGATGAACAACTGGCTGTGATCAATCTGGATGCCCACTTTGATCTGCGTCCTTACGACCAAACCGGGCCCAATTCTGGAACGGGTTTTCGTCAAATGGCTGATCACGCCAAAGAAAAAGGTCAGGACTTCCCTTACCTCATCCTTGGGATCCAAGAGCACAATAACAACCTCTTCCTCTTTAATTATGTCGCTAAAACACCAAGCATTGATTTCTTAACTGGCCAAGATCTCTTCCAGATGAGTCACCAAGCCATTCTGGATCGAATCGATCAATTTTTAGAAAACCAAACCGCGGTCTATCTTTCTATTGATATGGATTGCTTTGCGGTCGGTTCTGCCCCTGGTGTTAGTGCCATCCAATCACTTGGAGTCGACCCCAAACTAGCCCTCATGCTTCTCCAACACATTGCCGCTAGTGGTAAGCTAATCGGATTTGATGTCGTAGAAGTTTCTCCTCCTCATGACATTGACAACCACACTTCAAATCTTGCTGCGACCTTTATCTTTTACTTAACCCAAATATTGGCGCAACAAAAACTGAACTAAGAACATTTCGAGTCACGAAAAAAGCATAGAAACACTCATTGCTAGGGTATTTCTATGCTTTTTCTTCATTATCAGACGCAGTAGCCTTTCCGACAAAGATCCGAAAGGAGGCCTGGCCACTTAGTCTTTTCTTATGATTTAGGCAAGAGACACTACATGTCTTTTAATTTCTTAAGAAACTGACGATCTCTGTAGGGATTCAAGTGTTGCTCTGCCACTTTCTTATAGTAATTCTTCTCTTCTTTCAAGAAGGTACTCAGGGCAGGATCGAGCTCTTCTCCCTTCTCCTTTTGATTAGATAAGAAAGCTAATAGATAATGAACCATCCCCTTATCCCGTGAATTAGCAGATGGATTCATCGTCCTTTCTTTTCGAGCCAGATAAGCCGCAACCTTCTCTTGATCTCCTTGCTGGCAAGCGATTAAGGATTGATAAAATTCGAGCAATTCTTCCTTCCAAGGGAAACGAACACTGGATAAAATCTTCTGGGCTCTGTCAAAACAGAGGCGTGCTTGAACCAAATCTCCCTTCCAATAATAGGCGATGCCCAGATCAATATCAAATACGACACGGACAGAATCAACCGCTTGATCTCCCACCAAACGCAAGACCTCTTCTAAGTGGGTGACGGCTACTTGGAAATGGCCCCTAATTTGCTCTATTTCAGCGAGGTAGGCCAAAGAAGCCGCAATTTGAATGGCATACTTGGTCTGCATACTATTGGTCAAACTAAAGCAATCAATGGAGCGATACAGATGCCGGGTCGCCTGCTCCTCATCCCCAACCATCAGATGATACAAGCCTTTCAAGCGCAACTGGATCGCGATGACCTCATGATTGTTGGCTTGGATGGCATCTTCCAGAGCCAAATCTGTATAATAGGCCATCTCAGAAATGTTTTCTGTTTGAATGCAATAATAAATGATTTGCCGATAACCCTCTAAGAGGAAGTCTGACTGTTTGAGTTCCCGCGCATAGGAGATGACTTTTTGGATATCATGAATCCCCTTTTGATACTCCCCACTTCGAATAAAATAGCGACCTTCTAGGTACAAGTAACGCAGTTGCAAATACTTGTATTCTCTATCTCTTTGGTGCCTTGAAAATAGGTTATCTAATTCTTGGCGTAAGCGGGATAGCTCTCCCAAAATGTCCAAGTGGCTATTTGTACCATCTGATAGGAGCCCCTCATCTGCCTTGGAATAAATCGGAAACAGTTCATGCTCCAGCTGAAGGATTTCTTCTAAGTAGGTCAACTCAAACGATAAGGAGCGCAAGGGATTTTGCGATTGTTTGTATTGGTAGGCAATTTCCTTATAAAAGAGAAGGTCCGTTGAATCTTCTAAGGTTTCTTCCAATTTCTGCGCAATTTGTTGGTGGAAGAGGCGCCGTCTAGCTGGCGAGAGGAGATGGTAAAAGTACATGGCTACCAATTGCTTGCAAAATTGAACCAAGAGATCCTCCCCTTCTTCTACGATTGAGACGATCGCTCTTTCAGATAATGGCTCAACTAATTCTGTCAAAACAGGAAGCTCTGTAGCCGTTAATTCCGCCAAGATAGACAGGGAGATTGGCTTATGAAAACAAGATAAGTAGTGAAGAAGGGCCTCTTCCTCACTGCTCATATCTCCAAGTTCCTGAGAAAGATAAGCTTGGATGATATCCGGCAAGGGCTCTAAATTTTCATTTTCTTTCCACTCTTCGATATAGCTGGACAGGAAGAACGGACTGCCCTCACTCCATTCGACCATCTGCTCTATCACGGCCGGCTCTATAGCTCCCAGTTCCCCTTTCAAGAGAGCACGACTTTCACTTGGTTCAAAATTGGTCAACTCTAGTTGAGACAAGCGTTTCTCTACCTTCAAGCCCCCCAAGAAGTTGACGAAGAAATCTGGTAGGGGCTCTTCCGCTGTAAAAATTAGTTGCCATTTCTCCTGATTTCTTCGCTCTTCTAGTTGTTTCACTTTTTCTAGAGACACTACATCGATCCACTGGGCATTTTCAAGAAGAATCAGGAGCGGTTTTTCTTTGCTAAGGCCTTGAAGCTGATTCCACACTGAAATGAGATCATCCTCCCCTTCCAGAAATGGAATCCCCATCTCATCTCCCAGTTTCTCTAGAGCTTGTTTGAGATCATTCCAAATACTTCCTTCGAAGCGTTGACTAGTGGCTTTTCCTTCAACCTTGATAAAGTTAAAACTGCGATTGGTCATCAAGACCAACTGTCGTAACAGACGTTTCTTACCTGTCCCAGATTGCCCCATCACGAGAAAAGGACCTACTGCTTCACCCGTCTCGACTAAGGAAAGGTATTCCTCGAGTTGTGAGAGTTCTTGTTTGCGGCCAAAAAAGGAAAGTTCACGGATATTCAAGCGATTCGTCAGTTTATGAGTTCGTTTGGCTTTCAAAACTGAGTGATAAAGTTCCTCAATCGCTCGACTGGGACGCACACTGAGCTCGCGATCCAATAAATCAACAAGTTTATAATAGGTCTCGAAAAATTTTCCTAGCTGGTGATGGAAACTATAATACTCCATCAAGAGCTGGTAGTTTTTCTCTTCAAATTCATCCAGCTCTACCAAATGATGGAGCAAGAGTTCTATACTAGGATCTCCGAAACCGACCTTTTTAATCTTTTGATAGCAGCTTTCGACGTAGAGCTTCCTATAAGCATCCCGTTTGCGAGAAGCCCACTGATCAAAATCTTCATCGTCCTTGACATAAAATCCTTCTAGGAAGTCCCCCTGATAGAGATCTAAATGACTGATTGGATTCCTTTCAAAGAGCTGTACATCCAAAGAAAGGCTCAAATCAGGATTCAGAGCCAAACTGCTCCTCGTCGGAGAGACGATCACATCTCCTTCAAAGATTTTGTTGGCTTGATAAACGGTATTCCGTAAATTTTTCCGAGCTACTTGGTTTTCTTTATCTCCCCAAAGAATACCGGCTATTTCGTCACGATTGACCTCACCCATTACAGCCAAGTAATAGAATAAAGCCTCCATCTTCGAGAAGGAAAAACGAATATCTTTCTGATTAAATACAACCTTAGGGGGTCCAAATAACTTCAAGGTGAGTTCTCTCTTCATTGCAAACGCCTCCAAAATCTTCATATTAATACTATAAAAAAAAAGTTGTCTTTTAGCAAGCGATTGGCCCAAGAAAAAAGAGACTGAGAAAAATCTTTCTCAATCTCTACAATTCCTACTAAAAGTGTTGATCAATTCACTTCAAAATTCGGTTGATGAGCAAATAAAGCCTTTGTTGCTTGGTAGACGTGGTAAGCGACATCTTCATTGTTCATGGTATAGAGGTGGACACCTGCCACATCTTGAGTAACCAAATCAACGATTTGATCGACTGCATAAGCCAAGCCGGCTGCGCGAAGAGACTCTGGATCATGCTCATACTTATCAAGGATGGCTTTAAATTTCCGTGGGATATGGACATTTTCACAAGTCTTCAACAAGCGAAGAGCCTGATTGCGATTGAGAATCGGCATCACTCCTGCATGAATAGGAACATTGATCCCAGCTAAAGTACACTTATCTTGAAAATCATAGAAACGCTCATTGTCAAAGAAAAGTTGAGTGACCAAGCTAGAGCATCCTGCATCTACCTTCTTTTTCAGATTTTGAATATCTGAAATTTGATTTGGAGAATCTGGGTGACCTTCTGGGTAACAAGCACCAATCACATCAAAGTGAGGAGCTTCTGTTTTAATAAATTCAATCAAGTCCGTTGCATAACGAAAGTCTTTTAAAGGTTCCACACCAGGGATAATATCCCCACGCAGAGCCAAGATCCGATGTACCCCGACTTCATCTAACTCATGAAGAGTATCAGCCACTTTTTCCTTGGTCAAATAAACTGCTGGCAAGTGAGCAATTGTCGGAATAGACAATTCATTTTGAATGTAATTGGCTAAAGCAACCGTCGTCTCTTTGATATTGTATTTATTATTGCTAGCGGTCACACTAATGAAGTGAGGGGCTAGCTCCTGCATATTTTCCAAAGCACGTAAGAGTTTGGCATTGCCTACTTCAGGATTTGGAGGAAAAACTTCAAATGACAGAGACGGTGTGTGTTGTGACATATTCTATCCTTTTCTTTTGTTTCGTTGATCAAGAACTCTGAGCCACTGTTTCTAGAATAAGGGATGATTCGAAAACCCTCTACACGATGATAGAAGGTCCTCGAAACATTTTCTTACAAGTGTTCACGCGCTTCTTTAGCAGCATTAACTAGTTTGATCAAGCTTTCTTTTGTTTCTTTAATTCCGCGAGTCTTCAAACCACAGTCAGGGTTGATCCAAACTTTGCCACTTGGTACTTTCGCCAAGATCGCTTCGATAGTGTGATCAATTTCACCGTCTTGTGGGACACGTGGTGAGTGAATATCGTATACCCCAGGTCCAACTTCTGTTTGGAAGTTTTTTGCTTTCAACTCATCCAAGATTTCAAGGTTTGAACGGCTAGCTTCAAATGAGATAACGTCCGCATCCAA
Source organism: Streptococcus sp. W151 (assembly GCF_053010205.1). Classification (NCBI taxonomy): domain Bacteria; kingdom Bacillati; phylum Bacillota; class Bacilli; order Lactobacillales; family Streptococcaceae; genus Streptococcus; species Streptococcus sp. W151. The sequence continues at coordinate 169,982 of NZ_JBRKNT010000003.1, read as the reverse complement.
GTTGTCGATAGCTGGGATGATATCTGTAAATTCTGAGTAACACATGTGTGTGTGGATTTGTGTATCTGGCGCTACAGTTGAGTGTACCAAGCGGAAGGCTGGAATCGCCCAATCAAGATAGTCTTCGTACCAGTCGCTACGACGGAGTGGCAATTTTTCACGAAGAGCAGCCTCGTCGATTTGGATAATTTTCACGCCTGCAGCTTCAAGGTCAAGAACTTCATCCTTAATGGCAAGAGCGATTTGAAGAGTAGAATCCTTGATAGAGATATCTTCACGTGGGAATGACCAGTTAAGGATGGTAACAGGTCCAGTCAACATCCCTTTAACAGGTTTATCCGTACGACTTTGTGCGTAGCTAGACCATTTCACAGTGATTGGGTTGAGACGAGTGACATCACCCCAGATGATTGGTGGTTTCACCCCACGCATACCGTATGATTGTACCCAACCGTTTTTAGAGAAGAGGTAACCTGACAAGTTTTGACCGAAGTACTCAACCATGTCGTTCCGTTCAAACTCACCGTGTACCAGCACGTCAAATCCAACTTCTTCTTGCCATTTGATCCATTCATCAATTGTTTCAGCAAGGAAGGCATCGTATTCTTCTTGTGTCAATTCACCTTTACGGAAGGCCAAACGTTTAGCACGTACTTCCTTAGTTTGAGGGAATGAACCAATGGTAGTTGTTGGAAGCGCTGGAAGTTTGAAGGCTTCTTTTTGGATTTCTTCGCGTTCTGCGAAAACTGGCAAACGAGTATAGTCTGCTTCTGTCAAGGCTGCGATACGAGCATGAAGTTCAGCATTTGCTCCGACACGTTCGGTTGCGAAGAGTTCTTTGTTGGCAGCAAGGGCTTCTGCACCTTGACCATTGCGGATGGCATCCAAGTCACGCAATTCACCCAATTTTTCAACCGCAAAGGCGAAGTGATCCAAAATAGCTGGTTCAAAATCTTCATTAGCCGTTGTAAATGGCACATGAAGAAGGGAGCAAGAAGTAGTCAAGACAACCTTTTCAGCTGGAACTTGATCCAAGATTTCTAAGCTCTTTTCATAGTTGTTGCGCCAGATGTTTTTCCCATTCACAATACCAGCATAAAGGGTCTTATCAGCTGGGAAGCCACCTTTCACCAATTCAAGTGTTTTCTTTCCTTCAACAAAGTCAAGACCAATACCATCTACTGGCAAGTTCACAAGGTCATTGTAGACATCACGAACATCACCAAAGTAGGTTTGAATCAAGACTTCAAGGCCTTTCTTGTCCGCCAAGAGTTTGTTGTAGAGGTTCAAGAAGAGAGCTTTTTCTTCAGCTGACAAATCTTTGACAAGAGCTGGCTCATCGAGTTGGATACGAGTCGCACCAAGCTCTGCCAATTTTGCAAAGACTTCTTGGTAAGCAGCAGCCAGGCTGTCGACGAAGTCTTCCGCTTTCACACCATCTTCAAAGTCAGATAATTGAAGGAATGTGAATGGTCCAACGACTACTGGACGAGTGTTGATCCCCAATTCTTTAGCTTCTTGGTACTCATCAAAAATCTTGTGACCAGCCAATTTCACTTCTGTTGTTTTTTCAAATTTAGGAACGATGTAATGGTAGTTCGTGTTGAACCATTTTTTCATTGGAAGGGCACGCACATCCCCTTTTTCACCTTGGTAACCACGCGCCAAAGCAAAGTATTGTTCAAGATCTGTCAAATCCAAGTTTTGAACAGATGCAGGCACAACGTTGAAAAGGAAGGCTGCATCAAGGAAATTGTCGTAGTGTGAGAAGTCATTTGAAGGAATCTCTGAGATGCCTTGCTCTTTGACAATGTTCCAGTGTTTTGCACGCAAGTCTTTGGCGGCTGCCAAGAGCTCGTCTGCTGAGATTTCTTTTCTAAAGTATTTTTCAGTTGTAAATTTTAATTCACGGAATTCACCCAAACGAGGGAAACCGATAATTGTAGTTGACATGTTGTGTCCTCCAAAAATTCTAATTGACACTATCATATCAGAAGATAGCCGTCTTGTATAATTGCTTTTACACGAATTTTGGTATAGCTAAAAACTATAACACAGATTTAATGGGCCTTAAGAGCAAAGAATAAAAGCAAAAACTAGGACTTCTTATAAATATTTCCTATAGCCCATGCATCACCGAACCATTTTTGAGCGGATTCTGCTAGAAGAACAACCCCTAAAAAGCAAAACAGGCCTTCTCTATTGAGAAAGACCTGCTTTTATAAGGAAGTTCGTTCCTTAATTTTTTCATTTGCTTCATTAGGTTAATTTGACACAGAAGGCATCCCAAGGGGCTAACTTGCCCGATTCTAGGACTTGCTCTACCTTGGTATTGGCAATGAGAACCTCTTCAACTCCATTGACAAGCGGTATGTCTTGCTCTTGACTTGAGAGATTGACAACGACGAGGTAGGCTTGCTCTCTTTCTACCCGCTTGTAAGCAAAAACCTTGTCTACTGCGTCCACCAATTCATAATCAGCCGTCACAAGCCAAGGATGCTCTTTTCTCAAGGCCACCAGAGCTTGGTAGGTATAGAAAATGGAGTCTGGATCTGCTAAGGCAGCCTCAACATTGATCTCTTTGTAGTTTGGGTTGACCGCAAGCCATGGTTGACCTGTCGTAAAGCCAGCTTCTGCTTCATCATTCCACTGCATCGGTGTCCGTGCATTGTCCCGACCAATATGGCGGATCTGATCCATGATCACTTCGAGTGGCACTCCTTTTTCTAAGGCTTCATGGGCATAGTTGATTGACTCGATATCTTCTACATCCTCGAGGGTCTTAAATGGATAATTGGTCATCCCGATTTCTTCCCCTTGATAGATATACGGAGTCCCCTTCATCAAGTGAAGCAGAATTGCTAAAGCCTTGGCAGATTTGACACGGTAGTCGCCATCATCCCCCCAAGTTGACACGATGCGTGGGAGATCGTGGTTGTTCCAAAAGAGGGAATTCCAGCCTTCGTCTTTTCCTAATTCCGTCTGCCACTTGGTGAAAATTTCTTTCAATTTTGGCACATCCAATTCTTTAGCGTAGTGCCATTTTGGTTGCCCTGGTTGGTATTGAAGACCAATGTGTTCAAATTGGAAGACCATGGACAATTCTTGATTTTTTGGATTGGAATATTGCTTAGCAATCTCTGGAGTCGCTCCCCAAGTTTCTCCTACGGTGAGCAGATCCTTATCGCCAAAGGTGGCTTGATTCATTTCCTTCAAGTAAGGATGGAGCATGGGACCATTGCTGATGATTTCCTGATCTGGGATCTTACCGATCATATCGATGACATCCATACGGAAGCCACCAATTCCCTTGTCAATCCAGAAATTCATCATGTCATAGATCTGATGACGAAGCTCCTCGTTTTCCCAGTTGAGGTCTGGTTGCTTCTTACTGAAGTTATGCAGGTAGTATTGGCCTGATGCTTCATCCAATTCCCAAGCAGAGCCACTAAAAGCAGAAATAATGCCATTGGGCTCATCGCGCCAAATATAGAATTCCCGCTTTGGACTATCTGGATTTTCACGTGCTTCAATAAACCAAGCATGCTCATCAGAGGTATGGTTGACCACCAAGTCCATAATGATTTTGATCTTGCGTTTATGGCCTTCTGCGATCAATTCCTCCATATCTTCCATGCTACCAAAGATGGAGGCAATATCCTCGTAATCCGAGATGTCATAGCCGTTATCATCCATGGGACTCTTGTAGACTGGTGAGAGCCAGATCGCTGTAATCCCTAATTTTTCCAAGTAGTCTAGCTTGCTCGTGATCCCCTTGAGATCCCCGATGCCATCGCCATTACTATCCTTGAAACTCTTTGGATAAACTTGGTAAATTACGGCATTATGCCACCATTTTTGTTCCATTTTCTCTTCTCCTTTATGATTGTGAAATCACTTTCATCATACAAAAATAGGGGTGAAATTGCAAGAGTTTACAAGTCTTCATTCTCTTCACTGGAATAAATCACTTCAAAGAGACGTTGACGCAAACCTTCCTCTAAAGGCGTAATGATCTTCATCAACTGTTTCAAATCCTTGGCTGTTGAACAAGCCACAAACAATTCATTCTTCCTATCGTAGGCCAGATTGGCAGATTTCAAGAGCTCAAACATCCGATCTTCTTTGGCAATAGGACGTGATCGCAGCTCACCCATCGCAATTTCCTGACTGTGATTGTCCACTAAGATAGGGGCTGTCACAAAGGTATGGAGGAAGAACCGGTGCTGTCTCTTTTCAGGAAGTAGCGCTAGATCCCCTGTTAGATCCAGTCTAATCTTTCTTTCATCCCAATTGACAGTTAGGCGGGTTTCAACCCGGTTATCTCCTTCTCCTTCAACGAGTACGAAGGAACGATTGTCACCTGGGAAAAGATGCCAGTCCAGCATTTCCGGGAGCTCTACCCCTGTCTGCGGTTGTGCATCCATAGGGATGATGGCTCCTGCACGCGCAAAGACCGGAATATCCTGGCTAGCTCTAAAGACTGTGAGTTTGCCTTTTCCTTCGTACTTCCAATCATGGAAGAAATCATACCATACTCCGTCTGGGAACCAAACACTCACAGAAGCACTATGATAGACAGGATCCAGAGCCTCTGTAATTGGGGCCACCATGAGTTCACTACCAAAGAAATATTGATTTTTAGCCTCATAAGCCTCTTCTTCGTTTGGGTAATGGTAATAGAGGGGCTGAACCAAAGGCAGTCCTTCTTCATGCGTCGCCACATTCATGGTATAAAGATAAGGTAGTAAGCTGTGACGCAGGCGCAAATACTGCTTCATCCAGCGACAGGTCTCAGGCGAGTAAAACCACGGTTCCTTGCTGTTAAAGGCATTACAAGAACTATGGAGACGATTGATCGGGCTAAAGACCCCAAATTGCAACCAGCGAAGTGCCAAGTCTTCATCATAGTAACCCCTCATATGGCCACCAATATCGTGACTCCACCACGTATAACCGATATTTGAAGCTGTGCTGGTAAAATAGGGTTGAAAGGCTAGGGATTCCCATGTCACAATGGTATCCCCTGAAAAACCGATCGGATACCGGTGGCTGCCAGGACCCCCATAACGCGATAAGATGAGACCAGCTTGACCTGTTCGGCAATTGTCTAGATAATGATAGTGATTTAACAACCAAAGGGGATCCATCTTGCCATGACTTCCCTGTTGCCAATCAATCCACCAAAAGTCGACTCCTTGATTTTCCAAGGGATGGTGGACATCTTCGAAATAAGCTTCGCGAAAGGCTGGACTGTAAAAGTCAAAGCTAGCCGCTTCTTCTTTTTCCGCATCTAATCCCAAGCGTTTTGCGACCAAGGGGTAAGCATCTTCGAAGGCACGAATGCCATCTGCTGGATGGACATTTAAGGTCACCTTTAAACCACGCTCATGCAGACCATGTAAGAAGGCAGCTGGATCAGGAATCAAGTCCTGGTTCCAACTATAGCCCGTCCAACCACTTCCAAAGCGAGCAGGAATTGCTGTCTTGTGCCAGTCCATATCGATCACACTGACAGCCAAAGGTACCCCTTCAGCTTTGAAACGATCCATTAAATCTGTGTACTCCTGACTGGTATAAGGCCAATACCGACTCCACCAGTTTCCCAGAGCATAACGTGGCAAGAGGGGGGGTTGTCCCGTCAGATGGTAAAAATCTTTCAAGGCCCCTAGATAATCGCGCCCATAACCAAAGAAATACAGATCCACTTCTGGACATGGCCGTGCTCTGAATCCGCTTTCGACATCATACAAGTAGGAACTGGAATCGTCCAAAAGAGCATAACCGGCCTTGCTCAAGATCCCATCTTCCAACTCCATAGCTCCATCGACCTCGTCAAGCGTCCGACTGGTCCCTTTCAAGGTCTCAGGCTGATCTCCATAGTGCCACCGGCTACCATAGACTGCATACTGACCCTTGAGCTCGATAAAAAGCCGATCCGATCTAAAAGGTCCTTTTTCAAAATGAAGGTGGAGATGCTCCGTATGCAGATCGAGGACCTCTTCTGTCTCTACGACCTCACAGGCAACAGGTCCAAAATCACGATTTTGCACAACTTGCGTCTGACCATCTTCAAAAACACCACCCTCTGAATATTCCAAGCGCACCAAAGATTCCGTTAATACGGAGATTCGGTAGTTCTCTCCCTGTATCACTGATCCTGCCATTTGTCTTTCCTCCTCTTTTTATGGGGCATCTGACTGCCCGCTTTTTATCTGCTTCTCCTCACTGCGTAAGCGTTTACGTTTTTTACTATAGCACTCAAAAAAAGGCCTGTCAACATCTGACAGAGCCTTTCCTAAAATTTTATAAGATCAACTTCCCAATGGATCAAGAGATACATGAGACTCGATCCAAACATATCTGCCGAGGCATGCATGAGGAAAAATGGCAAGAGATTCTTGACGACCTTGAGGACGGACGTTAGGTGAAATTATCCAGTGGATGATTTCAGCAATCCAGGAAGTTCCATGACTAATTAAGATACAGAGGGCGTCTGCGGAGTAAAAATTAAAAATCATTTTTCTGCAGAATCATTTCACCTATTTTAGTTAAAAAATAGGTTATCAACATTCTGAAACGACCATTCGGTCGTTTTCTCAGTTTGTTTCCTCTAAGAGGTCTTGGATTCTATCTAGATACTGGTTGTCTGTCACCGCCATCACGCGCACCCCTTCTGGCCAGATAAAGTCGGGACCAATCTGACTTCGCAAAGGCTGGTCTTCTCCATCTCGATAGCCGATGATATTGAGTTGATATTGGTCTCTGATTTCCAAGTCTCGGATGCTTTTTCCTACCCAGCTAGCTGGAACCGTAAACTCGACCACCACCACTGCTTCATCCAACTGGAAGACTTCAATCCCGTGTTGGAAGAGGATCATCTTGGCTAGAGACATTCCCGCTTCTACCTCTGGTAAAATGACCAAATCAGCCCCAATTTTCTCAAGGACTTCCTTGGTCACTTCATTTTTAACCTTGGCAATGACGTTTTCAACACCAAGGGCCTTACAGTGCATGACAGCCAGCACGCTGGACTCCAGGTTTTCCCCCGTCGCGATCACGACCGTGTCACAATTCCCAATATCTGCCGCATCCAAGAGATCCAAGTCTGTAATATCCCCGACAATTCCAGTTGTAATCATGGATTCATACTGGTTGATCACATCTGCGTGATCGTCAATTGCAATAATATCCACATCCTGGTCCTGCAGCGTTTTCAGAACACTCTGTCCAAAAATTCCTAATCCTAAAATTCCAATGGTTCGATTTGCCATAAGTCTCTCCTATCCGATAATGATGTCTGCCTTGGCATACTGCAAGGTATCTACTTTCTTGGCTTGGTAATTGTTCAAGCTGACCATGAGGGTCAAGGGACCGATCCGCCCAATAAACATGAGGACCATGATAATGCCTAGTCCCGCTCCATTTAAGGTCGAGGTTACATTGGCGGTCACTCCCACTGTCGCTAGAGCGGATACCACCTCAAAGACCAAATAAATAAAGCGTTGGCCATCCGGCGTCACCAAACAGATTCCTAATAGCCCCACTAAGAAGGTCAACTGGAATATCACCGCTGTCCCAAAGGAACGTTGAACAAGGTCCGGTGAAATTGTTCGTTTTCCTAAGTTGGTATGTGGTAGCCCCAACAGTTCCTTCCGAGCCAGGAGCAAGAGGACCAGGAAAGTGGTGATCTTCATGCCCCCTGCTGTCCCACCTGGTGCCCCACCTAGGAACATCTGTAAGAGATAGATAAAGAGCGTCACTGGCCGGACTGCTGTATAATCTAGCGAAGCAAAACCAGCCGTCCGCATACTGACAGTTTGGAAGAAGCTGACCAAGATCTTCTCTCCTAATGGAAGGGACCCAATCGTTGCTGGATTATTAAACTCGGTCATAAGACTAGTCACTGTCCCAAAGAGAAGGATCGCCGCCGTTAACCAGAGAACCACCTTGGTATGGAAGCGAAGAGTTCGCCGTCCTGATTGATTGCGGGCCTTGGTGGCTAGGTCAAACCAAACCATAAAGCCCAAGCCCCCAGTAATAATAAGGGCAGACAAGGTCAGATTGACCAACCAATCGGTCTGGAAACTCATCATACTATCGTCCCCAAAATTATCAAAGCCCGCATTACAAAAGGCGGAAACCGCGACAAAGATGGAGTTAAAGATTCCATGGTCCCAGCCAAAGCGAGGAATGAAGCGAATCATGAGGAGCAAGGCCCCCAGTCCTTCGATGGTAAAGGTGGTAATGAAAATAGAACGGACAAAACGAGCCAAGCTCTGGTTATTACTAAAGCCAAAGCTATCCCGAATGGTCTGCCGGTCCTTGTAGCTGAGCTTTTGGCGGCTTTCCATAAAGAAGAGACCGATAAAGGTCAAGATCCCCAGGCCACCAATCTGAATCAAGAGCATACAGATCAACTGCCCCCAGGCATTATAGGTCGAAGCCACTGACTGGGTAAAGAGCCCCGTTACACAGACCATAGAGACTGCTGTAAAGAGGTGGTCGATATAACCTGCTTTTGAGCTTGCTTGCTGGACAAAAGGCAGACTCAATAAGAAAGAGCCGATCAAGATAACTAAGGCAAAGCTGAGAAAGATTCGCCTTGCCGGAGACAGGCTTTTAATCTTAGACTGCCATTGTTTAAAAAATAATTTGACTAACATAGCTTCATTGTATCATAAAAAGAGAATAAACCTACAAGTGATGAACCATTTCTAGGCATAATTCTAAGGCTTTCTCAAATGCTTCAGACCCCCAGTCACGCTGGTCATAATTTCCCAGGTCTGCAAGAGAATCTGCGGTAAATAGGAGCAAGCCCCAAACCGCATCACGAAGCTGAGCTACTGCTGCCAGTGAGGCGCACTCCATCTCCACCACACTACATCCTTCTTCAATGCGATAGGCTACCTTGTCGGGCGTTTCTCTATAAAAGCCGTCGGTCGACCAAGTCATGACCTCTTGATAGGCAATGGACGCTTGTTTTAGAACCGTTTCAATGGCAGTCAGTGCGCGACGATCCACTTCTATATACCGAGAAGGCGCCACATAATGGTAACTAGCTCCCTCATCTCGCAAGGCCTTGGTCGGAATCAAAAAAGCATTTTCTTCCATGTCCACCAAGACGCCACAGCTACCTGCTGAAATAATCTTCTTCACCCCGTAGCCAATCAACCAATCCATGAATTGGGCAGCAGGTGCAGATCCAACTGGCGCTTGTGCCAAGCAGATTTCCTCTCCTTGGTGCTCCATGACATAAACCGGATAGGTCTTGGTAGCTGAGACAAAGCTGGCTACTTGTTTGGCTCCGACAGCTTTCGCAAAGCGATCAATCTCATTCTCTAAGAAAGCATAAACGCATTTTTCAGGCAAGTGCAGGTCTAACCCCTCATGAGTCGGCATAATGACTGCCTGCGGGTTGTCATCAAACTCTAAAATAGGAATTTCATGTTTTTGGATCATCCCTTCTCCTTTTTGACGGGTATTTCTTTGATAACACGGGCTGGGTTTCCTCCAAGAACTACATTATCTCCAAAGGACTTGGTCACGACTGCCCCAGCACCAGCGACCACATTATCACCCAGCGTGACACCAGGAAGGATGGTGACACCTCCTCCTGCCCAGAAATTGTCCCCAATGGTAATCGGAGCTCCGTACTCGAGACCAGAATTACGCTCGTCTGGATCCAGTGGGTGTAAGGGGGTCAAAAATTGGCAATTAGGACCAATCATGGCATTCTTTCCAATGGTAATGGGACATATATCCAACATGGTCAAATTGTAATTGGCATAGAAATGCTCTCCCAAATGGATGTTGACGCCGTAATCCACAAGGACTTGACGATTGAGATAGAGGTTGTCGCCAGTAGAGCCAAACCACTCTTTGATGATGGTGGCCCCTTTTTTAGGGTCTACTTCTTGGTTAAAGGCTTCTTGTTTCTCCCGAGAAGCTTTGGCCAAAGCCCGTAATTCAGGGTCCGCAGGTCTATAATAGTCACCTGCAATCATTTTTTCATATTCACTGGCCATAAGGAAACCTCCACATTATTTTGACATATTATAGCAGAATTCCCCCTTTAAAACAAACGTCAGAAATAAGGTTTTATAAGAAAAAGATCATAAACACTTAAATACACTTAATAAAACTCGCATCCGCTTACAAAATGATGTACAATGAAGACAAGAACAGCAATAAGGAGCGAATTCATGTACCAGGAACAACGGCTCGAAAAAATCCTAGAACTTTTAGAAGAGAAAAAACAGCTATCCGCTAAAGAAATGGTCGACTATTTCAAGGTCTCAAAAGATACTATCCGCAGAGACTTTGCCCTTCTGAGCCAACGCCAGCTAGTCCGTAGGACCCATGGTGGACTTCTCCTCTTAAACAAAGAACCCGGCCCTTCTTACCTAGACCGCAGTCAGAAAGCCAACAAGGAAAAGACTGCCATGGCTCAAAAGGCCCTGCAATTGATCCAAGATGGACAAGTGATCTTTCTCGACGTTTCCACCTCGATGACACTGCTTGCTGGCATGCTGAATAAAGAAGTCACGGTCTATTCGCATTCCCTTGACAATGCCATCCAGCTCAGTAGCCATTCCCAGGTTGACGTTCATCTCTTAGGCGGGAAATTCTACCCTAAAAACCGCTTCTACTATGACGCGAATCAAGCACAAATACTGGACAATCTTCGCTTTGATCTTGCTTTTTTTGGAGCGAGTAGCTTAGCCAATGGCGAAGTCACCTTTGAGGATGCTGAAGACGTTGCGGTTAAGTCTCTCGTTTTTGAGCGGACTCGTACCAAGGTGCTGGTAGCAGAAAGTGTCAAGTTCCACCAACATGCTAACTACTATCTCGCTCGTCTCAAGCAATTTGACTATTGGATTACTGATCAAAAACCAAGCCCTGACATCCTTAAACAAATCGGCAGTGAAACCACTATTCTCTATTAGGAGGTCCCCATTATGTCTCACATTCGTCTCATCATCAGCGACATCGATGGTACTATCTTAAATGACCACCATCAGATCGATCCACAGTTGGCAGCCTTGATCCCGGATTTAAAACGCGAAACCATTCCTTTCGTACTGGCCTCTGCTCGTTCTCCAAAAGGGATGGCTCCCATTGCCAGAGAACTCGGTATAGAAGACTGCCCCATGGCTTGCTACAATGGTGCCTTGATCCAAAAGGGAGAGCAGGTTCTTTTCGAGCACCCTTTGAACAAGACGGAGGCCCGGAACTTTATCAACTGGGCCAACCAACACTTTCCTCAGGTTTCGATCAACCTCTATAGTGGAAAAAACTGGATAACCGACCGCCTTGACCAATGGAGTCAAGAGGAGGCCCGGATTACAGGGGAAAAACCTCTCATTCTTCCCCTATTGGATCCTTTGCTGGATGCGACAAAGCTCCTTCACAAATTGCTCTTAATCGGGGAGCCAGAAGAGATCCAAACTCTCTATCGCACTATTTCTGCCGACGACTTCCCTTCTACCGCCTTTTATCTCTCCAAAGCCAACTACCTAGAAGTCACAGCTAAGAACGTTTCCAAAGAAGATGCTCTGGTTGAGCTCACCAACCACTACCACTTGAGCTTAGAAGAAGTCCTCACCATGGGAGACAACTTCAACGACCTCCCTATGCTCAAAAAAGCAGGCATCGGGGTCGCTATGGGCAACGCTCCACAAGAAGTGAAAGAGGGAGCGACTGTCGTGACAAAGACCAACAATGAAAACGGGGCTGGGCAAGCAGTTGAAACCTATGTGTTGATTTAGAAACATAAATAAAGTGACTAGCTAGTATTTTTTACGGATAAAAAATATAGTAGAAATGCCGATAAAATAAGGATTCCTGCAAATTTGTAGGAATCCTATTTCTTTTTATATAATTTGTATATTAAACCTATTTTATGCATATTTCTCCCGTTTGATTTTTTATCAATAACTAGGGATATAAAAACCAACAAAACCCTTGATTATTATAACGTTGACAAGTTTGTGAAAAATCGGTATGATAGAAAAAAGTTTATTAAAAAGGGGACGTATTTTGAAAAAATATACTATTTCACGTAAACAAACTTTAACTTTAGCTTCCGTTGTTTTAGGAACTGTCTTCACAGGAACGACTATTGCTTCTGCTGATGACGTTGCACCTAGCACAACCCAAGCCGCTCCTGCAACTTCTACAGAAACAAAATCACCTATCACGGCTGCAACAGAAGAAATCAATGCCAAAGCCAATACACCAGTTGTTCCTGCTGATAAAGCAAAAACCGGCGATGTCATCGCTGTGGACGTCAAGAAAACTGGCCCATCTGCTAAAACAGACGGCGCAGACACAACCACTACTTCAACAGCAACCATCAAAACGACTAGCTTAGCAGATCAAGACACACCTGTTGGCGCTTCAAAACCAGTCTCTTCAACTAAGACAGCTACATCAACCAAAGAAACAGCTGACTACACTGAGACAACGACAGAAACCGTCAATAAAACAAGCCTCGTCGAAGTGACAAAAGAAGCAGATATCGTCAATAAAAAAGAAGTCCAAGCAACATCCGACATCGTCTTTGTCATTGATAAATCAACTTCGATGGATTCACATATCAATGATACAATGAAGAACGTTGAGACCTTTGTTCGTAATTTATCTGCAAAAAATATCCAAGCACGCTTGGGATTGGTTGCATTTGAACGATCAGATCGTATACAATACTTTGATTTTAACGGATCAAAATTCACAACGGATCCAGAAAGTTTTATTTCTGCTCTGAAAACTATCAAAACTTATGGTGCTGATGAAAATGCTACTGTTCCATTGCACCACATCGCTACTTCAGCGGACTACAACTGGGGGACTGGGGCAAACAACCATCGCTTTGCTTTCTTGATTACAGACGAGGACATTGATCTTACAAAAGATACACCAACGAAAGAAGCGACTCTGAAGGCCCTTCAAGATGCAGGTATCTCTTTGACCGTAGTTGGTAAAACATATAAATCTATTAAAACAGACTTTGATCCATTGGTCAATGGGACAAATGGTCTCTACCTAGATATCCGCAAAGATTTTGCTGACTTGTTGAACGTTCAATTTGCCAATAAAGTTGTTGAAACTGTACAAAAAGGTCGTGTCTTCAAAGTCCAAACAGATAAGTATGAGTTGATTTCAAAAACTCACCGCGTGGCGAAAGCAAAACCACAAACGCCTAGCATCCAAACACCTGCAACACCGACTCCTACTCCTCAGAAACCGGCTGTTGTCACTCCTGCGAAACCGACAGTCTTCACACCAGCTAAAAACGAGCCTGTGAAAACAGAAGTCTATATCGCACCAGCAGCTCTTCCTCAAAAAGAAGCAAGCCTTCCAAATACAGGAAGCACGACCTCAACTGCCTTGACAACTCTTGGCCTTGGTCTTCTTAGCATGGGTGCTGCCTTTGGTCTCTCTCGCAAAACAAAGAAAGACTAACGTTAACAAGCCTAATCCGTTGATTGGGCTTTTTCGCTCTGTCCGAATGATTCCTGTTTGCCATTCTCATTAGAAAGTAGAAATCTTCAGCTTCTACCAAAAGATTCTTGTCCTTCGCTATGTTATAATGGGGACAGTACAAGGGAGGAAACCTATGTTACAAGAACTAGCTTTTACAGGTCAATGGAGACACTACCAAAAACGCGTTCTCGATAAGAGTGACGCTTTTATGGCGGATGGTCACCTGCATTTGGTAGCGGCTCCTGGCTCCGGAAAAACAACCTTGGGTATCGAATTTATCCGACGTTTTGGGCAACCAACTCTTATCTTGGCACCTACAGTCACGATTCGCCAGCAATGGGTCGACCGGATTATCCAAGCATTCTTGAAAGATGAAGGCCAAGTGGAGCAATTGATCTCTCAGGACCTCAAACATCCTAAGCTGATTACTGTGGCTACCTATCAGGCCCTCCACAGCGCCATGAACCAAGTCGTTGGTCAATCGCAAGCTGAAGATACCGATGACCAGGCAGAGATTGAAACCTTTGATTTCAAAGGCTTTGATATCTTTACTACTTTCAAAGACATCTCACTTGGAACCCTCTGTTTAGATGAATGTCACCACTTGCGCAATGAGTGGTGGAAGAGCTTGGAAGCCTTTCGTCAAGCCTTCCCTGACTTAAAGATGATCTCCCTCACCGCTACCCCTCCCTATGAAGGGGACCCTGCCCTTTGGGAACGGTATATCCGCATGTGTGGCGAGATTGATGAGGAAATTACGGTTCCTGAATTGGTCAAGGAAGAGACCCTTTGTCCCCATCAGGACTATGTCTTCTTTGCCTTTCCAACCAAGGAAGAGCAGGCTCAGTTGGATGCCTTTAGCCAACAAAAGAACACTCTCTTGCAGCAACTGACTTCAGACCCCCTCTTTTGTCAATACCTGCAATCCTGTCAGGCCTTATCAGGTCAGATTAGTGATGATGAGTTGCTTAATGAACCCAAGTATCTCTCTGCTACCTTGATTTTTCTTCGAAGCAGGGGAATCGCCTTTCCTAAACGTTTCCAGGACCTTTTAGGAGCTAAAAAACTACCTGCTTTCACCATGGACTGGCTTGAAATTCTCCTGCAAGGTCTGCTCTTTCAGGTTCCCCACTGGTACAATCTACCAGAAGAATACGAAAAGCAAGTCCTCCATGAATTAAAAGCAGCGAGCTTGATCGATCGAAAACAAGTCAAACTGGTCCGCAATAAAAAACAAGACCTCCTGCTCAACCAATCCCTGGGAAAACTCAATGCGGTTCGAGAGATTTTCAAGGCGGAATACCAGGCCCTCGGAAATCAACTGCGCCAACTGGTCTTAACAGACTACATTCGTCAAGACTTTGAAGTTCATCTAGGGGACAAGGAGGCCCAATTCACTCAATTGGGAGTGCTCTCGTATTTTGAATCCATTCGCAGAGAAAGCATAGAGCTAACGACTCCTCCTGCCATCGCTGTCCTAACAGGTAGTATCGTTATCATCCCGACAGTTGCTAAGCCAAGACTAGAAGAGCTTCTAGGAGCGAATCGGCTGACTTACCAAAGTGTCGGCCAATTATCCCCTGATGACTTTCTCAAGGTTCGCTTGGTTGGTTCGCAACATGATTTGGTGACAGCTGTGACCCAGCTCTTTCAAGAGGGACTCATCCAAGTCGTGATTGGAACCAAGTCTCTTCTAGGAGAAGGCTGGGATGCTCCTTGTGTCAACTCCCTAATCCTAGCGAGCTTTGTCGGTAGCTTTATGCTCAGCAACCAAATGCGAGGCCGTGCCATTCGAGTGTGGCCCCAAGATCCAGACAAGACCAGTAACATCTGGCATCTGGTCTCCATCAATCTTTCCTTAAAGAAATGGTATGAAAAGTCAGATCTTGAAAAGGAAGAGATCGAAGCCATCACTGATCAGCTGAAAGAATACAGTCCTGATCTGGAGCTCTTAGAAAGACGGATGAAGCAATTTTTAGGCCTCCACTACAAGAAACCCTTTATCGAATCCGGTATCGAGCGTCTGGCCTTTGACAATATCCGCTATACTAAAAGACAGTTACAGAAACTCAACGAAGAGACCTTAGAGCGCTCTACCCATCGTCAAGAACTCCGGGATGGCTGGCAAAAAGCTCTTCCGATTCTGGAGAATATGGAGATTGCAAACGAGGTCCAAGTGGATAAACACTTCCTGCCCCTGGCCCTATTTTTTGATGCTAGAAAGCTAGCTCGTTGGCTGACGGCCGCTACTTTGACCGATTCTTTCGCCAACCTGATTTACTATTCACATAGAGGTGGATGGAATACAGCTTCTCTTATTCTTCTATTCGTCTTAGCTGTTCTCGCACTCCTTGCTTGGCTCCGCTACTATCTCTATAAGAGCCCTTATAAACGATTAGAAGTTTTTGGCCAGGCCATTCACCAAGCTTTACTCATTTCTGGCCAGATTCAAACCCAGGAGACCCGCATCCAAGTGGTCCGAGATAGAAAGGATGCCATCAACACGCTGATCTATATGAAGGGCGGAACCATGCGAGAGAAAGAAGTCTTCTCGCAAACCATGATCGAATTTTTCGCACCGATTGAAAACCAGCGTTACATCCTAAAAGCCCAGGAAAAAGTATCCGACCAGACAGAATATTTCGCCGTGCCAAGCCTCTTTGACAAACGTAAAGAAGAGGCCCAAGCCTTTGTCGAGCAGATTCGAAAGAGCCTGGGTAAGTACGACCTGGTCTATACCCGAAGTGCCGAAGGTCGGGCCATCCTTTTAGATGCGCGTATCAAGGCCCTAGCCAATAAACAAGAACGCACCTTTACCAAGAAACAAGTGATGTCGGATTTGAAGTAAGAACTGATTTCACTACAAAAAAATTCTAGTAGACAGCCTCTACTAGAATTTTTTTGTTAGTCAATGACAATCATGGCCTTAATGGTCTTGCGTTCATCCATATCTTTATAAGCTTGATTAATATCGTCCAAGCTATAGCTATGGGTAAAGACACGGCCTGGATTGATGTCACCATCAAGGACGGCCTTGAGCAAGAACTGCTTGTCATAGGTGGTGACAGAGGCTGCTCCACCTGCCACTGAAATGTTTTGGGCAAAGGTCGATCCAAGCGCACGGTTGTTGTAGTGAGGCACACCGACGAAGCCTAAGCGACCCCCATTGTGAAGCACCCCAAGGGCTTGATCGACAGCTGCCGCGGTACCGACACATTCAAGAGCGACATCCGCTCCTCCACCAAGGATTTCACGGACCTTGGCAATGCCTTCTTCCCCACGCTCCGCTACGACTGCTGTCGCACCAAATTCCAAAGCCATTTGTTGACGGTCTTCGTGGCGACTCATAAGGACGATTTGCGATGCACCACGCATTTTGGCTGCGATAACCGCACATTGACCCACAGCACCGTCCCCGATGACAACCACTTTGTCGCCCCGTTTCACATGAGCCACACGCGCCGCATGGTAGCCTGTCGGCATGACATCTGCCAGCGTCAAAAAGGATTTGAGCATGGCTTCTGTATAATCTGACGGTTGCCCAGGAATCTTGACAAGAGCCCAGTTAGCATACTCGAAGCGCATGTACTCCGCTTGCACCCCATCAGACCAGTTAGTGCCGATATGGCGGTCACATGTCCCATCATAACCTGCACGACAAGCATCACACTCCCCACAGCCATGGGTGAAAGGCGCAATCACAAAGTCACCCGGTTTCACCGTTGTAATAGCTTCTCCGATTTCTTCCACAATCCCAATAGCTTCGTGGCCACTATTTTGGTGCCCCTCTTCAATATCTGGATTACGGTAGCTCCATAGATCAGAGCCACAGACACAGGTGCGAACGATGCGAAGAATGACATCATCTGGTGCTTCGATGTGTGGACGTTCTACTTCTACAAGGCCCACTTGCCCAGCTCTTGTATAGACTGTTTTCTTCATAGGGACGACCTACTTTCTATTGCTTACTTACCTATAGTATACACTTTTTCATGGGCTTCTGCTCGTACCAACTCTTCATTAATGGTGGTGGTGATGACTTTGATCTACTTCCAGCTCCTCAATATTGCGTTTATGGGCGCGGTGAGTTGCTAGGTCTTCATCCACTTCGATGGTGACATTTTGAAAGCCTCTCTCTTTGAGCAAGGCACGGATCGCTTCTTTGCAGACCTCCATGTCTTCCATCCGTTTGAGACAAACATGAACAATAGCATTTTTCTCTAGTCCATCCATGGTCCAAAGATTAAGCTGATTGATACTAGCGACATTGTCCAACTGCTCTAAATCATTCTTAACTTGCTTGATATCTACCCCTTCTGGCACAGCATCCAGGAAAATCTTGAGCGTGCTCCAAAAACGTGGAATGGCTTTGGACAGAATAAAGAAGGAAATAGCAAGAGACAAGAGGGGATCTAGGATATACCAGTCCGTAAATCGGAGGACAATGGCCATCAAGATGACAGCGACCCAACCCAAGGTATCTTCCAAAAAATGCAGGCTGAGAATGGATTCATTCTTGGTTTGCCCCTTGCGAATGACCAGACTCGCCAGCACATTGACACTGATAGCAATCATTCCCAACCAAAGAAGCCCTTCGTCATTGACAGGCTGAGGGTGGAAAAGCTTGCTTACATTTCCCAAAATCACCATGCTAGATCCGGTCATCAGTATGACTGCCGTTACTAAAGCCCCTAATAAGCTAAAACGCTTGTAGCCTAGGGTATAGTGACTATCTTCTTGACGATTGGAGATCGTTTCTAGAAAGGCCGAGAGGCCAATGGCTAGAGCATCCCCCAAGTCATGGACAGAATCAGCGAGAACAGCACTGGAACCAAAGATTCCCCCTGCAATAAACTCAACAATGGCAAAGCTTAGATTCAAGAAAAAAGCCAGCCAAACAGCACGTTTTGAACTCATTTTTTAACCTTCCTTTGGTATACTAGTAATAGTATTATCTCTAACTCTAAAAAGAAAGGATAGGGGCAAACTGTTTAGGATGTACGTTACTGAACAATTTGTTCAAAGTGTCCATATGACAACACAGGATCGTCGTATTACCAAAACTAGAAAAGCTATCTATCATGCTTTTTTACACTTACTCAACCAAAAAGACTACGATATCATTACCGTTCAGGAAATTATTGACCGTGCTGATGTGGGGCGTTCAACTTTTTACAGCCATTACGAGAGTAAGGAACTCTTGCTGGATGAACTCTGCCAAAAACTCTTTCACCACCTCTTTGAGCGAGATGATCAGCTCTCTCCCCAAGACTACCTAGCCCATATCTTTCAGCATTTCAAGAAAAATCAAGACCATGTGACCAGCCTCTTGCTTTCAAAAAACGATTATTTTATCCGGCAGCTGCGAAAAGAACTGGAACATGACGTCTACCCCATGTTAGCCGACGAACTGATTCAAGCACACCCCAACATTCCTCACTCCTATCTCAAGCACTTGGTCGTCAGCCACTTTATCGAAACCCTTAGCTGGTGGTTGAAAAAAGGCAAGACTTACACCGAACAAGAGGTCATCCAGTTTTATTTGGAGATACTGAAAGTTGGTTCAAACTAGAAAGAAGTTTTTTTAATGACCCTCACTCAATTTTATTTTCTCTTTCCAGCCTTATTCATGCTTCACGAACTTGAGGAAATCATATGGATGCCATCCTTTGTCAAAAAACTATCAGCACGGTTTCCAGATATTCGATTCCTTTCTTATTACACTCCTTTTACTTTCAATGCCATTGTTTTGGAGCAGTTTCTGATCCTGCTTCTATCACTTTTTCTTAGCTATCAGTTTAGCAACTATACTATTTACGCAACCATTGTAATTGCTTATATCTACCATATTTTCGGACATCTGATTCAGACAATTGTCCTTCGAAAATATGTTCCTGGCTTGTTAACGGGCATTTTAACGAGCTTATTCTCCATCGCATTTCTAAAAAAAATTGAAATTTCAGTCAAACTCTATGGTTACTCTTTTTTGACTTTACTGGTTATCGTTTTAAATCTTGTAGTATCATTTATGATTCTTAATAAAACCAGTCATAAAAAATAGCACTTAGACAATCATATCTTAGAAAGGAAACATCTATGTCACTTTATCCCATTTTTAGCATCATCACAGTCTTCTCAGCCCTTGTTTTTGCTCTTCTTCATTTATTAGTCAGCCTTTCCGAATTAAAAAAGGGCAAGAAGACCCTTGGAATTTACCTACTTTTTCTAGGAAGTAGCCTTGCGGCCTTCTCTCTCATTCTCTACTTCTTTTTGCCGATTGTCGCACTATCTCTTTGGCTGATTGGTTGTGGGTTGATTTGCTACGGAGCCTATTGGAATGGCAAGCACAAAGAAAACTTCCATCTAACCCACCATGTCATTCGGATTGGAATTGCTCTGATTCTTACCATTTTGTTAGCCCTCATCTAAAAAAACTCAAGTTTTATCAATGAAAACTTGAGTTTTTTTGTAGTTACGAAATCAATAAGGAATTAAAAATCCTGCTTTTCTTGAAACATTTTAATCTTTTCTTGGCAGTAATCCATCAATTTCTGTGCTTTTTCAAATGTGTAGCCTTTTTCAGATACCGACTTGACTTTCTTTTCATCAAAGTAGTAGCCAGTCAAGCCCCTGACTTCTTCTGATAAGGTGAGATAATAGCCTGTTTCGATTCCCTGATCTAGATCTTTTGAAAGAGATTTCATCAGGCGTCCAAAGAGGGACTTCTTCGTTTTTTCATCACTAGAATTATTCCCTAAGTTGGTTGAAATCAAGCCAGGATGATAGGCATTGATGGTGGTATTTGAACCTCTTAAAAAGAAATCTCTTGCTAGATAGCGTGTCATCCAGATGGTATAAAGTTTAGAATTATTATAGGCCAATCCTGGATGATAGTTGTTCTCAAATCCAAAGTCCAAATCCTTGACCTTTGCAAAATGATGCATATAGGAAGAGGTATTAATGACACGGCCGTCAGCCGATTTTTCTAACAAGGGACTTAGCTCAGTTGTTAACAGATAGGGAACGAGAACGGATAACATAAAAGTCAACTCGACATTTTCAGCACTTGCTTTTCGTTCTTTTCCTGCATACAGGCCGGCATTGTTAAACAAGACATCGATCCTTTGAAAGTCTCGCTTGATTTCCTCCACAAATCGATAAACATCATCTAATTTTGAAAAATCAGCCAAGTAGCTGGAAACTCTGCCTCTCAGGGAAATGGCCCGAACTTCTTGAGTAGCCAATTCCAGTTTTTGAGGATTGCGACCATGAAGGATGACCTGATGCCCTTCACTGGCCAGTTTCTTTGCCAAGTGCTTTCCAATGCCATCCGTAGCACCGGTTATTAGAATGGTTTTGACCATATTAGTCCTCCAAGAAAGCAATGAGTTCTTTTGAAAACTCCTCTGCATATTGGAAGATCGAACCGTGACCAGCATTTGGATAGATGATGAGCTTACTATCTTTTATTTTTTCATGCATATCATAAGAATTTTCCGTTGGAACCTGCATATCCTTGTCTCCGTTGACGATTAAGGTTGGTTGAGTGATAAATCTTAGGTCGTCTTGAGAATCTTTCCCCCAACGTTTAATAGCTTTGAGTTGCGTCAAGAAACCAGGCACACTCATGTCTTTGTCCGCAAATTCCTTGATTCGCATTCCCATTCGTCCGAGAACTTTCAAGGCTTCGATTTTTCCTTGTTCATCATGGTTATAGAAGATATAGCGTTTAGGATCGATGCGCTCAAGTCCCGCTTTAACCATATAGTTAAAGGTTTTCCCTGTAACCTTATCGACCTCTTTTCCCCCTCGAGGTCCTGTTCCTGCCAAGATGAAACGGTTGACCAAATCAGGCTTGATTCGGATGATTTCTTGGGCAATCATGCCCCCCATAGAAAGGCCAAGAAGATTAATCTTATCGTAATCAAGGGCTTTTACAAAGGCAATTGTCTGCTCAGCCATTCCAGGAATGGTTGGAGCCACTTTTCCTTGACTAGCACCGACACCAGGAAGGTCGACCACAATCACATGGTGCTTTTCAGCAATCAAGTCCAAGAGTTTTGGATCCCAGTTGTCGAGGGTTGCTGCCAAATGGATCAGCATCAGAAGAGGTAGTTTTGATTTGCCTTTGCTGAGTTCGCGATAGGCGATTTTGTTTCCTTGGACAGTGATGTATTGATTTTTAGTTGTAAGATATGACATTGTGTTTTCCTTTTTATTTTTTAAAGCTGAGGACTGTTTTTCCACGCGAGCGACCATTAGCGACCTTGTCTAAGGCGCTATTCACTTCTTCAAATGGATAGACTGTATCGATAGATGGCTTGATTTCCAATTTGCTAAAGAGGTCTGCTATCTCTTGTAATTGAGCGCCATTGCTTTCCACAAAGATAAAATGGTAGTGAACGCCGTATTTGTCAGCCATCTTATCAAATTTGCGACCGGCTAGTCCAAGTAGGATCTGTTTCCATTTTGGCAGGTTCATCCGTTTGGCAAAGTCACCATTTGGCATCGCACGGAGGGACACAAGCTGACCACCTTTTTTCATGATAGACATTTGTTTTTCAGTCTCAGCGCCACCAAGGGTATCGAGGACATAATCAACCTGGCTAACCGTTTTTGTATAATCCTCTGTTTTGTAATCGATAAAACGATCTGCTCCTAGTTTCAATACTCGCTCAGCGCTATCTCCAGCTCCATTGGTAATGACCTTCAAACCTTTAGCCTTAGCAATCGGAATCGCCATCCCACCGACACCGCCTGTACCACCAGAGATAAAGATGGTTTTGCCAGCTTGAGCTCCCATGAGTTCTAGGGCTTGCATAATGGTTAAGGCAGTCAAAGGCACAGCAGCGGCTTCCTCGTCAGACAAATAGTCTGGAACCTTGGCTAGAGCCTGATTATCGACGGCTACGTATTCTGCAAAGGCACCAATATGATCAAGTGGTAAACGTCCAAAAACTCGGTCTCCGACTTTGAGATTTTTGACTTGTCTACCGGTCTCTTCAATGATACCGACCACTTCATTTCCTGCAGTTTGTGGGAGTTTATAAGGGACGATCATCTTGACTTCTCCTCTGGAAATCATATTATCCAGAGGATTAACACCAGCAGCGGTGACTTTGACCAAAACTTCTTTGTCTGTGATACTTGGTGTAGCGACTTCTGTGATGTTCAGTGTGATATTCTTTTTGTTGTATGATGTATGTTGTGCGGCTTTCATTGTCTTCTCTTTTCTATTTTTTAGTTGTATCTAATTAAGATACAAGTATGGTCTTTTTAAAACTGATCTGCATGCAAATCAGTTTCGTTTTTGTTTGGCATCTTTATAAAGATTGTTAATGACATCTTCTAAGGTTTGGTGGGCTAGTTCCTTCTCAAGTTGAGCTTCAGCGCTAGCAAATAGTGGCGAAACTGCTCCTTGGATATGTTTTCCAACGGGACAATCTGGATTGCTATTTTGGTGAACGGGAAATAAGCTGATGTGGCTGACTTCTTGTGTGGCAAAATAAATGTTAAGTAAGGTGATGTCCTTTGGGGATTTACTAAGTTGGTAGCCCGTTTTTCCTTGATGAGACTGGATTAGTCCAGCATTTTTCAATAAAGCGATTACCTTTCGAATGTAACTCGCATTGGTTCCAACGCTAGTTGCTAGTGCTTGAGAACTTAAGGTATCCTTACTCTCACTAATCATGGTTAGGATATGTAAGGCTACTGAAAATTTTGTATCCATATAAACTCCTTTAGACAACTTGTATCTGACTCAAGAACAAGTATAACACAAATAAAAAGAAAAGCAAGACTTTTGCTTCACTTTTTTTTAAACGATCAGGCCATCAACACCATGAGTATCGGAATGACCACCATGGTAGCAAGGGTCGTCTCTGTCACCATGACCGCTGCGTAATCGCTATCAGCTCCGTAGAGTCTGGCAACGACTGGGGCATTGGTCATCACTGGCATAGCGGACTGGATGATAAAAACTTGCTTCATCAAGCTTGGAAGAGGGGCCCAGTAAACAATGGTCGCCATTAGGAGTGGAGCAACCAGGAAGCGTCCTAGTAGAATGAGGAGCTGATCTTTTCCAAGCACCAACTGCTTCACGCTTACATGAGATACCGACAAACCGATGAAAATCATGGATAAGGGGGTTGTTAAATTGCCCAGATACTGCAAATCACTGGCTAGAAATGCAGGGAGCTTTATCTGCAGCATCACCATGACTAGTCCCAAGATGAAGCCCATCAGAGGAGGTGAAAAGACTTTTTTCAGACTCGTTTTGAGATCAAACTGAGCTTCTCCCTCGCCATCTCGCTGGATCAGGTAGGTCCCTAAAGTCCAGAAAAAGGTTGTATTACACATGTAATAGATCAAAACATAGGGAATACTGGCATCACCGAAAAGGGCTTGGTTAATGGGAAGACCCACAAAAATCGTATTGGAGTTAAAAAACATGGAAATAAAGAGACCCCGGTGGTCTTGTCTCACTGCAAAGATCCTAGCTACTGCTGTCGCGATGCCAAGTAAAATGACCATAGACAGGGCAGGAAAACGCGGTTCTGGTAACATTTTTAGGAGGGCATCCGCCGTGAAGCGCTGTGTGATGGTGTAGAGCATATAGCAGGGCAAAGCGATTTGAGTGACTAATTTTGCGATCAAGCCACGCGACTTGTCATCAAACCAGCCTTTTTCACCTATGACAAAGCCCACTAAAATCATCCCCAGAATGACCAGGATGCCGGATATACTCCTCAAAAAGATGTCCATGTTTTCTCCTTTTACTTCTTTGAAATGAGCGTTTTTCCACAAGGTCTCAAAAACTACTCTAGTATATCACAAAAAGAGGTGGAGCAACATGCCCACCTCTTGTATTTTTTTAATTGTTACTAGTAGCCTTTCTTGGTAGCCTTGGTCCATTGGTACCAACCAACTAGACTATTGATCAAGTAAATAAAGTATTTCCCTTGATTTTGTAGGCTTTCTCCCCACCACAAGTAGATCGAGAAAACATTAGTAGCAGCCCAAAAAATCCATTGTTCACGGTAAACAGCTGTCATCAAGAGCTGACCAACACCATTGGTTGCATCGGTAATAGAATCACGGAACGGACGATTGGCGCCAACGGATTGGTAAATGAAACCAATGGTTAACCACCAAAGCACACTAATTGATAAGTACTTGATCCATCCCACCGCATCCAATTTACGGGCAACAAATTCCTGCTGTTCTTTTTTGAACTGGGCTTGATAGATCAAAAAGTGTTAAAAATAAGACAGTAACCTCAGAATAGATACTGTCTTATCTCTTTTTTTACTTAGAGCCTTGATAGACTTGACAAATGGTAGAAAAGAACCGTGAGTTCTTGCCAGAAGCTGAAGTTAATCCTTCAACCTGGAAAACCCGCAGAGGTGACTTTTTCTATACATCTCGATTTTTCTGGCAATAATCATTAACCGATAAATATGTCTGTGAATCACCCAGCGACTCCGCTATGTCCATAATCCGCGGTGGTAGTAATCCCACTCGCTGGACAAGTTCGTGATCGCTGAACAATTCCCGTGGACTGCCGGCGAAGCCAAACTTCCCGTGTTCCATAACATACACCGACTCAAACTCGGCGGCGACCCAATCCATGTCATGGGTGATGGTCACAACTTGGTGGCCCGAATCTGCCAACTGATGGAAAATTGCGGTCAACTTGCGCCGGCTTTCCCAATCAAGCGACATCATCGGCTCATCAAATAAATAAATCGCCGGATCCACTGCCAAAACTGTGGCAACGCTCAACAGCTTGCGTTCCGACAATGACAGGTCATATGGACTTTCAGCTGTTTTATCATCCAAGCCAACTCTTTTTAGAGCCGCTAAAGCCCGCCTCGTAATCGTGTCGTGGTCATCCATGACCTGCGCGACACTCCACTCCACCTCTCGTTGAACGGTCGGGTTGAAAAGCTGATCGTCAGGATTCTGAAAAGTAATCCCAACCTTCAGTAACTTTTCGACTGGTTTAAAATCATTAAAATTTTCTCCATCGATCTTAATCACACCGGTTTGTGGTGTCAGCAAGCCCGTCAACAATTTGAAGAGCGTTGATTTGCCGGCACCATTTTGGCCGACAATCGCCACCATCGGATCGGCGAAGTGTTTGTCTTCAATATCCAAGCTAAAGGACCGTTCCGGATAAGTGAACGTCAGGTGGCTCAGTTCAATTGTGGACATAACGAACCTCCTTCAGATCAGCGTCATTCACCGGATACCGGCCATCAGCCAAGTGCCAATCCATTTTTTGAGCAAGTTGCTGGATTGTCGGGGCTGGAATCTGCCAGTCAGCTGCCAAATGATTAAACACCTCACCCGGCCTGCCCTGGGCTACCATTTGACCCTCGTGCAGCACCCACACAACGTCGGCGACTTCGCACAAATCGTCAATTTCACTGGTGACAATGAAGACAGTCGTCTCTTTGACTTGGGCCAGCCATTGGAAAAATTGCCGGCGGCCAAGGGGATCCATCTGACTGGTCGGATCATCCATAATCAAAACAGCCGGATTAGCCACAATCGCCGTGGCAATTGCCAACCGCTGGATCTGACCACCGGAAAGGCTCTCGGGACGCAAATTCAGCTGTTCAATCAGCCCCATTTGCGTGGCAACTTCTTCAACCCGTTTTTGAATCAGTCCTTCAGCCATTCCCTGATTAATCAAGTCAAAGGCGATTTCATCGGCAACCGTGTCTGCCAACCCGCTTAGTTGGCCAGCTGGATTTTGCAGTACAACTCCATTCATGGCATTATAAACGGGCCAATTGTCGGACACTCGCTGACCAAACATGTGCCAGTCGCCCTCAATCTCAGCAGACACAATTTTGGGAATGACCCCTGCTAGCACACGGCACAAAGTCGATTTGCCGGAGTGGCTATTCCCGATAATCCCAACCACCTGGCCGGTATGAACCTCCGCGTTAATCTGACGCAGTTGCGGTTGCTCAGTACCCGGATAACGAGTGGTCAAATTTTCAATTACAATCCGTTTATCTTCGTCCATATCTTCCACCCAATCAATAAAATTGCCAATCCAGTCAGACCAATGTGCAGCGTCCGCGACAGGCGATACACGCGCTGGGAGGTTCTGACAGTCCGGTTGAGATTATCAAAACCTCTCAGTTGAAGAGAAATCGACCGCGCCATCGATTGATCCAAGGTCTTAATCACCAATGGAATTAGAACCGGCAGGACTGACTTTAATTTCTGAATCAACGTTTTTTGCGGATTGGTTCCGCGAACTTTTTGTGCCTGCTGGATTTTCCGCATATTGCGCATCATTTCCGGCAAAATATAACACACCGACATCAGAACGTAGACGGTTTTATAAGACAATCCGGACAGTTCCAAATAGGCCGCGTTTTCTGAAATACTCGTGGTCACCATAAAAAAGCCACTGGTCAAAATAATCACCAATACTCGACAACCCAGAGTGGTGGCGTAAATCAGGCCTTCTTTGTAGAACGACACCCCAAGCACAGAAAACAGCACAGTTTGATTCCGACTGTAAAATAACCCTTGGATGATCAGCATGGTGCAAATCAGAAACAGACTGAATCCCAGCGCCTTAAAGATGGTAGAACTCAATTTGGAAAATAACAATAGCAGTGTTGCGACAAGAATTAATCCGGCCTGAAGCAATAAATTCATACTGGCAAAGCTCAACAACGTCATGTCCAAGATGAACAAGAGCTTAGTAATCGGATCGATCACCTGGTACCACTTGAGCTTGACCCGTGGCGCTCCAGAAATCAATGTTTGGTCAGTCATCATTTATCACCGCTAAAGAAGTGCACCATCCGCTTCGGCAGCTGACGATAGATGAAGAATGCCAGGTAGGCCACGCAGACTTTATCCAAAATATCCAAGACAAACTCATCGGTAAATGAGGCCAGCCACACTGGTGCATGATTGGCGACCATTACCGCAAACAATGAGTCACCCCAAGCGATACCGGTCTGACCACCCCAAAAGATGACGTTGAGTGGCGTTGAAATGACAGCTGAAACGATGGCAATAATAATAGCAGAAACAAATACTCGTCGCGCTGACGAGAACCACCCATTGGCGTGCAAAACTCCGACAGCAATCCCAATTCCGATGCTGGTAATCGCATACACGGTTGAAATTGGCGATAAGGTCAGCCCATAGATCACGTTGTTGATGAAACCACTGATGGCACCGGCAACCGGCCCAGCCAACATGCTGGCAAGAAAGGTTCCCAAAGACCCCAGCCAAACGGGCAACTTTAACCCCTCCGCCAAGGCTTTGGCAACATAGTTAATCCCCACGGCAGCGGGAATCAAAGTCATGGTGGCAGCACTTAACTTAAATTTCCACATACTGGTACGATGAATCGGTTCTGTTTTCATAATCTTCTCCTTTTGTTTTTAAAGAGCCGTGTCTGTTTAGACTTTCGGACGCAACGCTCTATAGATTTTTATGGTTGAACTGCCTTCATTCTAGCAGAATCACCTTAGTCGACATCGGATCTTCTCCTTTAAAATGCTTGTTCAACAGTTCACAACTAATCATACTCCTATTTTCATGGAAGTCAAGAATTTTCTGAAATTTTCCTAAAAACGTTCGGGAATTAAAAAATAGATCAAACATCCCTGAAGACTTCAGAAAATCAATTGGAGAAAACTGATAGAAAAAAACAAACACCATTTCTGGTGTTTGTTGAGACCGTAGGCAAACTGTTCTTTTATATAAATCTAATAACTTCTTTAAAGATGAAATATTTTTATTTATTAGATTTATTCGACCATCTTCTGAAACTTTTCTCACAGAGGAAAGTTTCTAAGATGACTTTGTCTTCAATATGAACAAACACTTTTTCTGGTGTTTGTTTCATTTTATAGAGGAAGCACTAGCTTATTTTTTCTTTTTCTTCAAAATATAAACTGCTATGCTTGCCAAAACAAAGGCTAAAACAAGGCTAATAATGGAGATCGTCGTACCCGTATTTGGTAAGAATCCTAAGATTTTGCCTGGTTTCTTCGGCTCTGGTTGGCTTGGTTTTTTAGGTTCAGGTTGACCCGGTTTCTTTGGTTCAGATGAACTTGGAGGAGTTGGTTGTTTTGGAGTTTCTTTTGGAACATGCTTGTTGGTAATCATAACATTTCCTTTACCATCCTCGTCGTTACGAGCTTCATAGCCCTTTGGAACACTGACTTCTCTCACTGTATAAGTGATGGTGTTTCCATTTGCTTTTTCATCTAAATCTGCAAAGGTATGGGTCCACTTGTTTTCAGCTGACAATTCTACTTCTTGACCGACTTTTTGATCATTGGCATAGAGTTGAACGCGAATACTCTTCGGACGAATTCCATCCTTGTCATTCTCATCATCCCACTTCTTAGTGACCGTGACACTTGTCTTACCAGGTGCATGGGTATTGGTAATGGTATAAGCAGCCTGATCAATTGTAGTCGTATATTCAGCTACCTTCTCTTCTTGAAGAGTATAGACGATTTCTTTTCCATCCTTGAATTTTGGTAGACCTGTGAAGCTTTCTTTCCAATCTGTCGCATTGGTCAGTTCTTTTTGAGCAACTTTTTCACCATTGGCAAGAAGATTCACCACGATACTTGCTGGACGAAGACCATCTTGATTGTCTTGGTCATTCCAGATCTTGGTCACTGGAATATCGATCACCGCAGGAGTATGCGTATTGGTCAAGATCGTGTGAGCAGCATCAGAGGTATCAGCAGTGACTTGGTAGCCTTCAGGAACAGCGACTTCTTCCACACGGTAGCTGATAGCTTGACCGGCTTTCTTTTCAGCTAATTTACTAAAGGTATGAGTCCACTGATTGTCTGCTGACAACTCAACTGGATCTCCCACTTTTTCATCACCAGCATAGAGTTGAACCTTAATGGATTTTGGACGAAGACCGTCTTGGTCATTGGCATCTTCCCACTTCTTAGTAACTTTCATCTCTGTGAGAGCTGGTTCATGCGTGTTGGTCAAGACGACATTGGCCTTGTCCTTATCATTGACCGTCACTTTGTAACCATCTGGGACAGTCACTTCTTTGACTGTATATGCAATGGCTTTCCCAGCTGCCTTGGCATCAAGGTTTTCAAATGCACCTTTCCAGTCATTTGCGGCTGAAAGTTCTAGCACTTGATCAGTCGCAAGGCCATCTTTGTACAATTGAACTTGAATGCTGGCTGGACGAAGACCATCTTGGTTGTCTCCATCTTCCCACTTCTTGCTCACTTCTACTTTGGTCTTTTCTGGTTCGTGCGTGTTGGTCACGACTACTTGACCTGGGTTAGTTGCTTCGACAGCTTGTGTGTAGCCTTCTGGAACATCGATTTCTTTGACTGTATAGTTGATAACTTGGCCAGCTTTCTTCTCGTCTAGATTTGAGAAGGTATGGGTCCATTTGTTATCTGCTGACAATTCAACCGCCTTACCAACCTTTTGATCACCAGCATACAATTGAACCTTGATTGTTTTTGGACGAAGGCCATCTTGGTTATTGGCATCCTTCCAGTTTTTCGTAACAGTAAGGCTTGTCTTACCTGGTTTGTAAGTATTGGTAATCGTAGTTCCATCAATCTTAGTGGTGTAATTGTCCACTTTGTCTTCTGTCACTGTGTAGACAACTTTTTGACCATCTTTATAGACGGGTAGGTCTGTGAAGGTATGAGTCCATTCATCTCCTTCACCAGTCAGATCAAGAGCTTGCACCTCTGTTCCATTTGCCAAGAGGTGAACTTTGATGGTAGATGGGCGAAGACCATCTTGGTTTTGAGCATCATCCCAGACTTTCTTGACTGTAACCGTCGTTGTCTCAGGAGTGCGCTTGTTGGTGATAGTGGCTTTTCCATCTGTGAAGCTGGCTTCCTCTGTATCGACCGTATAATGAGTCGGAACTTTCACTTCTTTAACAGTGTAGGTAATGAGCTTGCCATCACTGTCTTTGTCTGGAAGATTCGTAAAGTGAGCTTTCCAGTCTGTTGCTGCTGAAACCGTGACTGGTTTTCCTTGAGCTTTGCCATTCTTGTAAAGTTGGAATTCCACACTTGCTGGTCGAAGCCCTTCTTGGTTGTCTTGGTCATCCCAAACTTTTGAAGCTTCAAGATCGATATACTTGATATCTGCTTCATCAGCAATCTCAACTGGGACTGCTTTTGAGCCGACTGATTTTCCATCCACTGTAACGTGGTAGATTTGCTTGTCCGCATCGTAGGTAACAACCACTGCATGCTCTGTTTCATCCAACTTGTAGTTTTCAGGTGCTTTGGTTTCTTTGAGCGTATAGGTTCCTTCTGTTAAGGTGTTAAAGGAGAGTTCTCCATTCTTATCAGAAGTTGCTGTCGCAACAACAGCACCATTTGCATCTGTTAAGGTAAATTCAGCACCTTCAAGGACTTTCTTCGGATTGTCCTTATCCACTTTCTTGACTTGGAAAGCAGCTGAGAAGATTTGTACAGATACGGTATTGGACTCACGATTTCCTTCGTGACCTTTGGCCTTGTAACCAAATTGGTTATGTGCCTTTACAACACCGGAACGACCGCCGTTGTCTTCGTTATCTTTGGTACGTTCTTGCATCAAAGCTTTGACTTCATCTGTCAATTCACTTGGATTCACAACTGGGACACCAAAGCTGGCTTCACCACGCGCAGGAATCGTAGTACCAGCATTTGCAACTAACTTGATTCCTGTTACTTGACTGTAATCAGCCACAGCTGTTGTCCAGATATCTTTGTCAGCAGCTTGCGCCATGGTATCTGTCGTAACGCCTGTATCAGTTGTATAGTAGACCGTCCATCCTTCTGGAGCTGTCACTGGTCCACGAAGGCTGACCGTGTATTCTGTCATCCGACCAGATCCGTCTAGTGTGTTAACGTCTTTTACTTTTGGTAGGACATCATAGACGACTCCGTCTTCTACTGCCTTATCCGTATTATTTTTAATGGTGAGTTTGTAGTTAAAGGTTTCACCTGGTTTGAAGGTACGTGTCACAATCGAAGCATCTGACAGGTCATCATTTTTAGCGATATATTTGCGTGCATAGATTCCTTCAGCAGCAACAATCGTATAGTTTGATTCAGCATATGGAATTTTATCCGTTGTTGAACCATTTCCGTTCAGATCATACACATCTTCCGTGACCCGATCAGGGTTGGCATTTTCAAGATCGTGGATCCCATTTCCAGCGACATAAACTTTATTGGTGAAGGTCCCACCATCGTCTTTCCCTTTCAGATCGGCCACGATAAATGGTAGACGCACGCGATTAAGATCTTGAAGAGAAGCTTTAATAAACTCTTTTTGATCCAAATGCATGATGAGAGCTGTCCGTCCAGAATTGTGGTAGTTTTCAATGACATCGTAGCTCTTTAAGAATTTCATACCTTTTTCATTAGAGGCAAGGTTTCTCTCAAAATCTTTATAGTCGACTTTAAGGGTATTTGGATCATAAAGATCAATGATTCGCAGGTCTCCATAATCCTTATCAGGATCTAAAACTACTTTGGTTGCCATCAAACCAAAACGAATATTTTGTCCATCAGTATAACGAACATCATTGTAATCCGTCGTTTTTGAAATCTCAAAGCTTTCCTTCAAAGGAATCAGCTTAAAGGTCCAATCTGATGTTTGGTCTTTAGCAATATTTGATTGTGTTTGATAAGTGACACGACCTGTATTCTTGAATTCATTCTTGGTCGCATCATTTTCATCGTAACGAGTCTTTTCTGGATCTTTGAAGCTTGTATAGGTATTGAGGCGAATTCCTTGACCAGATTTTAGGACAAAATCATCCTTCATTTCCATCCGCCAACCGACAACGGTTCCATACTTGGTTAAATCAATCAAGCCATTGCCATCTTTGTCTGTTTCTGGCTGAATTTCTTTTTTACTACCATCGTCCAAAGTAAGGATCAAGCGTTTCACGTATTTGCTAACGAGTTCGCCATTCCCATAATTTCCTTGCATGAGACGAGCGTAATCAATCTTGGTGAATTTTAACCGAGAGTCCACTGTCTCATCATAGAAAACAAAATTCTTTTGTGTCGAAGGAGTTTTGTTATCAAAAGCGATGATCCACTTATAGTTTGCTGCCTTGTATTCAGTTGAATCATAGACATCACCATCTGCTTTTTTGGCAAAACTTCCAGCCCCTTCCAGGTCACGAGAGGTCAAGCGGAAAATAAGAGAATCTTCAGCTGTAATATCCGGTTCTCCCTCTCCACGGTTAGCAGGGATCCCAACAACACTACCTGTATTTGTCAAATCCTTACTGAGAACATCCTTCAGCGTTTGATCCTTCTCTAATACCAAATCCGGGAATTTCAAGTAGAGGTAACTTGTATTCTTGATTTGAATCATCAGATCTATGTGATACGTTGCTGGATCATTATTTGGTACGGCTGTGAAGGTCTTCGAAACCGTTCCATCTCCGTTGTCTACCCAACCTTCAGACTTAGCTGTATCTAAAACAGCTGTCCGGGTATTGCCATTTTTATCTGTATAGGTCGGCAACTTATCAGTGATGGTTGCTGACTCCAATTGACGGTATTGACCTTCATACTGTCCTTGCATTCCCTCCAATTGAAATGCAAATGGAACAGATGATGGGGTTTCAATATAATTTTTCCCATCAGCCCCTTTGACCACTCCAGGCATGGCTTCCGCATAGTCCTTGGACATGGCTTCGTTCAAGTTTTGATTGATATACTTGGTCAAACGGTAGTCGTTGTACTTAGGTTTCCAAATAATATCATTGAGCTTGGTTTCTTGCCCATTGATATTTAAGGTACCCGTGATGTCCAATGAATAGTTGGTCGGTGGGTATCCTCGATGGAACTTCCCGATAAACGGCAAGGTCAAGACCTCAGATTTTTGGTAATTCGTGAAGTGAAGCGTAACTTGATAATCATCTCCGACTTTCGTAACGGATGGTTTATCGTGTTGCGATGCACTAGTAAACTCAGGGATACTGACCTCACTGAGGTACTTTCCAGGCACCTTCAAAGTAATAGTAACATCATTGATGTCCGTTGTTAAATTCTTAGGGGTGATCTGGATATAACCAGACATGGTCGCCCCCGTGTAATAGGACATCCCATCTGGATGGTTCTGTTTATCCCCATACATAAGGGTAACATCCAAAGCCCCATTATCCCCGACTGCTAGCTCATTGGCAAAGGCTGTGATAGCCCCTTGACCAAGCTGGCCTAGCATCATGAAAATCGTTAAAATGGCAAAACCTTTTTTCAAAAAGGTTTTCCATAATGAACTAAGCTTTTTCATGTTTTATCTCCTCTACTTTTGTTAGCCTCCCAAAAAGGCCCTTCCTTTAATTTTATCACTTATTTTTTAGAATATCCTTTGCTTTTCAAATTAAATAATAAGTATTTAATAATATAGACATTATTTGCATTAATGTCTATATTATAAGTCACTATCTGGTAATGATTTCCCCTTCCTTCCATCCAAGGGCAAGAAAATAAAACATCTATAAATGAGGCAGAGTAGACCTACCAATCCTTATTCCCCCTTAATTTTTCCATACAAAAAACCTCAAACAAGCCGTTTGAGGTTTGTACACCCTACTATTGGTTGGTTATTTCATCTAACTCTTCACCATTTGAAAAAATCTTTTGTTTTTCCCTTCTATCTCGTACCCACAGCATGGCCAGCCCAAAGAGATGACTGCCAAACAAAGCCGTTACAAAAATCAGCTTGCCCCTGTCTGGATAAGAAAGAGGGAGAGTCCTAAAGCCATAGCGCACCAACTCAATAAAGATCGGATGCGAAAAGTAAAGGGCCATACTCATCTGTTTCAAATACTGTAAATCATAGCTTTTCAAAAAGGACGATCGCAGGCAGGCATTGACAAAATAAACGGTCACAAAGGGAAGGAGAAAGAAAAAGTTCTTATCAATTCCTTCGTGTTGAAAAATGATGATGCCTTCGAGGCAGAGCAAACCAAAGGCAAGGGCTAGCTTTTGCCAACGGTGAATTCTAAAAGTTTGTGCATGAAAATGATCATATAGATAGTAACCCATATAGATAAAAATGGGCGTGTAAAAGAGACCATTTCGAGCTGTGAAAAATAAATTGCTGTAGAGCTGGTAACCCTTAAGAAGACTTGTGGTATCCAGATAAGCCGAATAGGTCTCGATCAAGCCCCAGCAATAGAGGAGCAAGGTGATCAACCCCGTCCAAACCATGCCTAGGCGTTTGACCAATTGATTGACTAAAAACAAGCCTAGCAAAAAGGCCGGGATATACCAGAGTTGGTAGCACATTCCCAGATAGATCAGTGCAATGAGAACACCTGCTGGAAAGAGATAAACAGGAAGATGGAGACTAGAGAAAAAGAGCCAGGCATAAGGGAGGTAAACGAAACTCCAAAACAAATAGGTTTTTACGATTTTGACCAGATAGGCCTTCATTTTCTTAGAATTCCCTAGGGATTGCTTGAGGAAAAAGCTGGCACAGACGATAAAAAATGGCACCGCTAGCCGGCCGAGCATACTCTTAAGACCAAAATGCAGTGGCTCATAGGAGGTCAAGCGACCACTATGCACCAAAATCACTGCAATCGCAAAGAGGTATTGAAAAAAGCTGATACTAGAGGTGTTATAGAGGGGATTCTTTTGCATGGTCCTACTCCTTGCCCAAAGCAGTTTCTATGGTTATTTTAGCATGAAAGGGAAGGCCAAGCAAGGAATCTTACATCCTTATCTACCTTTTTTCCTCTATTTTTGATATACTCAAAGCATGCATAAACAAACCATCATTGATTTTAAAGAGCTTGGATTGCGCCACCTTTTCACCAAGCCCATAAAGGAAGTAAAAACTAGAAACCTCGACCAAGTAGAGGCTCTTCTTAGAGAAGTCGAAGCCTACCAGGAGCAAGGCTTTTATGCGGTTGGCTATGTCAGCTATGAGGCTGCTCCTGCTTTTGAGAAGAAGTTTTCTATCCATCCAGCCCCTCTTATGGGAGAGTATCTCCTCTATTTTACTATCCACAAGGAGGTCGAAACCCTTCCTTTTCCAGAGGACTATGGGGCAGTGGATCTTCCAGCCAATTGGAAGGAAGAGGTAGAGGCACCTGCTTATCAAGAAGCTATCGAGACCATCCATCACCATATTCGCCAAGGAGATACCTACCAGGTCAACTACACTGTCCAGCTTTCTCAAGAGCTAAAGTCTGACCCTTTGGCCATCTACAACCGCTTAGTGGTAGAGCAGAAGGCCCATTACAATGCCTTCATCCAGCACGATGATGTCTCCATCCTCTCTATCAGTCCTGAGCTCTTTTTTGAGCAAGACGACCGGCTACTGACCACGCGCCCGATGAAGGGAACGACGCGCCGTGGTCTCACTAACCAAAAGGATCTTCAGGAGGCTGCTTGGCTAGAAGCCGATCCGAAAAATCGAGCAGAAAACATGATGATCGTCGACCTCCTCCGCAATGACATGAACCGGATTTCGGAGATTGGAAGTGAGCAGGTGACCCATCTTTGCCAAGTTGAGCAATACTCCACTGTTTGGCAGATGACCTCGACCATTGAAAGTCGCTTGCGATCTGAGATCGACCTGGTCCAAACCTTCCGAGCTCTCTTTCCTTGTGGCTCGATTACAGGAGCACCGAAGATCTCCACTATGGAAATCATCCAAAAGACGGAGAAGGCTCCTCGAGGTGTCTACTGTGGAACGATCGGCATCCTTCTTCCAAAAGGGAAACGGATTTTTAATGTTGCCATCCGGACCCTTCAAATGCAGGGGGATCAAGCCATCTATGGCGTGGGAGGAGGCATCACTTGGGACAGTAAATGGGAAGGTGAATACCAGGAAACCAAGCAAAAATCGGCGGTTCTTTACCGGCAAGAGCCTCGATTTGAGCTTTTGACGACTGGCCGCATCCACCAAGGAGAGTTGACTTTCTTAGACCAACATGTAACACGCTTGAGAGAATCTAGTCGCTACTTTGCCTATCCTTATAATGAGCCAAAACTCCTGAACGAACTTCAAGAACAACTCGTTCATGTAGATCCTAGCCTTGACTACCGCTGTCGCATAGCCTTGCAGAAAAACGGAAGCTTCCAACTGACGATCACGGAGCTAACCGACTTGCCAGCTAGCTATCTACAGGCCCAACTGACAGAGCAGAAGCTTGATTTAGCGACGCCATTTACTTATTTCAAAACGAGTCAGCGAAATCATCTAGCAGCTAACCATCACGAGCAGATCTTCTATCTACCTGATGGCAGTTTGTTAGAAACAACCATTGGCAATCTCATCCTAGAGATCAAAGGCAAGCTCTATACCCCACCAGCTCACCTCCCATTATTAGATGGCATCTACCGGCGTCATCTTCTTGAGACCCAGCAGGTTGAAGAAAAAATCTTGACGCTGAACGATTTAGAACTTGCTGACAGAGTCTATGCCTGCAATGCCCTTCGTGGTCTCTACGAACTCGATTTTCAAAGAAAGGATTCCTAATGAAACTGATTTTTTTACATGGACTAGGGCAGGATGTCCTCTCTTGGCAAGGAGTCCAATATGCCCTTTCACCCATTCACTCCAAAACTTTTGATATTTTCTCTCATCCAAGCGAAAGCTATCAGGAGGTCAAAGCAAGGCTGATGGAACGCCTCCAGCAAGAGAGTGAACCCTTTATTCTGGTAGGCCTCTCACTAGGTGGTGTCCTCGCTCTTGATCTCTCCAGCCAAGACTTCCCACAACTCAAGGGCTTGGTCCTTGCAGGAACACAATATAAACTCACCACCAATCCCCTCTACAGGCTCCAGATCCTCCTCTTTCGTTTGCTTCCCAAGCATGTCTTTGAAAGGCAAGATGCCAATAAACAACAGATGCTTCAAATCTTGACCGAATTAAAAGGGCTCAATCTAACCGATACTGCTAAAGCTTGCCCTCTTCCTAGCTTGGTGATTTGTGGTAGCAAAGATTGGGCCAATCAGTCTTCTTCTAAGAAGTTGGCAAAACTCCTGCCCAAAGGTCGCTATCAAGAAATCGCAGACGGAGGCCATCTACTCAATACAGAGAAACCCTATGAACTCGCGCAAGCCATCAAGGAGTTTGTTGGTGAATTTAAAAATGACGAGGCTAGCTTAAAAAACAGTTCCTCTCAATGTAGATAAAGTATTTTTCATGTTATATAACTAAAAAAATCAAGAACTTTAAAGAAATGTTTATTTTCTAAAGTTACTCATGAATACCTTGAGGCTTCCCGCCGTGAGAAAAGTCCTTGAAATAGTGATATTTCAAGGACTCGGGAGTTTTGAAACTTTAGGTTCAAAACTAAGTCATGGAACTTCTTCGAAGTTCGCTGACGTCCGTCCTCACTTAAGGAAAGCCTCTAGAAAACTTAAACTACAAGTAACGACTAACTTTTAAAAGGTTAGTCGTTTTTTTAGAAATATTTGAGAATTGCTTGATAGTTATTTGAAAAGCAAGCTGTATACTAAGAGTGTAAAGAAAACAACTAGTCATTTGGACGAAGGAGAAAACCATGGAAAAAGTATTAGAAATTTCCCATTTGAGTAAAAAATTTGGTCAACAATACGCCTTAAATGATGTGAATGTGACTATTCGCAAAGGTGATGTCTACGGCCTCATCGGTAAGAACGGAGCTGGGAAAACCACCCTCATCAAGGTCATCACCCAACTGATTCAAGAAACTGACGGTAGCGTCTCCCTCTTTGCTTCTTCAAATCGCTCCCAGTGGACGCAAGCCCTGAAACGGGTCGGATCCGTCATTGAAAGCCCCGTGGCTCACAAGCATATGACCGCCTACCAAAACTTAGTCTACTATTGCAAGGCACGCCATATTCCGAATCCCGACCAGGTCATCAAAGAAACTTTGAACTATGTGGGCCTGAATAATACTGGGAAAAAGAAATTCCGTGATTTTTCACTGGGGATGAAACAACGGTTGGGAATTGCCATCGCGCTCATTGCCAAGCCCGACTTCCTCATTCTAGATGAACCCATCAATGGCCTTGATCCGGTCGGAATCAAGGAATTCCGTCAGATGATCAAGCGTCTCAATGATGAACTCGGCATGACCATCCTCATTTCCAGTCACATCCTCTCTGAACTCTATCTGGTTGCCAATCGTTTTGGCATTGTCGACCAAGGACGCCTAATCAAAGAAATTAGCAAGGCTGAATTCGAGGAGCAAGGCGAAGACTACATCATCCTCAAGACCAGCCAGCTAGCCCTTGCGAGTCAACTGGTTCAAGATCAACTCCATCACCGTATCAAGGTCATCGATAAGGATGGTGAAATCCATATTTTCGGACAAACTCACGATATTAAAGTCATTGTCAAAGCTCTCGTTCAAGCAGATATTGATGTGGACGAAATCTACTATGCCCGTCAAGATTTGGAGAAATTCTTTACGGACTTGGTAGACTAGTCAAAGCACCGTCTTGTATTACTTATCCCACACATTTCATTTAGGAGATTTATCATGTTGCATACCATTCAAGCAGATTTTTATAGACTTTTTCGCTCCAAAGGTTTTTGGATTACAGAAGCCATTCTCGTTCTCAACATCCTGTCTGGAGTCATTTTTGGCGCTACCGGTCACGTCGGTGTCAATACGGAATCCAAATTACCCCAAGCGATAGAAGTTTGGACGGGCTTTAAAGCCTTGACCAACTACTCCGCTAGCATCAGTGTGACCATTCTCTTTACCATTATTGTCATCACCTTGGTCCTGGGAACAGACTTAACACAAAACTTATACAAGAATAGTCTGGCCTACGGCGTTTCGCGCACCAGCTACTACTTTGCCAAAAGTGCAGTTGTCCTGACCATTGCTCTTTTCCAATTCCTTGTTTCTTATGGTCTTGTCTTCTTGCTCGCGACCTTCTACAATGGAATCGGGACCATTCCTGAGCACTTCTTGGCTCATTTTGGACTGACCCTTCTGATGCAATTCCTCTCCACCTTGGCTTGGGTCAGCATTATTTCCTTCCTCCTTTACGCCAGCCAATCCATCACCTTGGCCTTCGTTGGCTACTTCATTGGAAATATCTTCTTAAGCCTTCCTGCGCTCTTCTTTAAAGACATTGACATTTTCCACTATCTAAACTTGGAATTCCAATATTCCATGGTCCAAAGTACGACAGCAACGAACAATACCCTCTCTATCGCCCTTGGATTCATCCTTGTTTTCGGCTTCCTGGGACTCGCTACGTTTAAACACAAAGATTTATAACAAAAAGGCTTGACGATCGGTCAAGCCTTAGATTGAAGACAAAGTAATTTTAGAAACTTTCCATAGGTGAGTACGGACGTCAACGAACTTCAAAGAAGTTCCATGACTTAGTTTTGAGTCTAAGGTCTCAAAACTCCCGAGTGCCTGAAACTATTGTGTTTCAGGCACTTTTCTCACAGCGAAAAGTTATAAATTTTCTTAAATGACTATAAATAAAAATCTTTTTTTGAAAAGTATCTAGCTGTTTTAATGTAAAATAATAGTTTGTCTACATCTAAAGGCTTGAGCAGTGCTCAAGCCTTTTTTCTTAGTGTAATGGTCAAGATAAACCAGTCTGCCTCCGTTACCAGTTGCAAGTCTCCCCCTAAAATCTCTACAAAATTTTGAATGATGTAGAGACCCAAACCAGAAGACTCTTCTGTATCCGATAGATTTTCTGAGTAGAAGCGACTAGCCAGTTGTTCTAAATGCTGAATCGGTTGTTGCACAATATTGCGCAGCTCGACCTGAATCGTGTCCGCGTCCGAGTTCAGGGTCAGACGGGCCTGCTCCTTCCCATGCTTGAGGACATTGCTGAGCATATTTTGCAAGAGGCGCTCCCAAAGCTCAGGATCGGTAGCATAATGGAGATGTTCTTCAAGCTCTACCTCTAACGCAATCCCCGCCTCAGACAAGCTATCATAATACTGGAATAACTGTTGGGTTAGCACTTGGCTGAGATTGACGTCTGAAAGCCGAGGCTGGATGGCTCCCTCCATCAAGCGTCTGTACTCCAAGAGAGATTCCAAGCGTTTGGAGACGACTTGAAGATTGGAAGCAATTTTCTTCAGCTTTTCCTCTTCTTGCGTCCCACCCTTGATGATTTGTTGGGTATAGCCCGAAGCAATGGTCAAAGGTGTCCGAATATCGTGAGCAATATTACTGATGGCCATATCCAAGGTTTTCTTCTCTTGAAAGGCAATCCGATTGGTCCGCTCGATCTGATCAAAGAGATCACTGACCTGCTTGGTCAAGGCGACCAATTCTTTTTTTGAGACCTGAGAGGTCAACCGTACCCCACTCCCATTTTGGAGCTTCTTTTGAATTTGCTCTTGCAAATCTTTGAGAGCAGAGAGTAGGCGAAGGTAACCCAGTCCAAAGAGAAGGACAAGGACGACTAGAACTAGAACCAATCCCCACATTACTGGTCTCCTTTCAAGCGAACTCCCAAGCCCCAGACGGTTTCAATATAGTCCTCATTAGGATCGAGCTGAGCAATTTTCTTTCGGAGGTTGCTCAACTGGGCATTGAGCGTATTGTCTCCAGGCAGATAAACTTCTTCCCAGACCGCTTCATACAATTCTTCCTTGGTAAAAATCTTCTTTGGATGCGCCAGTAAGGTCTCAAAAATTTGAAATTCTTTTTTGCCCAAGCGAAGCGTATGTTCTCTGGACTCCAATTCAAAGGTTTCTGGGTTCAGGACCAGATTTTTAACAGTCAGCTTTTTCGATGATTGAGGTTCCTGTGCCGGAGTGTTGTTATTTCTCAGCTGCACCGTTACCCGAGCTGCCACTTCGTCCAGATTAAAGGGCTTGACGATATAATCATTAGCACCTGCAAGGAGATACTGGCTAATGAGGTGTTTGTCTCCAAGAGCGGTCATCATAATGACCGGCACTTGACTCTGCAAACGGATCTCCTCCAGAACCTGATCGCCATTTTTCCCA
Organism: Streptococcus sp. W151; assembly: GCF_053010205.1. NCBI lineage: Bacteria > Bacillati > Bacillota > Bacilli > Lactobacillales > Streptococcaceae > Streptococcus > Streptococcus sp. W151. The sequence goes on along the minus strand of NZ_JBRKNT010000003.1, from coordinate 128,525 downwards.
GGAAGCATGATATCGAGTAGGACCAAATCAATGGCTTCTTGCTGGAAGAGCCGCAGCCCTTCTGTACCTGAAAAAGCCTGAAGAACCTCATGGTCTTCACTTAAGAGACTGTATAAAATTTCTTGGATATCATTATTATCCTCGATTAATAAAACTCGTGCCACTTGCCTCACTCCTTTTTCCTTTGAACTCCAAATCATTTCTATTCCTCTAGCCTATCAAATAAAGGGACCTTCGTCAATGAAAATCTGATAAGATCCTATAGTACCCCTGCAAATCTGCATGTTAGGTCATCACAAGATGAACTTGACTATCCTTTCTTTCAAAGGGTATAATAGGACCAATGATAGAACAGGGAGAATCATCTATGAAAAATAATGCCAAAACTAAAATCAGCCTTGTATCCATCCTCGTCATCCTGGGCGTTGCTGCAAGAATGATGCGAGTCATCCACCGCCAGCAAATCAGGGAGCAAAACAGACAAACCATTCAAACGACTAAAAAGGTTGCAGAGTTTCAGAAAACACTAGACGAGGAAGAAACGAAGAAACGGAACGAAACCTTCAACAAGATTTATAATGAATCCCTTGTTCGGAATAAGTTTGAGAATTGGCAAAAAGTCGATGAACTTCATGGTTTGGGACAAAGAACTGGGCAATTTTATATCTATAACTTTGAAAAAAAAGAAGAGATTCTATTAGAGAATACTGATCAAGCATTTGTTCTACCTATTCGACACAAGAGTGATAACGTCACATTTCAGGCTATCTTTGCCCACAAGGACGGTCAGTGGCACATCATGAATCCAGACGGAAGTTCGCAGTTGCAACTAGGAGAAGCCAGCATTTCCGCTGAATCTAAGTTTGTCATCGAAAACAATGTCTTAGACTACGACCAGTAAATCAGTAAGGAATTGGCTTAGCTACATACAAAAAGCTTAGGACCCCAACTTGTGGTTGGAATTCTAAGCTTTTTAGTTCGCTGCCAGAGAGTCATCCAGAAGATGGTTTAGCTCTAGAGGAGACTTTTATTTAACAGAAGCCCCATTGGTCGCAATGACTTCTTTGTACCAATAGAAGGATTTCTTACGTGAGCGGGCTAAGGTTCCCTTGCCTTCGTTGTCCCGGTCAACATAGATAAAGCCGTAGCGCTTCTTCATTTCTCCTGTCCCAGCAGAGACCAGGTCAATACATCCCCATGTCGTATATCCCCAGAGGACGACGCCGTCTTCATGGATAGCATCTCGCATAGCTTTGATGTGGGCAGCCAGGTAGTCAATCCGATAATCATCCTCGATTTCCCCCGCTTCATTAGGTGTATCCACTGCCCCTAATCCATTTTCCACGATAAACATAGGTTTTTGATAACGATCCCAGATGGTATTGAGGGTAATGCGGAGACCAAGAGGGTCAATCTGCCAACCCCATTCTGAGCTTTCTAAGTAGGGATTCTTCAGAGAAGCAAAGATATTGCCCGCTGTTTTCTCCCTTTCAGCTGGATCGCCCGAAGCGACCCGACTGGCATAGTAGGAGAAGGAAATAAAGTCCACCGTATAGTCTTTCAACAATTGCAGATCCTGCTCAGTCATCTCAACCGTGATTCCCTGGCGTTCCCACTCTTTTTTAGCATAATTAGGGTATTCCCCACGCGCCTGCACATCGATGAAGAAGTAGTTTTTGCGGTCTTCTTCTAGACCAGCCCAGACATCTAGCGGAGCACAGGTATGCGGGTAATGTTGACCAGCCGCTAACATACAGCCGACCTTGTTGTTCGGATCAATCTCATGGGCTAGCTTGGTGGCAATGGCTGAAGCGACCAACTCATGGTGGGCTGCCTGGTATTTGACCTGCTCCTCATTCTCCCCTTCCTCGAAGCAGAGACCCGCTCCCATAAAAGGCGCATGGAGGATCATATTGATTTCATTGAAGGTTAGCCAGTAGTTGACCAAGCCCTTGTAGCGAGTGAAGAGGGTCCGGCAGAGACGTTCATAGTATTCTAACATCTTGCGACTACGCCAACCTCCATACTCGGTAATCAAATGCATGGGGCAGTCAAAGTGGGTAATGGTCACCAAGGGCTCAATGCCATACTTGTGGCACTCCTTAAAGAGGTCTTCATAAAATTGGAGACCCGCTTCATTCGGCTCCAATTCATCCCCTTTTGGGAAGATCCGAGACCAGGCAATGGACAAGCGATAGGTTTTAAAGCCCATTTCTCCAAAGAGAGCAATGTCTTCCTTGTAGCGATGGTACATATCAATGCCATCTTTAGCAGGGTAAAAATAGCCCTCTTCAAAGTCGAACATCTTTTTCTGACCCGTAATAATCGCGTGACGATCAGGCCCAATCGGTACCACATCCACATTGGCCAAGCCACGGCCATCTTCATTATAAGCTCCCTCACACTGGTTAGCAGCAGTTGCCCCGCCCCAAAGGAAACCATCTGGAAATTGAAGTTTGTCGGTCATCTCTCTACCTCACTTGATTTGATAGTTCTATTATACCCTTCTTTAACCCGAAAGTCTTACAAGATCCTAGGAAAAACTGATACTATTCTAAGGTAACTATCGCTTTCATGCAACACAAAAAGACCGGATGACTCCGATCTTTTAATAGTTCATATTCTCATATTCTGTTTTAAGAATGATTATGGTTAACTTCAAATGACTAAGCATCCTATTTCATACGATAAAAATCAATGACTAGACCGGCAGGCCCTTCAACTAGCAGACTTTCTGTTCCCCAATCTGTTACAGCTGGTCCGTTCAAAACCTGGATACCAAGATCTTTCAACCGTTGGTAGTTCTGCTCTACATTCTCAACCTCGATATGAAGAATGATTCCTGACTGAAAATCTTCCAAAGGAATCAAATGATTTTGGGATAACATGAGACAATGACTGCCAATCGTAAATTGAGCAAAACCATCATCAACATAGTCTGCCTTTTTATCCAAGATATGCTCCAGTTCCGCACAGACTTGGGGTACATTTGAAACAATAATATCTAATTGATTTAAATTCATTTACTGTCCTCCACAAAAAGACCGGATTTCTCCTATCTTTTCAAGTTTCTCTCTATGAAAATCAAAGAATAAACAAGGCGGAACCAAGTTTGATGGCAAATCTTTGCTCATCAAACTACGAAAAATCCTTTGGGACTTTTTCTAGGCTCCGCACTAGATTCCATCATTGAAAATTAAGGTTTCAATGATGAAATCGTCGGCAGTAACCTAATAGAGAAGTCTACAAATTTATCTTTGATTTTCCACGAGAGGAATTATTTAATTGCGCGTGATTGCAACCCTTCTTCTTCCAAGAAGAGGCGGAATGGTACAAGCTCTTCAGCTTCGTATTTTTCCTTGAAGGCTTTGATTGCTTCTTCTGAGTGTTGTTTTGGATCCAACTCAAGTACTTCTACTGGAAGTGGACGATGTGGAGTGATGTGAGCATCGATAACAACAGTTTTACCTTCTTTGTTCAATTTAACAGCTTCTGCAACAACTGCATCGATGTCTTCGATACGGTCAACTGTAAATCCTACAGCACCTTGCGCTTCAGCGATTTTCGCATAGTCAGCATTAGGGAAGTCACAACCAAACAAGTGTTTGTTTGTGTCTTCGTATTTGTCCTTGATGAAGGCATATTTACCATTTGAGAAGACAACGTTGATAACTGGAAGGTCGTATTGAACGTTTGTGATCACGTCTGGGTAGCACATGTTGAATGCACCGTCACCCATGATGTTCCATACTTGGCGATCTGGATTATCTTTCTTAGCAGCGATACCACCAGGAAGGGCAATACCCATTGTCGCAAAGAGTGGAGATGTACGCCACATGTTCTTAGGTGTCATGTGAAGGTGACGAGTAGATGTTTGAGTAGTGTCACCTACGTCGATTGAGTAGATAGCGTCTTGATCAGCATGTTTGTTGATTGCATTGTAAACTTGATACAATTGCAATTCACCCTCAGTTTTACCTTCGAGTTTGTTCATGTAATCGCGCCAGTTTTGGTTGTTCTTCACGTTTGCACGCCACCATGGAGTAGACTCAACTGGGTTTACTTTATCAAGGATCGCTTTAGCTGCTTGACCTGCATCACCAAGGATTGAAGCGTCAAGAGCGTGGCGTTTACCAAGCTTGTAAGGGTCGATATCCACTTGGATGAATTTTTCAGTGTTTTTGAATGCTTCGTATACTTCAGCAAATGGGAAGTTTGAACCAAGGAAAAGAACTGTGTCTGCTTCAAAGACCACTTCGTTGGCTGGCTTCCAACCAACACGGTAAGCAGAACCTGTCAAACCTTCGTAGTTCCATTCGAACGCTTCGAAGTTTTTACCAGTTGTGATGATTGGTGCTTTGATTTTACGTGACAATTCAGTGATTACTTCACCAGCTTTAACACCACCGTAACCAGCGTAGATAACTGGACGTTCAGCGTTGTTCAAAATTTCAACAGCTTTGTCGATTTCAACTTCGTTCAAAGCAGGAGCGATGAATGAACGCTCGTAAGAACCTGAACCGTAGTATGAGTTTTCGTCGATTTCTTGGAAACCAAAGTTTACTGGAATTTCAACGACAGCTGGACCTTTTTTAGAAACGGCAGCACGGCAAGCTTCGTCAATGACTTTTGGCAATTGCTCAGCGTAAGCTACACGTTTGTTGTAAACAGCGATACCGTTGTACATTGGGTTTTGGTTCAATTCTTGGAAGGCATCCATGTTCAATTCGTTAACTGGACGTGATCCAAGGATAGCAAGGAATGGAGTGTTATCCATAGCTGCATCGTAAACACCGTTGATCAAGTGAGTCGCACCAGGTCCACCTGAACCAACTGCAACCCCGATAGAGCCGCCAAATTTAGCTTGCATAACCGCTGCAAGAGCACCTGTTTCTTCGTGGCGAACTTGCAAGAAACGGATATCTTTGTCTTCAGCCAAAGCGTCCATCAATGAGCTAAGTGTTCCTGATGGGATTCCGTAGATCGTGTCTACGCCCCATGTCTTCAATACGTTGAGCATTGCTGCAGATGCAGTAATTTTCCCTTGAGTCATTCTAACTCTCCTTTAAATCTATTTTGATCCTTTAAAAATGCAGCATAGCGCTTCTACTTCATCTTTGCGATCAGGTTTCGTTTTGAAAATGAGTTTTTTCTGACATTTCTCATGAAAACGATTTACAAAACGATTACAGTATTAATTTATCACAAAGAAATTCACATGTATAAGAATCTGCTCAGAGATGCTCAATCCCTATTCCATAACAGATGCACTTTTTGAGAAATTTTCACAAACTATCCTACAATAGGGTATTATACTATATTTCCATACCCTCTCTTTTCCCTCGTCGCTCTAAGGAAAAGAGAAAAAAAGTGATACAAAATGCTGTATCACTTTTGTTTCATTTAATCAATTTTCGCAACATTGAGAAGTAGCGAGCTAGTCAAAACAGACAAAGAACTAAGGGCCATAGCAAGACCTGCTAGTTCTGGATTGAGGGTCAATCCCAGTCCTGCAAAGACTCCAGCAGCAATTGGAATCCCAAGGATATTGTAGATAGAGGCCCAGAAGAGATTGAGTAAGATCCTGCGGAAGGTCTTTTGACTCATGTCAAAGGCGCGCACAACGCCAAGCAAATCATTTTGCGTGAGCACGATGCCACCGGACTCGATCGCAATATCCGTTCCAGATCCCATAGCGATCCCCACATCTGCGATCGAGAGAGCTGGAGCATCATTGATCCCATCTCCAACAAAGGCGACCTTGCTAGCTTCTTGCAGTTTTTGGATGGCGCTAGCTTTTTCTTGAGGAAGGACATCAGCAATGACGGTGTCAATTCCCACTTGCTTAGCAATAGCTTGGGCCACCCGTTCATTATCCCCCGTTAACATGACCGTTTTCAAGCCCCGTTCTTTGAGCTTTTTGATCGCTTCTTTTGAGCTGGCCTTCGGAGCATCTTGAATGGCAATCAACCCAATCACTTGCCCATCCACAGACAAACTGATCACTGTTTTGGCCTGCTCTTGCAACTCTACCATCCGTTTTTCAAGCTCCGGATCCATCGCTGTCCCGTCATGAAGTTTGCCATTTCCCAAGGTCACCAACTGCTGGTCGATCTGACCTTGGACCCCTTTTCCTTCAATCGCTTGGAAGTTTTCCACAGGGGATAACACCAAACCTTTTTCTTCTGCTTGGGATAACACCGCTTGGGCTAGTGGATGTTCTGAAAAAGTTTCAAGACTAGCAGCCAGTGTCAAGACACGCGCTTCATCTCCTACAACATCGGTTACAAGTGGTTGGCCAATGGTAATAGTCCCTGTCTTATCAAACACAACGGTTTGAATCTTTTGCACTTCTTGAAGAACTGTTCCATTTTTAATCAGAACCCCCATCTTGGCACTACGTCCGGTTCCGACCATCAGGGCTGTTGGGGTTGCTAAACCAAGGGCACAAGGACAGGCAATAATGAGGACAGAGACTGCATAGAGCATGGCCTCTTGAAGCGACGCGCCCAGAAGCACGGACCAAACCCAGAAAGTCGCAATGGCCAAAATCGTCACCACTGGAACAAAGATACCTGAAATCTTATCCGTCAAATCTTGAATAGGAGCACGACTGGATTGGGCCATTTTGACAAAGTCTACAATTTGAGATAAGAGGGTCTCACTACCGACTTTTTCAGCCTTAAAGAGAATGGTCCCATTGCTGTTGATAGTGGAGCCGATAACTGCATCACCAACTGATTTTTCCACAGGCAAGCTTTCACCTGTCACCATCGACTCATCAATGGTCGTACTTCCTTCTACAATCGTCCCATCAACCGCAATCTTTTCCCCAGGACGGACCCGAATCAAGTCATCAATTTGGATATCTTCTGCCGCCACCTCGACATAGTTCCCATCACGGAGAACTTGAGCCGTTTTTGCCTGCAAATCCAACAACTTTTCCACAGCCTCGGAGGCATTGTTACGCATCCGTTCTTCAAAGATTTGCCCTAAGAGGATAAAGAAGATGATAAAACCCGCAGCCTCAAAGTATACTGGCTGACCAGTAAAAAGGGCAAATACACTATAGACATAGGCTACCAGGGTTCCAAGAGCTACCAAGGTATCCATATTGGAATGGTGCTTCTTAAATGAGGCCCAGGCACTCTTGATAAAAGGAACTCCTGCTACCAACATGATCGGCGTTGTCGCTAGAAAAGTCCCCCAGCGACTGACTGGATGGGATACAAATCCTGCCATCATCCCGATCATCAAGATCAATAAGGGAAGAGTAAAGATACTAGTAATCCAAAAGCGACCCAGTAAACTGAAGACACGACGGCGTTTTTCCACAACCGTGTAGGAACCCTTTTGCATCTTCATTCCACATGAAAACTCGAAGTCCCCTGTTTCTGTCGGGGTAAAGGATATCACCTTATCCACACCGACTTCCAAAGGCTCTAAAATCCCCTGATCTTCAAACAAAATTTCCTTGTAACAGCCGGAAGGATTGACCCGATGGAAGGTGATTTCAGCAGGGATCCCTTTTTGAAGTTGAAATTCCTTTGGACTATAGCCTTTTTCTGCTGTAATGCGGATCTTTTGCACTCCGTTTTCCACAACTGCTTTTTGTTTTTCTGCCATAGCTACTCCTTTATTCCACAATCATGTGACCATGCATCATGTTCATTCCACATGAATATCCATATTCACCCGCTTTTTCTGGCGTTATTTCAATGACATGTTTTTCACCCAAAGGCAAATCTTCATGAACGCCAAAGTCTGGAAAGACCACTTGGTCGAGACACGAGGAGGGGTCCTTGCGGTTAAAAATGATGCGGGCTGGAACATTCTTTTTCAGGACAATGGTTTCAGGCGAATAGCCACCCATGACTTCGACTTCAATTTCTTGATAACCTGATTTTTGGCGCGCATGGTCGCTTTCCTTTTCATGGTCTGCAAAGAACCACCAAGCAATAAAGACAACCAAAAGTAAACAAATGATACTAATCAACAATCCAAACATGGAATTTCCTTCTTTCTTTCTATTACATACAATTACAGCGGACTGTTTCGACAGCCTCTGCTTTCTTTCCTTCAAGGACCAGCTGCAAGTGATTAAGATCTGCTAGCGTAAAGTCACTTTCCTCAATTAAGTTCTCCAGCACCTGGACAATTCTTTTTGAGCAAACCTTGTCTTTCACATCTTCAACCACCAAGTCTAAACTCTGGTCCTGCGTCAACAGTGGCGAGTAGACAAAGGCTTTACCAGATTTTTCTCTGGTCAGACAGCCTTTCTCCACCAAGCGGGTCAAGAGGGTTTTGATGGTTGACTTCGACCAATCAAAGCGTTCAGATAAGACCGCGATCAAATCTGTGCTGGTCTGCTTGCCTTCCATCCAGATAATCTTCATGATGCGCCATTCCGCATTGGAAATTTGCATGGTTTCTCCTTTCAAAATCTACATTTGTAAATCTTATGATGCTATTTTATACCTAAGATTTACATTTGTCAACCAAAAGTTTTAAAAAAACAAATCTTCCTTTGAAGATTTGTCTGGTTGGGCTTTTTTCACTCCCTATTTTTATCCCTATAATGTCTCCTGCAGAGCTTGGGCTAGGATGCGATACCCAGATACACTTAAATGAAGGCCATCTGTCGTATAGGCTTCTGCTAACTGCCCCGCTTCATCCAATAAAGACGAATACACATCGACATAGCTGACCTGGTGGTAGGCTTGTGCTAATTCTCTGTATGCTTGATTGAGGGCTTGAATTTTTTCATTGGTCCGCACATAGACCTTTTGTTTGTAGCGCTCTTCTTGACTGACCGGTAGAACCGAGATCAGGTTGATTTTCGTTAGCGGAAAGTCCCGCATGATCGCTTGTAAGACCGCTTCTACATTGTCTAAGGTTTCCCTTTGAGGGATTTCTTTTCCGATATCATTGGTCCCGATCAAGAGAAAGATCTGATCCACCGCCGTTCCAAAGACATGGGCGTCTAGATATTCACGAAGGAGATCCGTCTTATAGCCTCGTACTCCTCGATTGACCATGTGTTTCGGACTTTGGAGCAGTTCATGAATGGGAAAATACTCCACGATTGAGTCTCCGATAAAGATCAACCCCGGCTCCTTCAGAGGAGCTTGATTGAGCTCCCGATAGGTTGTTAAAATTTTCTCCTGCTCCTTTAAGAGCCAGTTTTCTAACAGTTGTACCGCCATCTACTTCTTTCCTTTCACTTGTTCCCAGGGGGTCAATCCTAGATACTCTTCGATCACCTGGTAGACACCGCCTTCTTGATGGCCCGGTGCTAGGTGTTTGGCAACAGCCTTGACATCTCTTTCTGCATTAGCCACAGCATAGGAGTGAGCAGCCATTTCAAGCATTTCGATGTCGTTTCCGCTATCCCCAAAGGCCATGACCTGACTAGCATCAAGCTGCCATTTCTCCATTAATTGAGCCAGTCCCCAAGCCTTGTGAATACCTGCTTGTAAGAGATCCATGCTGCCAAAACCGCTCGAAACCGCCATCAGCTGATCTCCAAAAGCCTGTTGGACTTCCCGACGCACTTGATCAAGACGATCCAAGCCAACCACCAAGCTCATTTTAAGCACCTGATCAAACAAATCGGCTGTTAATTCCGGAACAAACTTCATCCGCTTGTACAAGGCTTCAATCACTTCCGGCCGCATGAATTTTTCAACTTCTGTAAAGACCGTTCCTTCCTTGACAAAGCCACCATTAACAGCAGATACAACCAACTGGTCTGAAATTTCCCGGCCCTTAAAATAAGCAAGAACCGCCTCCACCAATTCCCGATCCCAGAATTTTCCTAAAATCATCTGGTCGTCTTCGAAAATCCGAGCTCCGTTAGCGATGACCAAGGTCACCCGCTTGACCAAGGGACCCAAGAGCTGGCGCATGCGATGGATTTCATTTCCCGTAGCAATGACAAAGCGAATCCCTTTTTGATCCAAGTGGTTCAACAGCCTTTCCAGACGCGGAAGGTCCACCTCTCCTCGTTCATCTAATAAGGTTCCATCCATATCTGTTGCAATCAACTTAATCATACAATCTAACCTTTTCCCTTTCATAGGGTGCAAACTATCTGTTCCCATTATACCACAGATCAAGCCAGTCAAAACCACCCGTGAAAACAGGTGGTTTCCTTTTAGTCTGAAAGTTGCTACTAAAGACCAAGTGATATCATAAATATAATCCCTTTTCTACACTTTCCTGAACCAACTCTTCCGTCAGTTTCCATAACACTTTGGACTCACTTTTTATAAATTTTTTCTTTTCTAATACCATCTCTGAACGGATATGATCGGGATTATAATTTACTTCTGACACTTCCAAGTGATTGATCAGTGGTACCAATGCATCAATCACTCTTGCATATCTTGCCACAGGACTCTGTCCTTTTTCAAACTCCAACCACGAATTTTTCATATTCAAATAGGTTGCTTCTGGAAGGAGGCTCATTGTTTTTTCTATAGATGCTAGCTCTCTATCATGAGAGTGACGCTTTTTTTCATCATCAAACACCCAAGTATCTCCAGCATAAATCTCACCTAAATCATGAATCAATAACAGAAACATGACCTTTTCCATATTCAATTTTTCAGGATAATAATCTTGAAAAACCATCGCAGCTATCGCACCCTGCCAGGAATGCTCGGCACTATTTTCAAACCGTCCATCAAGGGTTCTATTAAACCTTGTTACTGACTTTAATTTCTCGATTTCTTTAATAAATTCAACTGTCTGATTCAAATCACTCATGGCGACTCCAACCTCCCTATTCGAAATTACGACTATCATACCAAAAATCAGGGTTTCCATAAATTACTTCCCATATTTGCAAAAAGATAATGCCCCTCTTTTTCTAATTCCGAGAATTGATTTGAAATGAAAAAGAATGCTGATAAATCAACATTCTTTTTAAGTATTATTTGCAAAAAACAAGATATTTTGTCTGTTTAGCTACCAAAAAGATACCATATCTGCTTATTTTTTCTTACAATTTTTTTGATGTGCTTTTAATTTCTTCATCGCCCAATCATAATGACTTGAAGTAGTGCTTACAAAATACGAACCAAGTACACTTCCTCCTACCCACTTATAGACATCTTTTGAAAACAATTCTTCGTTTGTAAATCTCTCAGCTAATTCTAAAATATCTTTATGGGATTTATGAAACATTTCTTTTGCATCTTCAAGAGAAGTATTTTGATGTTTTTTCCAAAACTCGACATTCATATCTCCATAAGTTTTCCAATTATATGGAGCTGGAATAAAAGGTTTTGCCACTCCCTTTAAATTTGTATCTACCCAATTCAAAAGAAGTTGGTGCCATTCATATAAATGAATCAAAATATCTCTTAAATTTTTGTCTCTTTTCCAATGAGCCTCTTTCTTTTTTTCATCACTTGAAAAGTCAAGAGGTGTGTTTAATTCTTCGTCAGATAGCTTAGCAATTAATACGTTCAACTTATCATAGTTTTCTTTCGCTGCAATCATTAAATCTTCTTTTGTTCTTGGTCTTGGCATAATATTTCCTCTTACTTTACGCTATATCTCAATATGGTTTTTAAGCTTTAGTTATCGGAATCCACAGCTCCATTTTATAGTCTTTGCTATGCAAATCACCCTCATAGTAGTATTCAAAGTCAGGCTTTCCTGAATGAACATAGCCATGCTCAGGAAAGAATACTTCCATCGCATATTTCCATCCGGTATGAATGCAATCTGGAACACATCCTGTTAACTCTACAACGGCATACTCTGCTTCATCAACTTCTAAAACATCTAAGTCCATGCTTCTTGCTTTATCTACATCATTAACAATATAGCCTGCCATATAGTTTATTGTGCTTGGGTTTTCCACATCATGGCAAACGCCAATACTTTGACCGTTTCCCAAACTTGCAAGTTCATCGTGGCTATATTTTTCATACAGCTTATCCCAGACACTTGGACATAATGATGAATTGATGCTGTGTTCATTTACCCCTGCGACTGCAAAGGCTTGTTTCTTTTGAATTGTAATATTCATGCTTCTTCCTCCTCTTACACTGAGTGCTAATTGCACACGTGAAACTAATTTGAATGGTTTCCCATTTCTCACCTCCGAAGGAGTAAATCCATGAAAATTCTTAAAAGCAGTCCCAAATGAATCCGATGACTCGTATCCGAATTTGAAAGCAACATCAATAATCTTTTCATCCGTATCTCTTAATATAACGGCTGCTTCCGTTAATCTTCTACTTCTTAAATATTCTGAGAGCGTTGTTTCGGTCAGAATAGAAAACAAGCGACTGAACATTGAATACGAATATCCGGATAACTGAGTTACTTTCTTTTCATCAATCTCATCATCAAGAACTGTTTCAAGGTAATCAATCGTATTGTTAAACGACTTGATAATATTCATTTCGTCCCCCCTTTCCTTCAGTTTATTTTAGTATAGAGGAAGATTTCTTTTCTTACCCTACAATATCCGTACAAGTTTTGTAGGTTTCATTTCATAGAAATTTATACCTTGCTAAATTCAACAAATTCAAATAACACTTTTGTTTTATCAATAAATCCATCGAAAGGCCCAAATAATGGCAATCAACACTGCTGGAAGGAGATTGGCTACCTTGATTCGTTTGCCCCAGATGAGGTTGATCCCAACACAGAGAATGAGGCTGGAGCCAACCAGTGAGAGATTCGACAGCGCTTGTGGGGTCATGATCGGTGCGATCAAATGGGCCAACAGCGTAATCGCCCCCTGAAAGATCACGAGTGGGACCACCGCAAAGATGGCACCCTTTCCTTTTGAAACGGTCAAAACCAAAACGATGACCATATCCAGAATAGCCTTAGCCAACAAGGTCGAAGTGTCCCCTGTCAAGCCATCCTGGACTGCTCCGACTACCGCCATAGCCCCGATACAAATGGTCAAGGCCGTGGTCATAAAGGCATCGACAAAGCTGGAATCGCCTTGGTTGCCCGTCTTTTCCTTCAGCCAGGTTCCCAGGCGCTCAAAACCCTCCTCAATCTTCAAGAGTTCCCCGATAACGGTCCCGATTACTAGACTCAGAATCAACATCATACTGCCGTGACTTTCCACATGACTTCCATGCACCACCAGCATCTTTTCCAAGGTCCCTGCGATGCCCAAGACAAAAACAGCAACTCCTGTCACTTTCAGAAGGGTCTCATGAAAATCCTCTGATAAACGTTGACCGATGAGCAGTCCTAAAAGCCCACCAAATACAACTCCTAAGGCATTATAAAAGGTCCCTAAACCGATCATTTACAAATTCCTTCGTTCATTTTTCATTCTTTTTCAATTTCTTTCAAAGACCAGTGTCCCGTCTCTTCATACTGGTCAATTAAGTCCTTGGCTGTTTGCGTAATCTCCTCTGGATAGTGCAGGCTTTCTAAGGTATTGACCGCATTCTTGGTTACGGCTGATCCTGGCTTGATCTGGTAGTCAAAGACGATCTTGCCATCCACATAGCGACTGTCAAAATGGTAATTATCATTGACCTCACCAGAGGCTGCGACCAGCTCAATATCATGGCTGGAAATCATGTAGAGACAGTTTTGGGCAGCCAACCAGCGGACAATTCCAAGGCCTGATCCGATCCGCTCGATGGTATTGGTCCCCTTAAAGAGCTCGTCAATAAAGAAGTAGTGAAAACCTGGCTCTTTGAGGTGCTGAATCATACGCAAAATAGCTTTACTTTCAGTGATAAAGTAGCTATCTCCAACTTCAATATCATCGCTTACATCCATAGCCGTTAGGACATGACCGTAAGGCAGAGCCAAGGTTTCTCCATAGGCAAAGCCGAGCCCTTGAGCCAGAATAGCATTGATAGCGACGGTCTTCAAATAGGTCGATTTCCCAGACGCATTGTCCCCACTGATGACCATATTTTTTTGAAAATGCACATCATTTGCAATCGGATTGGACAGCAAGGGATGATAGAGCGTCTCACCTTCAATCCCACCCGTCTCTGTAAAGACTGGCTGGCAGACCACTTCTAGGTCCCGCTTGTGGCGCAAGAGACTAATAGCGACTTCCATCTCCCCTAGCAGATCCAGAAGTTTCTGGGCCTCTTTTTGATGAGACTTCACCTGATTGTAAATATAAACCTGGGCGATCTGCGGGAGTAAAAAGAGGACATTGAGGTAGAGAAGAATAATTTCCATCTCAGAAGTCCCCGTTGGACTCTGCAAGACACTGGCAAGGATCCGAGCTTTCTTAAAGGGTTTGACCGCTTGCTTGAGTTCTTCTTGTTGTGGCAAGGCTAGATGGCTTATGCGTTCTGCCGAAGCAAAGATGCGGACCAGATAGCTAACATTGTCCAGACGGATTTTATTGGACCAATTGCGCAAACTTGAAAAGACGATATTAAAGACCACACTGATCACCATGAGAGTAATCGCCCCAACCGGCTCAAAGGGAATGGCAAAGAAACAGAGGATGGGAAGACAGGCCAAGGCTATATAGAAGGGCAAACCTGCATAATGCTTGCCAGGATTTGCGACAATGCTACGCGCCATGTTGTGGTTCTTCTTGCCCAGTTGGTTGAAAATGACCTGGACCTTGAGCCGCAAATCAGGATGCTCTTCAAAGAAGGCCTCTAAGTCATGAAGTTGATCCTGAGGCTGGAATTCCAGCAGGCGCATTTTTTGATAGAGAGCTTCTGCCCCAAGGCTCGATTGGGTGTAGTTGAGCTGATCAAAGACAGCGTCCAAAGCTAAATCATGCCAAGTCTGATCATCCACTTGGCTATCGATCGTCTTTCCCTTAGCCGGATAAGCAAGACTGTCAATCAAACTTTCTTCCGTGTCTTTCTTACGAAAGAAAGGCGCTCCATCCCAAGCTTTTTTCAGCTTTTGCGCGAGGCGGATGGCCGTCAGAAATTTGGTTGCCCAAATTACCACCATCAATCCTAGAATCCCAAGCGGAATCCAGTTCACATTTCCTTCCATGCTCTATTCCTTTCCATTCTGAGGCCAGTCCAAGTGAACATGTTCCTTCATTTCTCGGTAGGCCGTGTCCACTCTCTCCTTGGTCTCCTCATCCAGCTTGTCGCGGTATTTGCCACCCTGGATAAAATCTTCCAAAATATAGGTCTGGTACTTGTACAACTCATAGCCTTCAGGAGGATAGGTTCCCTTCGGGGTTCGACTAACCCAGGTTGGATGAGCAGTAGCCGTCTTAATCTTTGTCTTGCGACCGACCTTTTCGATGGTTACATCCATCAAGACTCCTCGCTCTGTCCATTGGGCAGTCTCCACGCCCTCCATGGTTTCCAGACGTTGATTGGAGAGAAAATTCCCCATCGAGTAGATGATGAGCTTGTTTTGACCATCTTTATTGACCACTTCAGCGGGCTCTACAACATGGGGATGGCCGCCAAAAACGATATCAGCGCCCCAAGAAATCATCTTATGATAGAGCTCTTTTTGCTCTTCTGTCGGCTCTAACTGGTACTCAATTCCCATCTGGGGCATGACAATGGTGATATCAGCCTCTTGCTCCGCCTTTTGGATCTCTGCCTTCATCCGTTCTTCATCTAGGTCAGACAAGACATTCTCCTGCTCCTCTGGAGTGAGAGTCGTTTCCATCCCATTAAAGCCATAAGCATAGGCTAGAATAGCAATCTTGATGCCATTCACTTCCTTGATCACCAAGGGAGCTTGCCCTCTCTTTTCATGCGTGTAGACACCGACAGGTGTGATGCCTGCATCTTCAAAAGCCTTGGCTGTCGAATAGACCCCATCTAGGCCTGAATCCAAGATATGGTTGTGTCCCAAATCCATGACATCATAACCAGCATCCTTAATGGCTGGTACGACTTCGCTCGGTGCATTAAAGAGAGGATAACCTGACAAATAGTAATTCGGGTTAATGGTTCCCTCAAAATCACCCAAGGCTAGATCCGCTTTTTGTAGCCAGGGTTTGACATACTCATAATTTTCATGAAAATCATAGCTTCCGTCTTCCTTTTGTGCACTCATATAGACCAGATCATGATAGAGCTGGTCTCCATTCGCCATGATTCGAGCTGTATGAGGAATCTGATCAGCCGGTGTTTTGGCCTTGTACACAACCTCTGGCCGTTCGGTTGCGGTGATCGGAAAACCTTGGAACTTTTGTACCCACAAGATGGCATTGGCCACGATAAAAACGATGGACAAGAGCACATAGACAAACTGTTCATTCGTCAGCTCAATCCTTGAAAAGAGACGATCAAAAGCCCAATCAAAGGCCACTGACAACTCTTTTCCCATCGTCTTGATGGTCCCTTTCACATTTTCCCACTTCTCTAACATTCCTACCTCTTCTTCGTATCTGATTTTTCCAATGATCCTCCAACAGATGGAGCTGTCATTGAAATACTTTCTCTTCATTGTATCACAATTTTTAAGAAGAGAAAAAAGAGAGTAGGACAGAAGCGCCATTGTTTAGAAACGCTTCATCGTCCTGCTCTTGCACAGTTGATTGATTCATATAAATGGTCGCAAATCACTTCTTATCGTTTGATTTGGACAAGCTAATCGCAACCATGACAAGACTTAGGAAAAAGGCGGAAAGCAATCCTTTTGTCGTCCGATTCATAAAAGGTTGATGAAATACAAAATGATTATAGGCAATAAATCCTAATCCAATTAGAGTCACCAAAGCCGAAAGCGCAAAAATCGTTCGCCATAAATTTCTATTTTTCATCATAAACTCTGTTTTTCGATCTGCTAGAAAGCCCCTCTTATTTCAAAGCTTTTAACAAATAACCATAATCTTCTTGCTCCATCTCTTCTTTTGGAATAAAGCGCAGAGAGGCCGAATTGATACAGTAGCGAAGCCCACCCTGGTCTTTGGGTCCATCGGTGAAGACATGGCCGAGATGGGCATTGCCTGAGCGGGAACGAACTTCGATCCGCTCCATTCCGTGGCTATGGTCCTGGTAATAGTGGACGACGTCTTTGGCAATGGGACGGGAGAAACTTGGCCAGCCACAGCCAGACGCAAACTTATCCTTGGCAAAAAAGAGAGGTTCCCCCGTCGTAATATCCACATAAATCCCCTCTTCAAAGGTCTGATCATAGGCATTGTGGAAAGGACGCTCCGTCGCACTTTCTTGAGTGACTTGGTACTGTTCTGCTGTCAGTTTTGTCTTTAGGGTTTCTTGATCTGGCTTCTGATAAGCTGCTGGATCAATCAAGGGCTGATCAGCATCCGTCACATCAATATGGCAATAGCCCCCAGGATTCTTCTTGAGGTAGTTTTGGTGGTAGTCCTCAGCTAGGATGTAGTGGCGCAAGGGTTCTAACTCAACCGCGATTTTGTGGCCCAGTTGTTCCTCTTCTTCCGCAAACACTTGGGCGATCACTTCACGGTCTGCTTCGTCTATATAATAAACACCTGTCCGATATTGGCGGCCTCGATCATTTCCCTGTTTGTTAATGGATAAGGGATCGATCACCCGGAAATAGTAGAGCAGAATCGCTCGTAGAGTGATCTTGTCTGGATCGTAGATAACTTGTACAGTCTCTGCATGATCCGTTTCCTTGATCAGTTGGTAATTGGTCGTTTCCACCTGGCCATTGGCATAGCCCACCGTCGTCTCTTCTACACCGGGGATCCGTGAAAAATACTCCTCCAAGCCCCAAAAACAGCCACCTGCTAGATAAATCTCTGCCATCTTTCTTCCTCGCTTTCCGCATTTCCTAAAAGGAACACTTCTTATCTATTAGCTCCATCATAATCCAAGAGCCTCAGATTTTCAAGGATTCTGCATCAAAAATCCCTTCTACTATATGTAAAAGGGATTCAATCCTTCTTATTTTTCAAATAAGAAAAAGAGTGAATAGTAGAAATTCAAAAACGATAGGGTTAACTGATGTAGAAAATCATGAAGGACTACCATGACCAACACCTCCTCTGAATATCTGTTGACAAACACAAAGCTAGTCTCAACTACAAAACCACCGTCGGTCCGTAGACCTGTAACTGGGGCTTCACAACCTCGTAATACCAGTGATCATAAGCTCGCCAAGCTTGAAAGGCCTCTTCGTTCAAAGCTAGCCCACCCAGACCAATCAATAGACTGGCAGTCTGATAAAACTTTTCTAACTCAATCAACAGACGATTGTCTACCCGCCTAGCCTTTCGTAAACCTTTCAACATCTGATCTAGATTTTCTCGAAATCGAAAGGCATCTGGACTGGGGGTGCATCCTTTCAAAAAGGCTGTTTGAAGAAGGGTGACCGTCGTCCTTGCCTCTTGAATCACATCCCTTTCTTCCATATAAATCACCTTCCTTTTCACCTCCATTGTACACCTTTTTCTCTCTATAAAAATGGAAAATTCCTAAAACTAGGAACAGAATGAGGTTGGGACAAAAGTCCTAGCCTCTCAATTATTTTTGGATTGTCGAGCAAGACGCAGTGGTTGAGTGGGCTCTACTACGCTGATTTCATCAGCTTTTACAGCCCTACTCAACTGTGCGGAGGTGGGACGACGAAATCGAATTCTAACGAATTACCGATTACTGTCCCACTATCATAAAAAACTTCCCCAAGTTTCCACTTGAGGAAGTTTTTTTCGAAAAATTAGTCAATGTAGTGTAATTTCCCACGGAAATCTTCCAAGCCTTGGTAGCCTTTTTCTTCCATGATGGCTTTGAGCTCAGCAGTGATGCGTTCAAAAGCTTCCACTCCTTCTTTATGAAGCGTGGTTCCGATTTGCACCATACTAGCCCCACATAGAATATGTTCAAAGGCATCGCGACCGGTCAAGACACCACCTGTCCCTATAATTTGAATTTCTGGATTCAGACGTTGATAAAAGGCATGGACATTAGCAAGGGCAGTTGGTTTGACATACTCTCCACCAATCCCACCAAAGCCGTTCTTTGGACGAATTACCACGGATTCATCCTCTATGTAGAGACCATTTCCGATCGAATTGACACAATTGACAAACTCGAGTGGGTATTTGTTAAAGATCGCTGCTGCTTGATCGAAGTGAACAATATCAAAGTAAGGTGGCAATTTAATACCAAGCGGTTTTGTGAAATAGGCAAAGACCTCGGACAAGATCCGATCTGTCGTATCAAAATCATAGGCGATCTGAGGTTTTCCAGGGACATTGGGGCAGGATAGGTTCAATTCTGTCAAGCCTTTAAAGTCACTGTCTTGCACTTTTTTCAAGATGGTATGAGTTTCTTCAGGAGACATGCCGACGAGAGATAAGAAGAAGGTCCGGTCAGGATCCGTTTCTTGCAACTCCAATAAGTAATTCAAATAATAGTCCAACCCTTGGTTAGGTAACCCCATCGAATTGATCGAACCAAGCGGCACATCTTGGTAGCGTGGTTCGGGATTTCCTGCACGGAATTCTAAGGTCGCTGTCTTGGTTACAAAGGTCCCCGCAGCTGAGTTCTTCACTTCTTCTAATTCCTCAGTGGTCATACAGGCGACGCCTGCCGCATTCATCAAGCAGTTGTCAAATTCAAAACCAGCAATTTGTGTTTTTGTCGATACCATCTTGTACTCCTTTTTGAAACACCCATCAACAGAATCGTTCGGGATGCTCTCTATTTTCTTCTTTCATTATACCATCACTTGGAAGCTTCCGGACAATCAAAACTAAAAATTCTTCCAAACATTCGGAGTTTCCTAGCCACGATAAAATTTTCAGAAAATTCAACTTTTTTCTTTACAAGCCAAAAAAAGTCTGCTATAATGATCCATGTAATAAAACGTGACATTGTTTGTCAACTGTCTCAAAGCCACTCCCCTAGCGGGTTTGCTGGTTTTCGTTTCATTCACAAAGGAGAATTAACATGACAACTGCTAAAGAATATATCCAAAGCACCTTCGAAACTGTAAAAGCTCGTAACGGCCATGAAGCTGAATTCCTTCAAGCTGTTGAAGAGTTCCTCAGCACTTTGGAACCTGTATTCGAAAAACACCCTGAATACATCGAAGAAAACATTTTAGCTCGTATTACAGAACCTGAACGCGTGATTTCCTTCCGTGTTCCTTGGGTTGACCGTGAAGGAAACATCCAAGTAAACCGTGGATACCGTGTTCAATTCAACTCTGCTGTAGGTCCTTACAAAGGTGGTCTTCGTTTCCATCCAACTGTTAATCAAGGGATCTTGAAATTCCTCGGATTCGAACAAATCTTCAAAAACGTCTTGACTGGTCTTCCTATCGGTGGTGGTAAAGGTGGATCTGACTTCGATCCTAAAGGAAAAACTGACGCTGAAGTAATGCGTTTCTGCCAAAGCTTCATGACTGAATTGCAAAAGCACATCGGTCCTTCTCTTGATGTCCCAGCTGGAGATATCGGGGTTGGTGGACGTGAAATCGGATACCTTTACGGTCAATACAAACGCCTTCGCCAATTCGATGCTGGTGTCTTGACTGGTAAACCTCTTGGTTTCGGTGGTAGCTTGATCCGTCCAGAAGCAACTGGTTATGGTTTGGTTTACTATACTGAAGAAATGCTCAAAGCAAACGGCGACAGCTTTGCTGGTAAGAAAGTCGTGATCTCAGGTTCTGGTAACGTTGCCCAATACGCTCTTCAAAAAGCTACTGAACTTGGTGCAACTGTTATCTCTGTATCTGATTCAAACGGTTACGTGATCGACGAGAACGGTATTGACTTCGACCTTCTTACAGATGTTAAAGAAAAACGTCGTGCTCGTTTGACTGAATATGCTGCTGAAAAACCAACTGCTACATACTACGAAGGTTCTGTATGGACTTACGCTGGTAACTATGACATCGCTCTTCCATGTGCAACTCAAAATGAAATCAATGGCGATGCTGCTAAACGTTTGGTCGCTCAAGGTGTGAAAGTTGTCTCTGAAGGAGCAAACATGCCAAGTAACATCGATGCCATCAACATATACAAAGAAAATGGTATCCTTTACGGACCTGCTAAAGCAGCCAATGCTGGTGGGGTTGCTGTATCTGCTCTTGAAATGAGCCAAAACAGCCAACGTCTTTCATGGACACGCGAAGAAGTAGACGGACGTTTGAAAGACATCATGACCAACATCTTCAACACTGCTAAAACAACTGCAGAAACTTACGGACTTGGTAAAGATTACCTTGCAGGTGCCAACATCGCTGCCTTTGAAAATGTCGCAAACGCGATGATTGCACAAGGTCTTGTATAATCAATCGATATTTTTCTTTGAGACCTTCGGGTCAAAGCCTCTCAACTCCTGAAACCAGTGTGTTTCAGGAGTTTTTTGTAGTTACTGATCTCTTTAAGGACAATTGATCCCAAGGGAGGAAAGTCATTTTTAAAGAAAGGAATCTTAACCATCATTAGTGATGAGAGATTTGAGCCATCTCTTTTTCTGTATCTTTTTCTAAAAAAATTTTATTTTTTTTACTTTACCCCCTTGCATTTTTAATAAATTAGTATTACACTATAGCAAAAGGAGGTGCGCTTATGTTTCATTTTGCTCAAGACAAGTCAACTACCATTGAATTCCTTAAGTCTGAATTGATGCAACTGCTTTCTGATATGCGTCAGGAGATTGCAGCAAGCCGTCAAGCACAGACTTGTACTGCTTGCCAGCACATCCAACACTGCATTAATAAGATCCAAAGGGCAAAAAGTTCCGTAGCCATAGCCCTTCCGATCGAATCATTGGATCTCGAAATCACCGCCCTATTGCGCAAGCAATTATTGATCTTACCACCTGAGGCTCGAAAGATTTGGGATCAGATTAAATATTTGGATGACAAATACTGCCACTTAAGATCGTAACATCGATTAATAAAGAGGCTGGGACAAAAGTCCTAGCCTCTTTATTGTCTTTGGATTGTCTAGCAAGACGCAGTGGTTGAGTGGGCTTTACTACGCTGATTTCATCAGCTTTTACAGCCCTACTCAACTGTGCGGAGGTGGGACGACGAAATCGAATTCTAACGAATTACCGATTTCTGTCCCACTCTCTTTTTACATGATTCTGTTATTTCCTGTTGGAAGGTTGATTCCTGCTTCCATCAAGGCATCATGATAGAGTTTATAGTAGGTATGATAGACAGTCGTCTGGGTTCCATTTTGAGCGGTCATAGCAATACGGAAGGAATAGCGACCATTTTTTTCGATCTGTGGGCCTAAAATAGTAGGACCTGTCAACACTTCTGGGTGTTTGTCTTGTTGAGACTGGTTGACCTGAGCGATGACCTGGTAGATCTTGTCAAGATCGGTATTCGCATCTATCGGAATATCCACCAGCACGCGCATATCTCCACGCGAGAGGTTGCTGACGACAGTGATATTGCGGTTTGGGACAAAGTGGAGACTCCCGTCAAAATCACGTACTTGAGTTGTCCGAATTCCCACACTGCTAACGATGCCGGCAATATTAATAGAACCATTGGTAAGTCGGACATTGTCCCCCACATCCAGCTGGCGTTCTAAAAGGATAAAGAAACCATTGACCAAATCGGAAAGGAAGCCCTGGGCTCCCATCCCGATCGCCACCCCAGCAATCCCAGCACCAGCCAATAGACTAGAGACTGGAAGACCCAGGATCGACAAGATCCAGTAAATCAAGATAAAATACAAGCAGTAGTTCAAGAGACTCTCTACTAAACGGAGAATGGTTTTTTTACGGGCTTCATCCTGCACCGTATACTTAAAAGAAGGGGTTAATATCCGCTTGACCAGGCTATGGATGACCTTTTTAGCGATAAAAAATAAGAGAAAGACAAAAATCAGGGAGATGCTTTTTGAAATTAGGTCATCAAAAATCTTTGTCCAGTCTATTTTACTGAAATAACGTTGGAAAGCTTGACTCATTTATTCGGGCCTTTCTAACAAAGAATAGTATGATTATATCAAATATTCGGAAATAAGGCTAATTTTTAAAAATTTCATTGCTTTTACCCCCTAACTATCGTATAATATTCCTTAATTATTTTTTAAGGAGGCCTTACATGATTCATCGACTGATTACCACTTGGAATAAAACCAACC
The DNA here is from genome assembly GCF_053010205.1 of Streptococcus sp. W151. NCBI lineage: Bacteria > Bacillati > Bacillota > Bacilli > Lactobacillales > Streptococcaceae > Streptococcus > Streptococcus sp. W151. The sequence continues at coordinate 105,520 of NZ_JBRKNT010000003.1, read as the reverse complement.
TTATGAAACGGATCGCAATCGGGATTGTACTTGGAGTCATCCTAGCACTTATCTTCCCGAAAGCAACTGGTATTGGACTCCTAGGAGAGTTCTTTGTTGGGGGGTTCCGTGCCATCGCACCCCTTCTGGTCTTTGCGCTCGTCGCAAATGCCCTCTCCCAACACCAAAAAGGGACAGAGACCAATATGAAAAAGGTCATCGTCCTCTATCTCCTAGGAACCTTTGCAGCTGCCTTCGTCGCTGTTTTGGTCAATTACATCTTCCCCATCACCATTACCCTGACTGGGAAGGCCGCTGAAGGATCCTCTCCAAACGGGATTGGCGAAGTGATTAGTAACCTCTTGCTCAAGATCGTCGACAACCCGGTCAACGCCTTGCAGCAAGCCAACTACATTGGGATCCTTTCTTGGGCCACTGTCTTTGGGATCGCCATGAGAGAGGCGAGCGAACATAGTAAAGACCTCCTGCAAACCCTAGCAGATATCACTTCAAAAATTGTCGAGTGGATTATCAACCTAGCTCCATTTGGGATCTTAGGCTTAGTCTTCACGACCATCGCTGGCCAAGGACTCAGTGCCCTTAGTAACTACGGGATTCTCTTGGTAGTATTGGTGGGAACGATGGCTTTTGTCGCTCTGGTCATCAATCCATTGATCGTCTTTTTCATGATCCGCAAGAATCCCTATCCCCTTGTTTTTAAATGCCTCCGTGTCAGTGGGGTAACAGCCTTCTTCACCAGAAGTTCTGCAGCCAACATCCCTGTCAACATGCATCTCTGTGAAGAATTGGGGCTGAATCCAGATACCTATTCTGTCTCTATTCCGCTTGGTTCAACCATTAACATGGCAGGCGCAGCCGTGACGATCAATATTTTGACGCTAGCTGCTGCCAATACCTTACACATTCAGGTTGACTTTGGAACGGCGCTCATTCTGAGTGTCGTAGCGGCTATCTCTGCTTGTGGAGCATCTGGAGTTGCGGGAGGATCTCTCCTTCTCATCCCTGTTGCTTGTAGCCTCTTTGGCATCACCAATGATTTGGCCATGCAAGTCGTCAGTGTCGGCTTTATCATCGGGGTCATTCAAGACTCTTGTGAAACAGCCCTCAACTCTTCGACAGATGTACTCTTCACTGCCATCGCCGAAATGAGCAGCTGGCCAAAAGAAAAACGCTATTAAAAGATCCTATCTCAAATAGACAAGAAAACCCTGACCTCGCGATCTGGGTTTTCTTATTTCTTAAAGTAGCATTTACTTTCTTTGATAATGACTGGGGAGAGGGCCAAGAGCGCAATCAAGTTGGGTAGAGCCATAAGCCCATTAACGATATCCGCAATGACCCAGACCAGATCCAGCTTAAGGAAGCCTCCCAGTCCAACCATAAAGACAAAGAAGGTCCGATAGAGGTTGATATGTTTGACACCAAATAGGAATTCGAAACACCGTTCTCCGTAGTAAGACCATCCAAGAATGGTCGTTGTCGCAAACAGCACCAAGCACAGCGTTAAAATAATGTCTCCAACAGGACCAAAAACACCTGTAAACGTATCCTGAGTCAAGGTGCTAGAGCTACCCTTGGCCGTCCACTCACCTGACACCAGAAGGGACAACCCCGTCAAACTACAGATGATAATGGTATCAATAAAGGTTCCTGTCATCGAGATCAAGCCCTGCTCGACAGGTTCATTGGTCTTCGCCGCCGCTGCTGCAATGGGGGCCGATCCAAGGCCCGATTCATTGGAGAAAACCCCACGCGCCACCCCTTTTTGGATGGCCATTTTGACCGTTGCTCCTGCGAAACCTCCCATGGCTGCAGTCCCTGTGAAGGCACCCGAAAAGACCGATTTTAAGGCTGGAAGCAATTGGTCCAGATGCAAGGCAATGATCGTGACAGTCGCTAAGATATAGGCAGCAGCCATAAAAGGAACCACTTTTTCAGAGACTTTCGAAATCCAGTGAATCCCACCAAAGATGATGGTCGAAACCACCAGAGCAATCACTACGCTAGCCACTTCTGGAGCCGTACCAAAACTCGCTTGAAGAGATCCCGTAATGGAATTGACCTGGGTCATGGTTCCGATCCCAAAGAGGGCCACCAGAACACCTGCAACTGCAAAGAAAATAGCTAGTGGTCGCCACTTCTCCCCCATCCCGTGAAGAATGTAGTACATCGGACCACCCGAAATATGGCCATTGTCATCCTTGGTCCGATAACGAATGGCTAAGAGCCCTTCTGCATACTTGGTCGCCATTCCAAAGAAGGCCGCCATCCACATCCAAAAGAGGGCCCCTGGGCCAGCTGTCTGAATCGCTGTCGCTACCCCTACGATATTCCCTGTCCCTACAGTTGCCGCTAGGGCCGTTGCAAGGGCTCCAAAGCTTGAGATATCCCCATGCCCCTCATCTTCTGTAAAGATCAGGCGGAAGGCTTTTGGAAGATAGCGTATCTGAAGCAAGCCCAAACGAAGGGTCAGGTAGATCCCTGTCCCTACCAAGAGCACCAAAAGTGGGGCGCCCCATACTAAATTATCGAGTTGCTGAAAAAATTGCAATACATGATCCATTCTCTGTCTCCTTTTTATCGACCGCTCGACAGAAATGAGAAAAAGAAAGAGTACATGTCAAACATGTACTCTGGTCCTGCTTAAAATAGGGGACTTCCCCTATTTTTCGCTCTGTCCTTTTACCTGAGAGTTTGAGTAGATGCATCCTCTACCTTGCCCCTTCGGTGCCATTTCTGGTCTCTCCAGAGTTCCGTCCATTCACAGTCACTTACGCTCCTGCAAACTTCATTCGGTCGTATGTAATTTTCTCTATTTTAATCGATTTTCAAAAATCTGTCAATCATTTCCGAAAAAATATTGTAAATCATCTGAAAACGTACGGTTTTTAATCACTCAAAGAGAAGTGATTGGTCATGAGGTTGCTAGCATCGAGCAAAATCTTGTCCAAGAGTTGATCCGTCGCTTCTTGAATCTGATCACTCATGGCTTGGTTTTCCGCCTCAAAATCGACGGTTTCACCTGCTGCAAGGGCACGATCGACTTTATTGATGCGTGCATGTCCCCAAGCCATTGTCGATTCTTGGTAATCATCTAGATCGCCAACATGGTGGGAATAGTGAGGATCTGCTAGTCCTGCAATAATCCGGTTAGCCCAGTAGAAGGAATCCGTTGTCACCTTAGCCGTAGTATTGGCAAAGTAATCTGGCGTTGTATTCACTTGGGTAAAGAAAGGAACGGCTGTATTGTAAGGCATCGAACCATAAGAAATCCATTGGATGCCTGTCGTTTCTTGCGGTTTGTTGGGACGCAATTGCAGAATCGCTGTTTGGCTGGTCCGGTTGATCCCGATCGTTCGGAAAGTCCGCTGACTCACGTGGTCTCCTTCCGGTCCATAAGGATCGTAGACGGTATCTTGGTAGTGGTTGCTCAAGACATATTTTACATCCTCAATTGTCACCTTACGATAAGGTTTTTGACACCAAGGAATCTCAAAACTCCGTGGATCCTGCTCGATTTCAGGATTGAGGAAAGCTTGGATGGCCCAAGCCCGCGGTGTGTTGTAGTGGCGATCCTTGTCTTTTTGACTACCAAAGGCATAACGCGGATTAAAGCCTTTTCCTTTTTGGTCTAGAATCAAATGATGCTCTGAGACAAAATTTTCAAGATCCGGGTCACAAAGGAATTCATCTGGATTTCCAAATTCAAAATAATCACTGCCCAGTTGGTTGGGGTTGGTCACATAGGCATCATCCGGGACACGGCGCGCCATCCAGTGGTGACCTCCGATGGTTTCCAACCACCAGATTTCATTCACATCTGAAATGGCAATCCCGTTGGATTCGTAGGTTCCATACTCCTCCAAGAGCTTTCCAAGACGCAAGACCCCTTCACGAGCTGTCTTGACATAAGGCAAGACCAAGGTCAGCATGTCTTCCTCACCGATGCCACTCTCTACAAGAGGATCTGCCCCTAGCACACGGCTATTGGTCGTAATGGTCTCTGTCTCACTCATGGCGACATTATAGACATTGATCCCAGCTTCTCCCCAGATCCCGTCTTTAGGAATCGCATCTGGAACCGCTGTATAGCGAACTGGATTATCTGGTAAGTCGATTTCAAAAGTTGATAAAACAGACTTGTAATGACGCGGTTGATCTTCTGGTTTGACCACGATCAATTTCTTGGGCGTAAAAACGCCATTTTGAGAATCCTCTGTTCGTGCTACAATGGTCGAACCATCATAGCTAGCATTTTTTCCGACTAGAATCGTTGTACACGAATCTGCACTTTCACGTTTACGCATGCGTATCCTCCCAAATCATTCATTGCCTCTATTATAGCACTTTTAAAAGGGAGGACCTACTGAAAATCCAATTTGAAAACGGATCGTTTTCAATTTCTTTTAATCCGGTTCATTATGTAGAATTTAAAAAAACCTAGCTGATAAACAGCTAGATTCAGATTGAAGAAAAAGTTATCTTAGAAACTTTCCTTAGGTGAGCACGGACGTCAGCGAACTTCGAAGAAGTTCCATGACTAATTATTGAGCCTAAGGTCTCAATAATTCCGAGTGAGACTGGGACAAAAGTCCTAGCCTCTTAATTGTTTTTGGATTGTCGAGCAAGACGCAGTGGTTGAGTGGGCTCTACTACGCTGATTTCATCAGCTTTTACAGCCCTACTCAACTGTGCGGAGGTGGGACGACGAAATCGAATTCTAACGAATTACCGATTTCTGTCCCACTCTCACTTTTCTCACGGCGGAAAGTTTCGGTATTTTCTTTATTCATTTTAAAAATGGGACAGATTTATATTTTTTTGCAGAATTTCTTAACTTATTTTTCTTTTTAAAAATTTAGTCTACGTTCTAAACCCTAGCTAATGAAAAGCTAGGGCTTAACTTAGCCTTTAAACGTGACAATGGTTGCGCCGCTTCCACCTGCATTTTGTGGGGCATATTCAAAACTCTTGACATGCTTGTTGCGGCGGAGGTATTTTGTCACCCCTTCACGGATGACCCCTGTCCCGATCCCGTGGATGATATCGACTTGGGCCATGTTGTTGAGCAGAGCCTGATCGATAAAACCATCTAGCTCTTGCATGGCCTCTTCATAGCGTTTCCCACGGAGGTCAAGACGTGCTCTCGGCCCGCTCGTGTTTGAGCGCTTGACGACATTCACCTGGCGTTTCTTAGGTTGAGCCGCTTCTTTTTCAACCTTGATAAGGTTGAATTCTTTTTCTTCCAAGGTCATCTTGATCAAGCCGACTTGCGCCTCCCAGCGCCCATCTTTGAGTTGATTGACTAGGGTTCCACGTTGGCCATAGCTGATAACCAGGATCTCATCTCCTACCTTAGGAGCACGCGCCTTCTTGGCTTTTTTCAAGACCTTATTTTTAGAAAGATCGACGGTCTCAGGAGCTAGTTTTTTCAACTGAGCCTTGGCCTCAATGATCTCATGTGGTTTCAACTGAGATTTGGCGTGAAGACCTTGAAGGATGCGGTCACTCTCTGAAAGTGCCATGTCCACAATTTCCTTGGCTTCTTCTCTTGCCTTATTGAGCTCTATTTCTCTCTCTCTGGTCAGTTCGTTATAGAGCTTTCGAAGAGCGCGATTGAATTTGAGATTTTCTTGCTCCACTTCTTGAATGGTATCCAAGCGCTTGCGACTCTCCAAGGTCTGGGCCTCCAATTTTTCAATAATCTGATTGACATCATTATCGGTATTGGTCATGCTCATGGCATCCTGGATAATGGTCTCAGACAAGCCCAAACGGCGGGCGATCTCAAAGGCATTCGAGCGACCAGGAACTCCTTGCATAAAACGATAGGTCGGACGCAGACTCGCTGTATCAAACTCCATACTAGCATTTTGCACCCCAGCGGTCTCAATTCCATAAGCCTTGAGCTCTGGATAGTGGGTTGTAGCCATAGTCTTAATCCCGCGCAACCGTAGGTCTTCTAAGATGGCAATGGCAAGACCGGCCCCCTCTTGGGGATCTGTCCCAGCTCCCAACTCATCCAGAAGGATCAAGGAAGCAGTATCCACTTGATTTAAAATAGACACAATATTGGTCATATGACTGGAGAAGGTCGACAAGCTCTGCTCGATGGATTGTTCATCGCCAATATCAGCAAAGATTTGTGAGAAGATGCCCACACGACTACCTGGATCCGCTAGGATGGGAAGACCAGACTGGGCCATAATTTGCGCTAGTCCCAGCGTTTTTAGCATGATGGTTTTCCCCCCTGTATTGGGACCGGTAATCACGATTTCAGTCAAGTCCTCGGTAAAATGTAGGTCATTCGCGACGGCATTTTCAATCAAGGGATGACGTAGTTGCAAGAGCTGAATAGAGCGATTACTGCTAACCTCTGGTACCACTGCCTTGAAATCACGCATAAACCGATACTTGGCCTTGATCAAGTCCAAGTGACCGATAATCCAGGCGTTGTTAGCAATCTCTGCCGCATGGGGGCGTAGGCTGTCAGACAATTCTTCCAGAATCTGAATGATTTCATACCGTTCATCTGCCCGGTGGTTAGCGATTTCTTCATTGAGATTGACCACTGCACGAGGTTCAATATAAACGGTATTCCCACTGGCTGAGATATCGTGGACCACCCCTGCAATCCGGTTGCGATAGGTGTTTTTTACCGGTAGAACATTGCGTCCATTCCGGCTAGCAATCACAGCATCCGCTAACATATCGGCCTTACTTTTCAACAGGTCTTGCAGAATCTCTCTGACCTGGTGTTCATTCTCTTGGATGCGGCGACGGATTTTAGCCAATTTTTCACTGGCAAAAGACTCGACAAAGCCTCCTTCGTTGATGGCTTGAAGCCCACCTTGTAGGCGGGGCAGATCCACCAAGTTGTCAAAGAGGCGATGGAGCCTTTCCAGACGAACATTTTCCAAGTTGTCGTAGAAATCCTTGAGCTCATGTGTCACCCGAAGGACTGCTTTTAGCGCTAATAATTCATCGATATTAAGGGCCGCTTCCATCTCCAAACGCTTGGCCACTGGACGGACATCTTGAATGGTCGACACGGCAAAGCGAGGCTCTTCCAAGAGGATCTGCTCCATATCTTCTAACTCTATAAAGGCCGTTTCGATGGTTTCTTTTTTATCAGTTGGAGTAAGGACTGCTAGCTCCATCTCCCCTTGTTCTGTCTGTAGATAGGGTTCAAAGAGTTGCTTGACCTTGTCAAACTCCAGAATATCTAAGATTTTTTTGTTCATGTTTCTCCTACAAAAAAAGTGAGCGTCCTTCCTTGAATCGGACTTGTCTCACTCCTTTCTTCATTTTTGCTCCTTAAGCTCCGATAATCGCAGTCACCCACAAGTTGTGGAACAGACTGGAACTGATCGGGGTATGAAGGATGATAAAGCGGATCAATCCACTTGCATTTAGTCTATTTTGGATGGAAGCCATGGGAACTGTTGAGAGAATAGTCAAGCCCATCTGGATCACCAAGAGGGTTATCACGACGGCGATCACACCTGCTCCAATTTGATACTTGCGATCCTCCAATTTTTCTGGCTGGGGAACCAAGTGCATAAAGATTCCAATCACGCGGCCGATCAAATAAACCAGCGCAAAAATCAACACATAAGCTAACCCTGCATAAAAGATGTCATCTAATTGAAACAGGTAGCGATTGGCATAAAAATAATTTACCGATTGCTGGGTGGGACTCGAAAAAGGAACCCATAGAGACAAAATCTTAGCCAGTCCCTTGTAGCTACCACCTGCAATCAAGAGGGCCACCAAGGTCACTAGAAAGTAATAGGACTGGAGGATGATGCCTCTTGCATAGCCAATATAAAAGCTCCATGCCAAAATCAATAAGATTAAGAAAGTTAACATGTATCTCCTCTTATTTAGATGATTTATCCTTTAAGTCGTCTAAAGCTTTGCGACGAAAATCATCTAATTCTTTTTCTTTGTCGTCAAACTCAATCTCGCGATTCAGCTGCATGGACAAACTATTTACTGCCAATAAAATAGCGATGGTTTCATCATCGGCCTCTGGCATTTGTTCCTTAATTGCTTGGTATTTTTCTTTCGCAACACGTTCGACTTCTTCCATAAACAAATTATCATGGTTGGTTGTTAAAGTGAGCGCTTTGTTTCCAAATGTAAATTTATATCTATTTAAGCTCGCCATAAAAATCACCTCACGGTATTATACCAAAAAAGGCTAGCTTTGTCAGTAGCAAAGCCCCTCTTCCCAGGGATTTTCCAGTGGATTCTTTCTTTCTTTTTGCTCCCTCTCTCCCTGAATTTGTGGTACAATAGTGGTTATGGAAAGTATGACACTCACTCCAACACAGGAGCAAATCCTTGATTTTATCCATACCTATCGCAGTTCTCTCACTCAAAGCAAGAACCCTCATATGGATTATTTCTTTCGACTAGAGGGAGCGACCGTTTCGATCTACAAGTCTGGAAAGGTCCTGCTCCAGGGCAATGACCTCACTCCTTACCTGACCTTTTTCGGGCAAGATGCTGGGAACCTTAAGCGTTCTACTTCATCTGCACGACAAGATCTAGCCATGATCGGAACCGATGAGGTCGGAAACGGCTCTTATTTTGGTGGACTCACCGTTGTCGCATCCTTTGTCACACCTGACCAGCACGACTGGCTCAAAAAGCTTGGTGTTGGGGATTCGAAGACCTTGGATGATCGAAAAATTCAGCAATTGGCACCTCTCCTTGAGGAAAATATCCAGCACCAAGCACTCTTATTGTCTCCAAAGAAGTACAATGAAGTGATCGCTTCTGGCTACAATGCTGTTTCGGTCAAAGTAGCCCTGCACAATCAGGCCATCTACCTTCTGTTAAATAAAGGAGTCCAAGCAGAGCGAATTGTGATTGATGCCTTTACAACTGCTAAAAATTACCAAAAATACGTAAAAGCTGAAAAAAATCAGGTCACGCAAGCCATTGAGTTGGAAGAAAAAGCCGAAAGCAAGTATCTAGCTGTGGCAGTTAGCTCCATCATCGCCCGCAATCTCTTCCTTCAAAATCTGGAAGATCTGGGCAAGGAACTGGGTTTTAATCTTCCTAGTGGAGCAGGAGCTAAATCAGACCAAGTGGCCGCTAAATTGCTCCAGACCTACGGGATGAAAGCTCTGGATTATTGTGCCAAACTCCATTTTAAAAACACAGAAAAAGCAAAGAAATTACTAGAAAGATAAGTCATGTCAAAAAGAAGTTCAAAACATACATCGAGCTCACCTGTGGTGAGATTCCTTAAAGAATGGGGCCTCTTCAGTATCATTGTTGGTCTCATCATCGCCTCTCGCATTTACCTCTGGGCTCCGGTCAAGGTAGATGGCCATTCGATGGATCCGACCCTGGCCGATAGCGAGTACCTCCTTGTGGTCAACCACCTCTCGATTGATCGTTTCGACATTGTTGTTGCCAGTGAAAAAGACGACGACGGCAAAACCAAGGACATCGTCAAGCGGGTCATCGGTCTTCCTGGAGATACCATCCAATATGATAACGATACCCTCTACATCAATGGGAAAAAGACCAATGAGCCTTATTTGAAAAACTATATCGCTCGTTTCAAAAAAGATAAATTGCAATCGACCTACACTGGAAAAGGCTTTGAAGAAAACGGAGAACTCTTCCGCCAATTGGCCAATACAGCTCAAGCCTTTACAGTGGACAAAGATGGCACTCCTAAATTTACTTTGAAGTTGCTTGACGATGAATATCTCTTACTTGGAGATGACCGGATCGTTTCAAAAGATAGCCGTCAGGTCGGAGCTTTCAAGAAAGAACAAATCAAAGGGCAAGCCGTCTTTAGACTATGGCCTATCTATCCTTTCAAAACTTATTAGTATAGATCAACAGACTGAGGCTGAGACAAGTATGTCCCAGCCTTGCTTTATAAAAAGGAAAGAAATGATGGAATATTATTTTTCTGGTACTATTGAGCGCATTATTTTTGAAAATCCCAGTAGTTTTTTTCGAATCCTCCTGCTCGACATTAGCGATACCGATGCCGAAGACTTTAATGATTTTGAGATTATTGTGACGGGCACCATGGCAGATATCATGGAAGGCGAAGACTACACCTTCTGGGGGGAGTTGGTCCATCATCCTAAATACGGAGAACAGCTCAAAATCAGTCGCTATGAACGGGCTAAACCCTCTAGCAAGGGCTTAGTGAAATATTTTTCCAGCGATCATTTCAAAGGAATTGGTCTCAAAACAGCCCAAAAAATCGTCGATCTCTATGGAGAAGACACCATTGATAAAATCTTAGAAGCCCCTGAAAAATTAGAAGAAATCACAGGCCTCTCCAAGAAAAACCGCCTGGCTTTTGTGGATAAACTCCGTCAGAATTACGGAACGGAGCGTATTCTCGCCCAACTAGCCAATTATGGCATTCCCAATAAACTAGCCTTTCAAATTCAGGATTTCTACAAGGAAGAAACGCTCCAGATCGTGGAGCAACAGCCCTACCAATTGGTGGAAGACATCCAAGGAATGGGCTTTAAAATTGCGGACCAACTGGCAGAAGAATTGGGCATCGCAAGTGACGCCCCCGAGCGTTTCCGCGCGGGTCTGATTCACAGTCTCTTCAGCTACTCTATCGAGACTGGAAATACCTATATTGAAGCCAAGGACCTCCTGCGCTATAGCATTGACCTTTTGGAATCAGCGCGTCCAGTAGAATTGGATCCCTCCACTGTCGCCCAAGAATTAGGCCACCTTATTGAGGAAGACAAGGTCCAAAACGTGGATACAAAGATCTTTGACAACAGCCTTTTCTTTGCGGAAGAAGGAATTCGTAATCATATTGGTCGATTGCTGGAGAAAGGAAAGCAGACTTCATTTGACCCTGAGAAAATCAACCAGGCAATTAAAGAGGTTGAAAAAGATCTGAGGATTCATTACGATGTTATTCAAAAAGAGGCGATTCACCAGGCGATTCAAAACAAGGTCTTTATCCTCACTGGGGGACCGGGAACAGGAAAAACCACCGTTATCAATGGGATGATCAGTGTCTATGCCCAACTCCACCAGCTGGATCTGCGTAAGAAAAAAGACCTGCCGATCCTGCTGGCTGCCCCAACGGGACGGGCAGCCCGGCGCATGAATGAGCTGACAGGACTTCCGAGTGCCACCATCCACCGCCATTTGGGAATGACAGGAGATGATGATACCAGCCACGTAGAGGACTATCTAGATGCAGATTTTATCATTGTGGACGAGTTTTCCATGGTCGATACCTGGCTGGCTAATCAATTAGTCAGCAACATCGCAACCGATACCAAACTCTTGATTGTGGGAGATGCTGACCAATTACCATCCGTCAGTCCTGGACAGGTCTTAGCGGATCTCTTGCAGATCCCAAGTATCCCTCAGACCAAACTCGAACATATTTTCCGTCAGAGTGAAGATTCGACCATTGTCTCACTTGCAGGAGACATTCGCCAGGGCAAGCTTCCTCAAGATTTCACAGAACGAAAAGCCGACCGCTCTTATTTCGAAGCCGGAAGCGAACACATCCCTAAGATGATCGAACAGATCACCTCAGCTGCCCTTCGCAGTCAGATCCCGGCTCGAGATATCCAAGTCTTAGCACCTATGTACAAGGGCCAGGCCGGCATTGACAACATCAATACACTCATGCAAGACCTTCTCAATCCAGCTGTCAAAGATCAGGTCGTCTTTGACACGCCAGACTGCCAATACCGCGATGGAGACAAGGTTATCCATCTGGTCAATGATGCAGAAAGCAATGTCTTTAATGGAGATATTGGCTACATTACCGATCTTCTCCCCGGAAAATATACAGAATCGAAGCAAGATGAATTGACTATCCAATTTGATGGCAATGAAATCGTCTACCCGCGCAATGAATGGTACAAGATTCGCTTAGCCTATGCGATGAGTATTCACAAATCGCAAGGAAGCGAATTTCCTGTGGTGATTTTACCCATTACTAATCAAAGCCACCGGATGTTGCAGCGTAATTTGATCTATACCGCCATCACGCGCGCAAAGAGCAAGCTGATTCTCTTAGGAGAATACAGCGCCTTTGATTTCGCTACTAAAAATACAGGTACAGCGCGCAAGACCTATTTGGTTGAACGCTTCAAGGACCTGGACGGAGGCGAAGCAACCACAGACTATTCTTCATCCCTTGCAACGGCTTCTGCTACAGTCGAATCTGTACGAAGCAAGGAAGAAACTGTTGAAACGAAAGCAGAGACGTCTAAGCCTACTGTCTATCGACTAACAGAAGACAATCTCCACGCCATCTCGCCTATGATTGGACTAACAGAAGAAGAGATTGCAGCCTTCTTTGATATCAAAAAAGACGACTAGTGAATAGACTAGTTGTCTTTTTCTTCCTCTACCAGAGACAGTTCAGTATGATCAACAAAGTTGGTCATGGTGACACCCAAGAGGCGGATTCCTGTATTTATCGATTCGATCTCTTGAAAAATGTGACGCGCTGAACGATTGATGCGCTCAGCATCTCGCGTTGGCTCCGTCAAGGTGATGCGCTTAGTCAAGGTGGTAAAGTCTCCATAGCGCACTTTTAAGACCAAGGTCTTTCCTTGCTTGCCATGTTTTTCCAGCGATTGAGCCACCTTACTGGACAGATTGGCAATTTCTTCTAAAATATCATCTTCTGCATAAAGGAGCTTGCGGTAGGTCCGCTCTTTTCCGATCGACTTGCGGATGCGATGACTTTTGACAGGGCTATTATGAATCCCTCGCGCCTTTCGAAAGAGATCATAGCCAAATCGCCCAAACCGATCAATCAAAGTCATCTCCGGGATGGCTAAAAGATCTGCGCCAGTATAGACCCCCATCTCATGCAGTCGCTCTACTGTCTTCTTTCCTACTCCATGGAATTTGGCAATGTCCATTTGTCTCAGGAAATCCTCAGCGTCCTCCGGTAAGACCACCGTTAGGCCACGGGGTTTTTGGAAGTCACTTGCCATCTTGGCCAAAAATTTATTATAAGAAACACCCGCTGAAGCTGTGAGATGCAACTCTTCCCAGATAGCATGCTGAATCAAGCGGGCGATTTTAACAGCTGATTTGCTCTGGATTTTATTTTCCGTCACATCTAGATAAGCTTCATCAATACTCATGGGCTCGATGAGATCTGTATAACGCTTGAAAATCTCACGGACCTGCTCACCTACTTCTCGGTATTTCTCATAATTTCCAGAGATAAAAATGGCTTGAGGACAAAGCTCTAGTGCTTCTTTAGAGCTCATAGCTGAATGAATGCCATATTTCCTTGCTTCATAGTTACAAGTCGAGACAACACCTCTCCCTCCTGACTGACGAGGGTCCTGGCCAATCACGACAGGCTTGCCCTTCAAACTAGGGTTGTCTCTTTCTTCGACGGCAGCAAAAAATGCATCCATATCAATATGAATAATCTTGCGACTGGTATCATTCACTAATGGAAATATCAGCATTTTTCACCCTCCTTTCTTTCTATTATAGGAAGAAAATTTCAGAATTGCAAAAATCGACTCTCCAGAAAACATGAAAATTGATGAAAAACTGTGTTTGTTTTCAAAAATATAGTACAGTATCGCAGAGAGGTTGAAACTGTATTACAAAAGAATCTGTTGTTTTTCGCAATTCGCCTTTGTGTAACCGATTTCTGTATGGTATACTACTATTGTAAGTGCAACAGATATAGTTGCTAGAAAGACAATAGAGGAAAATAAAAATGGTTGTTAAAACAGTCGTTGAAGCACAAGATATTTTTGACAAAGCCTGGGAAGGCTTCAAAGGTGAAGATTGGAAAGAAAAAGCAAGCGTTTCTCGCTTCGTTCAAGCTAACTACACACCATATGATGGAGATGAAAGCTTCCTAGCTGGTCCAACTGAACGTTCTCTTCATATCAAGAAAATTGTTGAAGAAACCAAAGCTCACTATGAAGAAACTCGTTTCCCATACGATACACGTCCAACTTCTATCGCTGATATCGCAGCTGGATATATCGATAAAGAAAACGAAGTGATCTTCGGTATCCAAAATGATGAATTGTTCAAATTGAACTTCATGCCTCGTGGTGGTATCCGTATGGCGGAAACTACTTTGAAAGAAAATGGCTATGAACCAGATCCAGCTGTTCATGAAATCTTCACTAAATATGTTACAACTGTAAACGATGGTATCTTCCGTGCTTACACTACAAACATTCGTCGTGCCCGCCACGCTCACACTGTAACTGGTCTTCCAGATGCATACTCTCGTGGACGTATCATTGGGGTTTACGCTCGTTTGGCTCTTTACGGTGCTGACTACTTGATGGCTGAAAAAGCAAGCGACTGGAACTCTATCACTGAAATCGATGAAGAATCAATCCGCCTTCGTGAAGAAGTAAACCTTCAATACCAAGCTTTGAAAGAAGTTGTTAAATTGGGTGACCTTTATGGTGTAGACGTTCGTCGTCCTGCCTTCGATACAAAAGAAGCAATCCAATGGACAAACATTGCCTTCATGGCTGTCTGCCGTGTCATCAACGGTGCTGCTACTTCTCTTGGACGTGTTCCAATCGTTTTGGATATCTACGCAGAACGTGACTTGGCTCGCGGTACTTACACTGAATCAGAAATCCAAGAATTCGTTGACGATTTCGTTATGAAATTGCGTACTGTTAAATTTGCTCGTACAAAAGCTTACGACCAATTGTACTCAGGTGACCCAACCTTCATCACAACTTCTATGGCTGGTATGGGTAACGACGGACGTCACCGTGTTACTAAGATGGACTACCGTTTCTTGAACACTTTGGACAACATCGGTAACTCTCCAGAACCAAACTTGACAGTTCTTTGGACTGACAAATTGCCATATAGCTTCCGTCGCTACTGTATGCACATGAGCCACAAACACTCTTCTATCCAATACGAAGGTGTTACAACAATGGCTAAAGACGGATACGGTGAAATGAGCTGTATCTCATGTTGTGTATCTCCACTTGACCCAGAAAACGAAGAACAACGCCACAACATCCAATACTTCGGTGCTCGTGTTAACGTGCTTAAAGCTCTTCTTACTGGTTTGAACGGTGGTTACGACGATGTTCATAAAGACTACAAAGTATTTGACATCGATCCTATCCGTGACGAAGTTCTTGAATTCGAATCTGTTAAAGCAAACTTCGAAAAATCTCTTGACTGGTTGACTGACACTTATGTAGATGCTTTGAACATCATCCACTATATGACTGATAAGTACAACTACGAAGCAGTTCAAATGGCCTTCTTGCCAACTCACCAACGCGCTAACATGGGATTCGGTATCTGTGGATTCGCTAACACTGTTGATACTTTGTCAGCTATTAAATACGCTACTGTTAAACCAATCCGTGACGAAGATGGCTACATCTACGATTACGAAACAATCGGTGAATACCCACGTTGGGGTGAAGATGACCCACGTTCTAACGAATTGGCAGAATGGTTGATCGAAGCTTACACTACTCGTCTTCGTAGCCACAAACTTTACAAGAACGCAGAAGCAACTGTTTCACTTCTTACCATCACTTCTAACGTTGCCTACTCTAAACAAACTGGTAACTCTCCAGTCCACAAAGGGGTATACCTCAACGAAGATGGTTCTGTGAACTTATCTAAATTGGAATTCTTCTCACCAGGTGCTAACCCATCTAACAAAGCGAAAGGTGGATGGTTGCAAAACTTGAACTCTCTTTCTAGCCTTGACTTTGGTTATGCAGCTGATGGTATCTCACTCACTACTCAAGTTTCACCACGTGCTCTTGGTAAGACTCGTGACGAACAAGTTGATAACTTGGTAACTATCCTTGATGGTTACTTCGAAAACGGTGGACAACACGTTAACTTGAACGTTATGGACTTGAACGATGTTTACGAAAAGATCATGTCAGGTGAAGACGTTATCGTTCGTATCTCTGGATACTGTGTAAACACTAAATACCTCACTCCAGAACAAAAAACTGAATTGACACAACGTGTCTTCCACGAAGTTCTTTCAATGGATGATGCATTGAGCTAAGATTCAAATAGATGAAAAAACCAGTCGGAAACGGCTGGTTTTTTCATCCTCATCGCAAGATTATTCTGAATTTTGAAAGAGTTTAAGAGCCCGCTATATAGAGTTTGACAGCGCTTTCTCCAAGTGTTATAGTAGAGCTGTGAATAAGGTAGAAGGGGTGATCCTATGTTTTTAACATTTATTTTCGCTATTATTTGGCTCTTTATCCTGATTGCACTGATCTTTTTAGCAACCCTTCTCGTCCAGGATATGACCGTGCAGCACCACCACCCGAGTTAACGAATGATAAGGCTAGACAATAGCTATTCTAAACGAATTCATAAGGACAAGAAACAAACTAGAATTGTCAGATTTTAGTTCTGTCTCTCGTCCTTTTTTGCTATAATAGAAACAGATTATTTAGTAAGAAGGAAATTATGGAAGAGTCAAAACAGATCAACCAAGTGATCGACGTCCTGATGTTAGCTGGAACCCTCCTGATAGAGAGCGGTTCTGAGATTCACCGGGTCGAAGATACCATGATCCGGATCGCCCATTCACAGGGAATCGTCGATTGCAATGTTTTAGCGATGCCAGTCGCTATTTTCTTTTCAATTGAGAATGCCAATGTCACGCGCATGAAACGGATCTTGCGGACCAATTACAATATCGAAAAAGTCTGTGATGTCAATCAGATCTCTCGTCAACTAGTCTCTGGAGAGATAGATCTCGAGCAAGCCTACCAGGCCCTGAGCGAGTTGAAAATGAAGCGTGTTCCTTATACCAATCTCCAGTTGACCATTGCGGCAACCCTCAGTGCGCCTTTCTTCTCCATCATGTTTGGAGGAAATTTCTACGATGCCATTGGAGCGGGTATTGCGACTGTCTTTGCCTTTGCTTTTTCTCTTGTCGTTGAGAAATACGTTCGCATTCCTTTTGCCACTGCCTTTGCGGCCGCCTTTGTCTTTGGTTTTTTGGCCCATATCTGGACGCGCTATAGTGGTTTTCCATCCAATACCGATCTCATTATCGCAGGCTGTGTCATGCCCTTCGTTCCTGGGATCGCTATGACCAATGCTGTCCGCGATCTCATGAATTACCACCTCAACTCTGGGATGAGTAAGCTCTTTGAGACTCTCCTCATTACTCTTGCCCTTGGTGCCGGTACAACCGTTGCCCTTGTCCTTATGAAATAAAATCATGAACCTAACTGAATTTTTAATCCAAGCGGTGGCCAGTTTGATTGCCATCATCACCTTTTTAATCGTCCTAAATGTGCAGCGCTCCATGCTGATTCCTGGAGGAATCTTAGGGATGGGCATCTGGCTACTATACTATATTCTAAAAGGTCCTACCAATGTTATCGTAGCAACCTTTATCGCCGCTATTGTGGGATCCTGCATTAGTCAGGTTTTAAGCATCGTTCTCAAGACGCCTGTCGTGGTCTTTATGCTGTCCATTCTTGCCCCTTTGGTTCCTGGATATATTTCCTATCGGACCACTTCCTTCTTTGTCAGTGGCCAATATCGACAGGCAGTAACCAGCGTGACACTGGTTGTTATCCTGGCCTTGGTCATCTCCATCGGGATGGCTAGCGGATCTGTCGTCTTGAAACTCTACCATTCCTACCAACGCTATCAAAAACGAAAAACGACCAATGCCAACTAGCATATGTCATGTTGGTGACAAAATCTTCTTAAAAACTTTCCTTAGGTCCAAAACTCCCGAGTGCTAGAAACAATAGTGTTTCTAGCACTTTTCTCACGGCAGAAAGTTTTTGTATTTTCTTGATTCATTTTAAAAATTGGAACTCATTTTTATTTTTTTTTGAAGAATCGCTTCACTTATCTAAAAATAGTTTTTCTCCATTCAAACTAATGCAAAATAATATTGGTTTTTTAATTTCTATAAAGTGTCATCGCTTGCATTTTTCCTTAAAAGGGATACAATGATAGTAAGAAAGCAAATCCTTTAAAGTATGCGAGGTGCTGTATGATGATAAACAAGTATATCAAGTATCTTCCTTATTTGATTCTAGGAGCCTTCTCCTCCTATCTATTAGCGACTGATTATGCCCGCAATTCATTTGACTTGTTCTATCTGACCTTGAACTTTATGATTGTGAACATCGCTATACTCGTCTTCTACGAAAAAGTTCTAAAAGATAAATGCAAAGAACTCTTCATACGGGTCATGAGCAACCCTAAAAAGATAGCTAAGCATAAGAGTTGAAAAGTCATCTGAGGATGGCTTTTTCTGATAGATTCTTTATTTTTTCTTTGAAACATTGCAAAATCGGTCCCAAGAATGATTTCCTTGCTGATCTAGTTTTTTCAAGGGAGTTTTACCCTTAAATATGGTAAAATAGTAACGAAATATACTAGTAGATATCAAATAAAAAAGAGGTTAAGAATGACAATTGGGATTGATAAGATTGGTTTTGCGACGAGCCCTTATGTCTTGCGTTTAGAAGATTTGGCGGCTGCTCGTGATACTGATCCCGAAAAACTGAGCAAGGGTCTTCTCTTAAAAGAACAAAGTGTTGCACCGATCACAGAAGACATCGTCACATTGGCTGCAACTGCGGCAGACGATATTTTGACAGATGAAGACAAAGAAGCGATCGATATGGTGATTCTTGCGACAGAATCTGGAATTGATCAGAGTAAGGCCGCTGCTGTTTTTGTCCATGGCTTACTAGACATCCAGCCCTTCGCTCGTTCTTTTGAGATGAAAGAAGCCTGCTATGCTGCAACTGCCGCCTTGGATTATGCTAAACTCCATGTTGAAAAATTCCCTCAGAGTAAGGTTTTGGTCATTGCCAGTGACATTGCTAAATACGGAATTGGAACTCCTGGAGAACCAACACAGGGAGCTGGAGCGGTTGCCATGCTAATCAGCCAAAATCCTCGTATTCTATCTTTTAACGATGATAATGTTGCCCAAACACGCGATGTGATGGATTTTTGGCGTCCAAATTATGCGACAACTCCCTTCGTGAATGGGATTTATTCAACGCAGCAATATCTAGATTCTCTGAAAACAACCTGGGCGGAATACCAGAAACGGACTGGCCTTGCCTTGACAGACTTTGCAGCTGTCTGCTTCCACTTGCCTTATCCTAAATTAGCTCTCAAGGGCTTGAAAAAAATCTTGGATAAGTCAGTATCAGAAGAAAAAAAAGATCAATTACAATACAACTTTGATCAATCGATTCTATACAGCCAACGCGTAGGAAATATCTACACTGGATCTCTTTTCTTAGGCTTGCTGTCACTACTGGAAAATCAACCCCAACTCAAAGCTGGAGATCGGATTGCCCTCTTTAGCTATGGTAGTGGAGCTGTTTCTGAGATCTTTAGTGCCAATCTCGTTCCTGGTTTTGAGCAACTCTTAGATCACAAACGCATGGAAAAACTAGACCAACGGACGGTTCTTAGTGTTGCTGACTACGAACGACTCTTTTATGAAGAAGTAGATCTAGACTCTAGTGGCAATCAAGTGTTTGAGCCTGCTACGCATCAAACTTATGCTTTGACAGAGATCAAAGAACACCAACGCACTTACCAGAAAGTAGAAAAATAATGGCACGATTACCAGGTTTTGCAAAACTTTCTCCCACAGAACGCATAGAGGCCTTACTGAGGGAAGGCCTCTTAACTTGGGATGAAGCACAGATCTTAAAAGAACAAAAGGGACTCCCCCTTTCTATTGCAGATCAACTGACGGAAAATGTCTTGTCGACCTTTGATCTGCCTTTTAGCCTCGCTCCTTATTTTCTGATCAACGGTCATGACTATGTCCTTCCTATGGTCACAGAAGAGCCTTCCGTCGTTGCTGCAGCCAGCTTTGCAGCCAAACTCATCCAACGTTCGGGCGGTTTCACCACCCAAGTGCACCAACGCCAAATGATCGGTGAGATTGCTCTGACAGATGTTAGGGATGTGGAAATGGCTAGTAAGCGCATCCTAGAAGACAAGGAAACTCTTCTTCAGCTAGCTAATGAAGCCTATCCCTCTATCGTCAAGCGTGGAGGTGGAGCGAGGGATCTTTGGGTCGAAAACAAGGGGAACTTTCTCATTGTCTACTTGGCTGTCGATCCTAAAGAAGCCATGGGGGCCAATATGCTCAACACGATGCTGGAAGCTCTGACCGATCGCATCCAAGAACTCTCTGGTGGTCAGGCCTTAATGGCGATTTTATCCAACTTGGCCACGCGCTCTTTGGTGAGTGCAAGGTGTGCCATTGATTTTAAAGCACTGAGTCGAAATCCTGAGGAAGCCATTGAGATTGCCCACCGGATGGAGCTAGCTAGCCAACTGGCTCAAGTGGATCCTTACCGTGCATCCACTCATAACAAGGGAATTTTTAACGGGATTGATGCCCTGGTCCTTGCGACAGGTAATGACTGGCGGGCCATCGAAGCAGGAGCCCATGCCTATGCCGCACAAAGCGGCTCATACAAAGGCTTGAGTCGCTGGACAAGCCAGCCAGAAGAGAAAAAACTCTATGGAGAGATCACCCTGCCAATGCCAGTTGCAACAAAAGGAGGCTCCATTGGCCTCAACCCTACGGTTCAAGTCAGCCACCGTTTACTAGGAGAACCTTCTGCTATCGAATTAGCCGGTATCATCGCGTCACTCGGTTTGGCGCAGAATTTCGCTGCCCTCAAAGCCCTTGTCACCACAGGGATCCAAGCAGGACATATGAAACTCCAAGCACGCTCCCTCGCTCTTCTAGCAGGAGCTAAGGAAGAGGAAGTTCCCCGTCTGGTCAGCCAACTCCTTGAAAACAAACCCTTTAATTTTGAAAAAGCACAAACACTCTTACAAGAATTGAGAAAATAAAAGAACCAAGACATGTTTTTCGTTTTCAGATTGAAGACAATGTCATTTTTGAAACTTTCCTTAGGTGAGTACGGACGTCATGGAACTTCTTCGAAGTTCCATGACTTAGTTTTGGACCCAAGGTTCCAAAACTCCCGAGCGCTAGAAACAATCCAATTTCTAGCACTTTTCTCACTGCGGAAAGTTTCAATGTATGTTTGAACGAGCCTACTGGTATTATCAGTTTTAATTATTCTTCATCACTTAGATTGTTTTATGTAAAAAACAGTTTGTTTACATTCTAAAAGAACTAAGACCGACGTCTTAGTTCTTTTGTGTTTTTAAAAAATGTTCCTTATTGTTTTAAGAATGGCAGATCGGGCTCTTTCTTGGTATAGAGCACCACTTCGATAAAAGTCCCTACTTGGACGGCAAAGAGCAGTCCGACGAGAAGATTAATCCGATGGTCTGTTTCATAAAACGGAGAATTCCATAAGAAGTGATTGGCTACTGTCGAGACAACACACCAGAGTCCAAAGAGTTTTTCCTTTTGCTGGGTCACTTGAGATAACAAGAGGAAGACACCAACGGATACAACAGCTGTATAGAGGGCGTGTGAAGCTAACCCACCAGAAATACGGTTAATAGCCTCAGTAACGGCGGCTAATTGGCTCGTTTTTGTTTGGCGGGCAACGTACCCTAAATCCTCAATGATTTGAAAACCAAAGCCAGAGCCCAAGCCAGCAATTAGAATCGATTTTAGATCTTTTTTGCCAACCATCAAAACTACCCAAAAGGCAACTAGAGCCTTAAAGAATTCCTCTGAGAATGGGGCTGTCAAGGCATCGGTCCACTTGTTAAAGACAGTGGCATCCTTGATCACATGGCTATTCATAATATCAATCAAGCTATTACCTGAAAAGCTCAACCAGCCTGCTACGAAGGCACCCCCAAACATAGCAATCCATAAGAGATAGGTTGGGACAGACAACTGCTTGGCCAATCGTTTTGAAAAGAGATAGAGTGGGATAACAATAGCAGCTAAAACAGACAAGTTCAAGACCAAGTCTCTGCCTGCAGACTGGCTAAATTCTTGTTGAGAAAGATGACCGAGTTCAAACTCCAAGCCAATTCCTGCAAATAGTAGAAAGAGATAGATCAAGGCTCTTTGAATTTTAGTCATCTTGTTTTCCTCCCTTTTGTTTCTTTGAGCGAATTAGGTAGATCACAATCGCTAGAAGGGTTGCTCCGAACAAGCCTGCTGCTAAAATGTAATCATAGTCAAAATCAACCAAATCAATTTTTTCTTCATAAGCAGCATCTTCTTCCTCATCTAAATCTTGCAGAGCACTTTTTCCGTGTTCATCTGCTACCTTTTGTTCTGCTTCTTTTCTAATTTCTTGCAAGCGTTCAAAGGTTTTCTCAGCTCTCGCTATTCCTTCCTCTGTTGCCTTCTTACTCGCTTCTTCAGGCTGAGAAGCAAGGGCAATTTGTTCCTGATCACTCAGATCTTGTTCAACCATCCACTGAGATTCCAATCGTTCCATTTCAGTACGAATCGCCCCATCTTCGAATAAATCAGGATACTTGGCTACAAGGTCATTGATTCTTGAAATGGTCCAATACCAGGAGCGGTCATTGTAATGATCCCCTAATTCTTGGTAGGCTTGATAGGTGTTGAGAATATTGCCATAGTACGGTAGGTAAGGAGCATTCCGCGGACTGCCCATCGACAGCCACATGGTACCTCCACCCGCACTTGCTGGGACCTCGTCTTTCAGTTGGAAAATATGCGCCTCCATGACATTTGGATTGGAGATAGGGTATTTATAAACGGCATCAAACTCTCCTTTTTTCGGGATGCCTTTTCCATCCAGCTCCATTTGATCCTGTGGTTTGTATTTGGTTCCTTCCAAACGATTGCGTTGGAGATTCATGGCATCTCGGAGAGTTAATTTCCGATCAGTTGTATGAAGAAGGTCAAAGGACGCATCGTCATATTTAACAGGAGAGTTTGGGTCTAGAGATTTAATCCCCGACCAAACCCGCGAGCGATCCGCTTCTTGCAAAGGCGGATTATAGGATTGAGAAACATGGAATTTTCCATCCACTTCCTTATAGCTATTTGCGTCCTTGGCGACTTTTTCAAGATCTTTTGAGGCAATCGTACGCTTTGTATCCGATAAATCAACATGGCCTAAGAAGAAAGTATTTGGAAAGACTGCAAAGCGGTCTTCTGGGAAGAGAATGGCCGCATATTGGTGACCGGATAGGATTTCCATATACCAGACGCCTTCTTTATCGGCAATGGTCACAATATTTCCTTCTGCAGCGCCTTTTTCTTCAACGATTTTAGCAATGAGTTCAACCCCTTCTCTTGCGGTTTTCACACTAGGGAGAACAATGCTGGTTAAGCCGGATTCTGCCAAACCATCCTTGACATAGGGATCCACTTTTTGGATCTTGTCATTTGCTGAAGCAGATACAGTCGCAGAAATGGAAACCCCATATTCATTGAATCCTGCTTCGTCAAAAATTCCCTGATCTGGGGTGACATCTGGGACTGCTGTATACTTATAGCTAATCTCTGGCAAGGGATATTGAAAACCGTTGGCGGCATCCTCAAAGATGGCACCTTTTTTATTGTAGACGCGCTCTCTGACCACAAAATTTTTATTATGGTTGGGCTCTAAATCTTCGGTACGCCCTACCAAGGTCGAGCCGTCGGCCGTCAGTTTCTTTCCGATGATGAACCCCGTACAGGCCTCAACAGGTTGAGCAATCAACAAAAGCGGAAGCAAGGCTGCTACAGCTGAGCGAAAATAGTGCTTCTTCATCCTAAACTCCTTTTTAAAAATGTTATTCCTTATTTAGTATACTCTTTTACGATCCTGTTTTGCAAGCGATTCCAGCAACCGTAAACGATTCGTAAACTATCAGAATTTTTGAGGGTAAACACTTTTAAAAAAAGAAAGGATCGTTATTTTTTGCCAATCCTTAGAATATAGATAAAGTCAACTTAAAAACTTTCCTTAGGTTCAAAACTCCCGTGTACTTGAATTTATCATGTTTCAAGCACTTTTCTCACGGAGTAAAGTTTTCGTATATCATGAATCATTTTAAAAATTAGTTTCTATACGTTTAGAGAGTGGGACAGAAATCGGTAATTCGTTAGAATTCGATTTCGTCGTCCCACCTCCGCACAGTTGAGTAGGGCTGTAAAAGCTGATGAAAGCAGCGTAGTAGAGCCCACTCAATCACTGCGTCTTGCTCGACAATCCAAAAACAATTAAGAGGCTAGGACTTTTGTCCCAGCCTCTTTTCATTTTCTCTGTTGCTTCGCTTGCCACAATTTTCCATAGAGGAGATAGTCGACTTCTCTGAGCTCTTTCAGGTTCTGACAACCGAGCGCACAAAGGAGTAATTTAAGGTCTTCTTTCCATCCTTGGACAATAGCAATCACTTCTTCGATGCTCTTGGTCTCTACCATCTCAAGAAAAACGCGGGAAAGTCCTACGCCACGCGCTCCAAGGACCAAGGCCTTGACCATATCAAGGGGATGACGGATGCCACCACTCGCGAGGATCTCAACCTGATCTATCTGATCTTGTAACTGTAAGAGACACTGTACAGTTGATTGTCCCCAATCATCCAGATAAGCGCGATTGCCACCACGACGATTCTCAATATAGGCAAAACTAGTGCCACCACGGCCAGAAATGTCAACTGTTTTAATCCCACCCTCTAGTGCCAGCTGAACTGTTTTAGGATCCATACCAAAGCCGACTTCTTTCAGGACTACCGGCACAGGAAAGGCCTGCCCATAGCTCTGGAGATGGTCTTTCCAAGTGTGGAAAATCCGCTCCCCTTCTGGCATGAGTAACTCTTGCATCAGATTCACATGAACTTGAAGAAAGAGAGGTTGTAGTTCTTCCACTGTTCTTAAGCCCAAGTCCGGATCTTTATCGAGGCCAATATTGGTCGCTAACAGAAGACGAGGGTGATCTGTTTTGACAGCGTACGATTGATCGCTCGGATCCTTCAGCCCTGCACTGTAAGAACCAGTCACAAAGAGAATCCCACAGGCTTGGGCTACTGCTGCCAACTTTTGATTGATCTCTTTGGCCCGTTTACTCCCGCCTGTCATGGCATTGATATAAAAAGGAACCTCCCAATCACGCCCTGCGAAATGGGTCGTTAGATCAATCTCCGCTAGATCCACAAGTGGGAGGGAACGGTGAATTAGCTCGATCTCATCAAAGCTATTATAGGAGGAGCTTTGCTCCAAAGCATAGCGAATATGCTGGTCTTTTCGATTTTCGCTCACGAATCTCCTATCCTTTCTTGGTAAATGACCTCAATATCCTGTTCCTTCCAGCGATCTATCAAGGTCTGAGTCTCAACTGTGTCAAAACTAAGGGCAATCCCACAGTCGCCTCCTCCAGCGCCACTAGATTTGGCACAAGCCGTTAGGCCATCTGTCGCTTGTTGCAGGACTTTTAGAGCCGGGGTATAGATCAGATGGTTTAAGGATTTTAGGTTCTGATCTGCACGTTGGATACTGGCCTCGATCTCCCTTTGGTTTCCTTCACGGAGACCTTTTTCAAGATTCTTCACTGCAGTCTGACTTTCCTTGAGAAAGTCTTCCTTGATCGCACCCTTGATCTGGCGGATCAAATCACTTGAAATCGCTGGTTCCTTGGTCCAACCAACCAAAAAATCATAAGAGACGGCTGGCTGGATCACTCGGATCTGGTAGTTCCAATCCAGGTCTAAAACTTGTGAGAGGGGCTGGGAAGTCAAGACTTCATGCAACCAAGCCCGATCAAAGGATTGGTAATAAATCAAGTCCTCATAGGCAATACAAGCCAAATCGCCCATGGAACCATTGTCCCCTCTTTGCACTAAGACGACTGCTGCTAGTCGAAAAAGCAGATCGGAGCTTAGGTCTAGTTCATACAAAGCAGCCATGGCCTTGATCACGAGCAAGACAACACTTCCGCTGGAACCAATCCCATACTTCTTCCCCTCTTCCCCCAGTGTCCCCCTAAGGTAAAGATCAAGGGGTTTCGGGGCTATTCCCTGATCTTTCAACCATTCTTCCATGAGCTGGATAGTCTCTTGAATCAAGGCGTAGTCCTTATTTGGGGTCAAATCCACCTTGTAACCAAAGAGATCTGAGACCAACTGGTAAGTGTTAGCTTCTTGAATGGTAGCTGACAGATAAATGGGAATAAACTGAATCACGGCTCCACACCCAGGCGTTAACACCGCGTATTCTCCGGCTAGATAGAGCTTGCCTCCAGTCTGTACCTGATACTTAGTCTTCATCTTGAGGGTCCTTTGTCTTAGATACGATGGTCCGATAGCGGGCGTCAAATAAAGGCACCAGCTGATCCAAGTCTTCTTCTAGACAGAGGACTTTAACATTTGGCCCTGCATCCATGGTAAAGTAACAAGCATGGCCCGTTGCGCGAAGATCACGGACAAAATCCATGGCTTTGTAGCTTTCTTCTGTCAAGTAGCTAAAGGCTGGAGTGGCTGTCCTGGTCGTTCCATGCATGGCAAGGGCATTGCGCTCTGTCAAGTGGCCGACCCGTTCAAAATCATTGGCAGCTAGATAGCCCAGCATGTCCTTGTAATCTTGACAAGACTCCTCCACCCATTCTTTGAAATTGGTCGAGGTTTCCATGCAGCGTTTCATCCCTTCGCGGCTAGAAACGGGCTTTTGCTTATCATTGAGAACCAGCATAATCATAGCCAGTTTCAGGTCTGTTTTGACCTTATAAATTGCTCCACTTTCTTTGTCCCAGGCTGCTAAGGGACCAAAGAAAGACCGTGAAGAGGAACCTGAAGCAAACTTGGCTTTTTGAGCTAATTCCTCCTGAGTTAAGCCCAAATCATAATACCGATTGCAGGCCTTGACAAGAGCAGAGAGGCCGCTTGAGCTAGAGGACAAGCCTGCTGCGGTTGGCATATTGTTGCTGGTATCCACCCGAACAAATCCTGCTTCATCTGCTGGCTTCAAACCATCAATAACAGCCCCAATTTTGGCCTGCTCAGCTGGATGTTGGAATTCCCCATCGATGTAAAATTCATGCGCTGTCGCATCTGCTGGCAAGGGAGAGAGACTCGTCTCTGTATACATATTCTCTAAGGTCAACGAAATCGAACTGGTCGAAGGAACCATCTGTTTGGCATCTTCTTTTCCCCAGTATTTGATAATCGCGATATTGGCATAGGACTTAGCCTTTACAGGTTTTCGATCCATGTATGGTGCGCTCCTTCTTTTTCTAATGCATGGGCAATGGTTTCTGCTTCACGAGAATCCTTAACGAGGGCAATCACACAGCCTCCAAGACCCCCCCCACTCATTTTAGCCCCTAAGGCCCCATTTTCAAGGGCAACAGCGACCAGGTGATCTGCTTCTTTACAGCTGACACCAACGGCTCTCAAGTGGTCATGACAAGCCGTAAGAGCCTGCCCAAGGCAAATGAGATCCTTTTCTTTCAGAGCCTCTTCTACCTGCTGGGTCAACTGACCAATCTCATGGAAATGGGACAAAACTTCCTGCCCTTTAGCTTCAACCTTTTGAATCGCCTCACGGGTATTGCCGTGAATCCCCGTATCCGCAATCACCAAACTTGCTTTTATACCCAGCTCCAGCGGGTAAAACCCGACATTCCGGATGAATTTAATGGCTTGATCGCTCAAACAGGTCTTGGCATCGAGCCCACTTGGATTCATATGGGCAATGGTTTCTGCTCGATTGACCAGGATTTCTAAAGTCTCATCATCCAGCTCCTCTTGATAATAGTCAAAAACTGCACGAATAGCTGCGATACTGACCGCCGCAGACGATCCCATCCCCCGTTTTTCCGGTACCATAGACTGAATCCGGCAGCGAATCCGGGCCTCACGAATCCCGAGGTGCTCAAGAGACGCAAAAACCGCCATGGACAAGGTGTCGTCTTCAAACAAAATCCATGGACTGTCTGCTGGAATAATCTGGCAGGTCACTTCGATATGATGGAGAGGCAGGGCAATAGCTGGATAGCCATAGACCACCGCATGCTCCCCAATTAAGATAATTTTACTATGCGCCTTTCCGACGCCTATCTCTTTATGCATATTCATCTCGCTCTATTAAGGTCATTACTATTTTAATATAAATCAGCCAAAAAAGCGATGCTTTTGAAGGAAATCCAACCTAAGACGGAGTCCAATAATGAATCACCCAGAAGAGCCCCTTTTTATTGACAGACAAGAAAAGGCCGGGATCCGTCATCCCAGCCATCCATTTCTATTTCTCACATTCTTGTTTGATCAAGTCCATCAAAGAGTTGCGGTCCAGGATCCATTGGGCCCGTTCGTCCTTCTCATAGGTCCGGTTGGACAAAAAGATCACAGCTTCCTGCTTCTTTCGATTGTACATGATAAAGGTTCCTGTATAGCCTGTATGATCCAACCAGTCCCCCTCTAGATTCCATCCGAGAGCGCGGGTCTTACCCTCTTCAGGCGCAAAATTCTGAGACAAGTCACGCGCAAAATCATCCTTCAGATAATGCTCTAAGAAGCTCTCTAGATCTGAAACAGTCGAAAAAAGTCCAGCACTACCCGCATGACAGCCCAATACTCTCGCTTTTGGATCATGGACATTTCCAGAAGCAACCCCACGGACCGTTGGTACCGCCTTTTCGACCGGTCCAAACCGGGTTTCCGCCATCTTCCAGGGTGCAAAAATCAACTCTTCAAACAAGTCATCCAAGGACTGACCAAATGCTTCTTCTAACCAAAAACCTAGCAAAAGAAAATTGACATCGGTGTAATGAAAACTCTTGTCCTCTTTTAACTGCAAATTTTCAAGGGCTTCTTTCAACTGTCCCGCATCCAACTGGTCCCGATTGGGAATGTAGGGATCGAGCCCAGAAGTATGGGTCAAAAGTTCCCGGATGGTCGTCCCTGAATGAGCAAAACGTGGGTAGACCTCTTTAAAAGGGCGATCGAGCGCAAGCTCCCCTTTTGCATACAAAAAGGCACAAATGGTAGCGACTCCAACAACCTTGCTGACACTCGCCAAATCATAGACCAGATCAGCCTCTACTGGCTCTCCTTTTTCAGGATCTGCTAGTCCCAGATAGTGCTCACTCCACTGACCATTTCGGTAAAGCGCAAGAGAGGCACCTGGATAGATGCCCTCTTGGATTTGTTCGGTGATTTTTTCGATGATTGCCTTCACGCTCATCACTCCATTCTTATTCTTCATAAGAAATATGGACCTGATCTTGATTGGCTTCAAACCAGAGTTCGATCTGGCTCGGATCCTTAGCAATCAAAAAAGTTCCCTTACGGTGCACAAAATCGACAGCTTCTCCTAAGCTTTCTTTCAGAATTTCTACATCAAAAGGAGCTAATTCGACCTTGATCATACTCAAATCCCAAGTCACATGGTTTCCCACTTGGAGATCTTCTCCTTGAGCCTCTTGCAAATGGATAAGATGTGCCAAAGTTGGCAAGCCGCTATAGAACTTCTCAGCCTTAGCAAGATCGGCCACATTGACCTCAAGGAAGTCCACATCAAAGTTCGTCAAACCTTTGAAATCTTCGGGAACGTCTACAAGAGGAGCACTGTCTATGAGTGCTAGGCTTTTAAGATCTTCTTCTGCGTGTACGAAAATGGTATCTCCTTGAGGAGACACTGCTTCAAAGGCGCGTCCCTTGGCACCTTGGTAAAGGGCAGTTGTTTCTGGCTGGCGGGCCAATAAGTAATCAATTTCTTGAGCTTGTGCCACTTTCACCACGATGCGACCCAATTTCTTTGGACCTTCGACCTTACGCGAACGCATACTCGGTGATTCTTCTAAAATGATTTTTTCTACTTTTGAGGCATCTCCTAAAGATAGGAGAGCTCCTTCTTCTACTAATACTTTCATTCCCAATGTCTCTTCATAAAAGCGTTGATTGACATTTCGGTTATTCACTTTCAAGACTGGGATCACTCTTACGATCTGATTTGCTGTCATACTTTCCTCCAAGCACTTTTTATTGTAAAAGATTTTCTGGCTTTTTACAAGAAATTTTGCGCAGATTTATGAAAAACTCTATCGACAAGCTCTTTCCCTATTTTCTTTAGACAATCCCTTTTTGATTCAG
Source organism: Streptococcus sp. W151 (assembly GCF_053010205.1). Lineage (NCBI taxonomy): Bacteria > Bacillati > Bacillota > Bacilli > Lactobacillales > Streptococcaceae > Streptococcus > Streptococcus sp. W151. Next base: position 75,511 of record NZ_JBRKNT010000003.1, on the reverse strand, counting down.
TATAATAGAAATTGTAACGATGGGAGCGCTTATATGATGGCTGACCCAAATTGAGATGTGAACAAGATCGGAGAATCTACGATGAAATTTAATCAATTTAGCTATATTCCTACGGCTGACGACAAGATGAAGGAAGAATTGGCTCTTCTGGGCTTTCGTTTCCAAGAAGAGAGCGATCCCAAAAGAATGCTGGAGGCCTTTGTACGCCAAGTGTCTTTCCAATACAAGGACACAGACTACGCCTTATCCACTCTTGTGGCAGATAAAGAAACCGATTTGCTAGACTTTTTCAACTCTGAAAAACCCTTAAGAGCAGATGTCTTTTATACCATTGCCTTTCAATTACTAGGCTTTAGCTTTTTTGTGGATTTTGAAGATAGCGAGGTCTTTCGAAAGGAGACCGATTTCCCCATCACGTATGGTCCCCTCCTAGAAAATCTCTACCAACTCCTGAACACCCGCACTAAACGGGGCAATACCTTGATCGATCAGTTGGTCAGTGATGGCTTAATCCCTGAGACCAATCAGTATCACTATTTTAATGGCAAGAGCCTCGCAACCTTTACGAGCCAGGATGCCATCCGTGAAGTCGTTTATGTCGAAAGTCGGGTCGATACCGACAAGGATGGTCTGCCAGACTTGGTCAAGGTCAGCATCATCCGTCCTCGCTATGAAGGCAAGATCCCAGCTGTTATGACCGCAAGTCCCTATCACCAAGGGACCAACGACAAGGCCAGCGACAAGGCCCTCTACAATATGAATGTCGACCTCGAGGTCAAAGAACCTCATACCGTTCAACTAGAAGAACCTCAATTAGAATTGGTGGAACCTGTCGGTTCAGCCCAACTAGTCGACGAGGCTGAAGAGCTCCTAACCCATATCAACTCTAGCTATACCCTCAACGACTACCTGCTTCCACGCGGATACGCCAATCTCTATGTGTCTGGAGTTGGAACAAAAGATTCGCAAGGCCTGATGACCAACGGAAATTACCAACAAATCGAAGCCTATAAGAATGTCATCGACTGGCTCAATGGTCGTTGCCGCGCCTTTACAGACCATACACGCAAACGCCAAGTTAAAGCTGATTGGTCTAATGGCAAGGTCGCAACCACAGGGATCTCTTACCTTGGAACCATGTCTAACGGCCTTGCGACCACAGGTGTGGACGGCCTAGAAGTCATCATTGCGGAGGCTGGAATCTCTTCTTGGTACAACTACTACCGCGAAAACGGCCTCGTCACAAGTCCTGGAGGCTATCCAGGTGAAGACTTTGATTCCCTTGCCGAATTGACCTACTCGCGCAACCTTCTGGGTGGAGACTATTTGCATCACAATGCGGCCCACCAAGCCGATCTAGATATCGTGAAAAAAGAGCTGGGCCGCGCTTCTGGAGACTACAATCAATTCTGGCACGACCGCAATTATCTCTTAAACGCAAATCGGGTCAAGGCAGAGGTGGTCTTCACTCATGGTTCGCAAGACTGGAACGTCAAACCTCTTCATGTCTTTAATATGTTCCAGGCCCTTCCAGCAAGCATCAAGAAGCACCTCTTCTTCCACAATGGGGCCCATGTCTACCTCAACAACTGGCAGTCCATTGACTTCCGTGAAAGCATGAACGCCCTCCTCTCTAAAAAATTGCTGGGCTACGATTCAAGCTATGAATTGCCTACTGTCATCTGGCAGGACAATACAAGAAAACAAAGTTGGACTTCCTTGGATGATTTTGGCAACCAAACCAATCAGCGGACCTTCTCTCTGGGAGACGACGAAAAAGTCATCCAAAACCGCTACGAAACAAAAGATTACGAGCGCTATGGCAAGGCTTATCCGACCTTCTTAACGGACCTCTACCAGGATAAGGCGCAACAAGTGACCATTGACCTGCCAATCGAAGAAGACCTACACCTCAATGGGAAAGCTCGCCTTCATCTGCGACTTCACTCCAGCACTAATAAAGGCCTGCTTTCAGCACAACTCTTAGAGCTTGGAAGCAAGAAATACCTCCAACCCTATCCTGCTGTCTTGTCGGTCCGTACGCTGGATAACGGTCGCTACTATATGCTCGACAATTTGACTGAGTTGCCTTTCAAAGAAGCTGGCCAACGAGTCATTTCGAAAGGTTATCTCAACCTCCAAAATCGTCATGATCTCTTAGAGGTTGAGGCCGTGACGCCAGGCGAGTGGATGGAATTTGACTTTGATCTTCAACCAACCATCTACAAGCTCGAAAAAGGAGCGACCCTTCGCCTGGTCCTTTACACAACGGACTTTGAAATCACTGTGCGCGATCAAACCGATTACCAACTGACCATTGATTTAGCACAATCCAGCCTCCATCTTCCTGAAATGATAGAGACCCGCTAATCGTGGTATCAAAGCTTGCCCTTACTTGGCTTCATTTGACAGCTTAGCCCACTTATGTTACTATCTAATAGAGTATTTCATAGAAAAAGATATTAGAGGAAGTTATGGCGATTGAAAAAACTGTCAGCGAAATTGCTGAAATTTTAGGAGTCAGCCGCCAAGCGGTCAATAACCGTGTCAAGGCGCTGGCTCCAGAAGATACCCAGAAAAACGAAAAAGGGGTTACCGTTGTAACCCGTAGTGGCTTGATCAAGCTCGAAGAAATCTACAAAAAAACTATTTTTGAAGATGAGCCAGTCAGCGATGATGTGAAGCAACGCGAATTGATGGAAATTTTGGTGGATGAAAAAAATGCTGAAATCGTCCGTCTCTACGAGCAACTCAAGGCCAAAGACGAGCAACTCGCTAAGAAAGATGAACAGTTGCGCGTGAAAGACGTTCAAATTGCTGAAAAAGACAAGCAATTGGACCAACAACAACAATTGACTTTACAAGCAATGAACGACCGCGATACCTTGAAACTTGAACTCGAACAAGCCAATGAAAAAGTTCAAGAGCAAGAAAGCAAAGGTTTCTGGGCACGCGTTTTCCGTCGATAATCTGGGGCTGGATCCTACCAGTCCCTTTTCTTATCTAGCACAGGAGATTTCCCATGAAAATATTAGAAGATTATATCGCCTTCGATCTCGAATTTAACCAATACGAAGATGCCTATCAGATCATCCAGGTATCTGCCGTGCGTTTTACGGACGGTAAAGAAGTCGACCACTACGACTCCTACGTCTACACCGATAAGCCTCTAAAAAGCTTTATTAACGGCCTCACTGGCATAACCCAGGACAAGATCCAACCTGCTCCACAACTAGAGCAGGTCCTCGGTGAATTCAAGGCCTTCGTTGGAGACCGCCCCTTGATTGGATACAATTCCAAAAAGAGCGACCTTCCCATCCTACTTGAAAATGGCTTAGATTTAGAAGAGCAGTACGCTGTCGATGTCTTTGACGAAGCCTTCGAACGTCGTCCATCTGACCTTCATGGCATTAAAAATCTCCAACTCCACACCGTTGCAGAATTTTTGGGAGTCGCAGGAAGATCACACGATAGCTTAGAAGACGCCCGCATGACAGCTCTTGTCTACCAACAATTCCTCGAATTCGATCAAGGCCGCACCCTCCTTGAAGAACAAGAGGACTTCTCCACCAACCCCTTTGGAGGCTTGGACTTATCCGGATTTTTTGATGAATAAAAAGGCTCAAAACTGAGCAGTACTCCTAGAGTTAGATGTTTTCATATCTTTCTTTGGGGGTGCTTTTTATTTCATTTCTGTAAAGATTGACTAAAGCAAATTTTCATCAGACAGACAAGTAGAGCATTTTCAAAGGCTTAACTTAAAGTATTAGTTATTAAAGATTTAATCATTTCTAATTTTTTGAATATTCATTGACCAGACTATTTTTTAGATGTATAATGAGCATGTAAAATATATCACAAAGAATAATATGTAATAAGATTTAATGATTACATCTGATATTTCTCAATCATAGGGTTCTATTTTCTAGGAGAGATTTATGATTCATATCTTTAAATATCTTGATAAAAAAACAAAATACCTAACCATTATTGGTGCACTGGCAAACGGGGGTCTCGCTTTGGGGCAACCCTTGGTTGTTGCCAAAGCACTATCAATAGATCAAAATAACCTTACCTATTCTTCTATTTGGAAATTTGCCCTCTTTGGTTTTTCTGTCTATTTTGCTTTGTATAGTCTAATGTTATTTTGTAATCATGCAAATAATGTCTTTCGACGTGAAATTCACATGAATATACGAACGGCATTGTTTCATAAGTTAATGGAAGACAGAGAATATAGTGAAGATGAAAAGATTACCATGCTGACACAGGATATGGAATTTTTAGGAGATAACTTTTTTGAACGCTATATGTCTATTTCATGTTGGGGATTTGGGGCGCTGATTACGGCGATCTATATCATTGCCCAAAATGTTTTATTGGGTTCTATCTTTGTTTTCTTCACGATCTTACGTCCCATTCCACAATTCTTAATGAATAATAAACTAAAGAATTCAGGGGATGAAATGTCTCAGGGAAGAACAGCCGTTCATAACCAAATCTCTGATAGTATTCGAGGGGCTCAAACCTTGCGGATGAATCAAGCCTTGCCTGAAAATTCTCAGCGCGTCTGGAATATCAATCTTCGTTATCAACGAGCCATTCAAAAGTTTGTTTTTACCCATAACATTGTTTTCTTTTGTAATGGTTTCATGGTCTTTCTTAGCCAAGTACTCCCCTTGGTATTGGGGTTCTTCCTTGCCATGCATGGTCATCATGTTTCAGTGGCTAGCCTGGTTGCAATGTATATTGCTGCTGGTCAACTGGTAGGTCCTATACAAAATATCATGTATGATGTGGTTGAAGTACAAGGAGCCAAAACAACAGCAGAAAAGATTTTCGGAATTTTAAATCGAGCAGATGATAGTGAATCGGACAATCATTCGATCTCACAAGTAGAAGAACTAGAAATTTCTCATTTAAGTAAATCTTATAACGGTAGAGAGATTATACGCGATCTTAATCTAGCCATTCAACAAGGCGAAAAAGTCCTCATCAAAGGGCCAAGTGGTTGTGGGAAATCAACCCTCTTTCGAATGATCACAGGGGAAGAAAAGGCGGATGATGGGACGATTACTTGTCGGACAAGGGATGGAGCAAAAACAAGTTATTTTATTCGTCAGGTAGGTATCATCAGTCAGCATCCTTTCCTCTTTAATGATACTGTTCGCTACAATCTTAGTTTGGGACAAGAGTTTTCAGATCAAGAATTGGAGACCGTTTTGAGACAGGTCAAACTCGACCATGAATTAACTGATGGACTTGATTTTGTAATCACTAATAACGGAGAAAATATCTCAGGCGGACAACGAGTCCGGATTGAACTAGCCCGCTTCCTTCTTCGTAAAAAGGATATTTTATTAGCAGATGAGGTGACTGCAGCTCTTGACGTAGAAAATAGCCAGATGGTTAGAGATTTGATTTTCTCACTACCGATGATGGTGTTAGAAATCGCTCACCATATTGATAATGAAAGTCGATACGATCAAGTCATTGAACTAAGAAAAGAATAAAATTACTGACACTAACCTGAAAACAAATCGTTAGTATATCAAAGAAAGAAAAAAGGCTCAAAACTGAGCCTCTTTTTAGTTGATGAAAACTTTCTTTGCTTAAAATGGCAATTTCCCTGCGAACGCACCGAGTTTTTTCTTAGTTGCAGCATCAATTTCTTCAATGGCGGCATTGATGGCTTGCACCGTCATATCAGAAAGCGTTTCTGTATCTTCTGGGTCAACCACTGCGGCGTTGAAATCGATGGAAACGACCTTCTTATCGCCTGTCAGGGTTGCAACAACCAAGTCCTGAGCAGATTTCCCTACAAATTGAGTTGCAGCTAATTCTGCTTGGCTTTGCTCCATTTGCTTTTGCAATTTTTGAGCTTGCTTCATCATACTTTGCATATTCATCATAGTAATTACATTCCTTCCAACTTCTGAAATTTACAGTTCATTATACCATTTTTTAAACGCTTGGAAAAGCTTTGGTGAGGGAACATATGAATTCTCTCTGAAATATTATGAAATGAAATAATTTTTTCAACCCATCTATTTAAGGTGAAATAATTCTTGCCTAAAATACTTACTAACTGGCATAATAATCCTAAATAGTGAAATCAAGGTGAAATTATGTTAAAAAAGGTAATATGTATAGTTCTTTCGACAATTCTTTTGGTAGGTTGTACCTCGAATTATGAAAACAAAAATTATGATAGTGAATTCCTTACCTCGTTGTCAAAAGGGTTAGATAAAAGACGGAAGGATAATGATAAATTTCCAGATGAATCAGCCAAAAATTATAAATTATATATTAACGATGAATTAGACGAAGTTAAAGATTATGGTGATAAAAAATTCAAGAATGATAAACTGAAAGAATTAGCTATCAGATATATCAATGTTCTTAAAGAGGGAAAGGAAATAGCTTCTAATTTTGGAGCAGATTCTTTTGAAGATCAGTGGAGTGAACATCAAAATAAACGTTATGAATTATTGGTTGAGATCAATAATATTTCTGAAATCCCTGTACAAGATAAAGATGGATTAAATGAAGTTTTGGCGGGAGGAAAAGAAGTAAAACGTGATAATAAAGTTCGTAAAGATTTAGAAAACATCATCAATTCAGCAGATTTTAAACCAGATGATAGTAATTCTTATTTAGCAGGATATTCAGCAGTTGTTGAAAACACAACCGAATATGATATAGAGGCATTGACTGTGGAAGTAAGTTTGTTTGATGAAAATTATGTCTTATACAATACAACTTATATAAATGTAAACAATTGGAAAAAAGGTACAGAGGCTAAATTGCATTTTATTGATACTGATGACAAAGAAGGAACATATGAATTGTCATTGAAGTATTATGAGGTCAAATAATTGTTTTTAACCAATATAAATTTCCTTCTTTTATTCAACTTGTTTCTATTTGTTGATATAAAGCAACACTAAAGGGTTATGTTCTGTATTACAAAAAGATTAACCCTTTTTTTATTTAACCTTAATTCGTCAATTACCTTTAAAAGTTTTTTTAATCCATATACTTGCTTCCTAAAATCATAGATCATAACATTATTTTCATAGTTAAAAACACTCCAAAAGTTAGAAACATCTTACTTTTGGAGTGTTAATTAATTAAGGTTCGTTATTGATAATAGAACCATCAATACCGAATGTATAAGAAACACCATCTATAACTAAAGTTTTATTCGATGCAAAAGCACCACCATCGTTAGGATCCGCATAATATTTTCTTCCATTTAATTCTAGCCAGCCTGTTTTTAAATCACAATTAGCTGGGTCAAAATAATAAATTTTTCCATCTTGAAACGTAACCTGACCAGCAAATGCCTCACCAAATTCGTTAAAATAATACGTTTTTCCATCTATCGTTTGCCAACCTAATAATTGTTCTCCACTTTCAGGGGCGAAATAACACCATACGATACCATGAAGCCCCTGTTTAGATATCCAGCCCGTTTTCATATCGGAATTAACTGGATCGAAATAATAACTTTTATCACCTATCTTTTGGAAACCTTTTAACGCGTGATGGAGAAAGTAATACCATTTCCCATCTATATTTCTCCAACCGGTAGCTTTTTCTCCGCTTACAGGGTCGTAATAATTCCATTCCGTACCAGTATATCCTGGATTAGATATCCAACCAGTTTTCATATCACCATTAACTGGATCAAAATAATAAAGTTTTCCATCTAAATTTTGTTCACCCATACGTGCCCCATTTGTCGTAAGGTAATACCATTTTCCATCTATCTGTTGCCATCCATATTTTTTCTCACCACTCACTGGATCAAAATAAGACCAGTTTTTGAATATATCCCCATTAGCATACCTCCTCACCTCTAGATACCAGCCGGTCATCATATAACCTCTTTCATCAAATTTATACGACTTCCCGTCAATCTGAGCTTCTGTATCTTTATAATAGGAACCATAATCTGTTTGATACCACCAACCAACATTATCTCGATGCCAATCAGCCTTTACTTGAGATGCTGTAGTTAAAAGCAATATTACTAATGCCCCACCTAGCAAAAATTTAGTTGCTTTTTTCATCTTCATTTCCTCCTTATATTTTTGTATACGCTTTCATTGTAGCATGTTTATTACTCTAAATCAAATAATGTGTGGATATAGCGGGGTCATTATCAACGAATTCAAATATAAATTCCGTCTCTTTTCTGTCCCTTCACTATCCATTTTTAGATAAAATTAGAGAAGATGTCATTGGAATAGAACTAAAAAGTCAATAAAAAAATAACGCTCTCTAAGAAAATGGAAATTATCAAAAGTTTAGCAACTAGTTTTATCAATGACTAGCAATAAGTAATTATTTAAAAGGGCCCTCTTAGAAGCCAAATAACTCGCTCTGATTGTATAATACAATTCATTTATTTCATAGTTAAAAACACCTCGAAAGTTAGAAAAAATTTAACTTTTGAGGTGCTTACCAATTAAGGCTCATTATTGATAAGAGAGCCATAAACATCGAATGTGTATGAAACACCATCTATAATTAAAGTTTTGTTTGATGCAAGTGCCCCACCATCGTTAGGATCTGCATAATATTTGGATCCAGATGACTCAAACCAACCTATCTTCAATTCACAAGTATCTGTATCAAAATAATAATGTTTTCCAGCTATATATTGATGAAACGTAAGTGCACCATACATACCAAAGTAATACCGTTTCCCATCTACGTCTTGCCAACCTAATAGTTGTTCTCCGCTCTCTAGGTCGAAATAATACTTTTCTGTCCCAGAAGCCATTTGTTTAGATACCCATCCTGTTTGCATATCGCAATTAATCGGGTCGAAATAATAATTTTTTCCATCTAAATTCTGGGAACCTTTTAACGCACTATGTTTAAAGTAATACCATTTACCGTCTATATTTTGCCAACCCTTTACTAATGCTCCACTTACGGGGTCATAATAATACCAATTTGTATCTGAATTCTCTTGTTTGGAAATCCAACCAGTTTTCATATCAGCATTAACTGGGTCAAAATAATATTGTTTTCCATCCATATATTGTTCACCCATAAGTGCCCCATCTCTAGTCAGGTAATACCACTTTCCATCTATATTTTGCCAGCCAATCTTTTGATCACCATTTACTGGATCAAAATAAGACCAGTTTTTTATTATCCCCCACCTACTATCATTACGCTCCCATATTAGCTGCCAACCGGTCATCATATAACCTCTGTCATCAAATTTATACCACTTCCCGTTTATTTTAGCTTCTGTGTTTTTATAATAAGAACCATTATTTAGTGAATACCACCAACCAACATTATTTCGTTGCCAATCAGCCTTAACTTGAGATACTGGGGTTAGAAGCAATATTCCTAATACTCCACCTAGCAAACACTTCGTTGCTTTTTTCATTTCCATTTCCTCCTTACGTTTTGTATACGCTTTCATTGTAACATGTTTATTACTCTAAATCAAATGATGTGTGGATATAAGGAGGCTATTATCAATGTATTCAAGGGTAAACAAAAAAATTTGCACAATTTGCTTATAATAAAAGAGGCACTTAGGCCTCTTTTTCTCTCCTTCAAACACTCTGTCACTGTCCATTTACTGTCCAATATAGTGTAATACATCTAAAAATTGTTAATTATGTTGCAGACTAAATCCTTTAAAATAAACATTTCTATGTATAACAAGACTTAAAGAATCTTAAATTAAGTCTTGCATATTCATCATAGCAATTACATTCCTTCCAACTTCTGAAATTTACAGTTCATTATACCATTTTTTAAACGCTTGGAAAAGCTTTGGATAGTAATCATGAAAAGCTTCTTTCACTCTAGATTGATTTTTGAGCTTTCACTACAAAATGAAAGAGACCCTTCTTGAGCCTCTCTCAGAAAATAATAAAATGTATTAGGATAAAATCATTGAAGCCACGATTGGACTAATGAATACATACAAAATTCCTGTGATCCCTATTGCCAATCCTGCCATAGCACCAGCCACATGACCATACTTAAATGCCGTCCCTGTTCCTACTGCATGCCCTGTTCCACCAAGGGCTAAACCAATAGCTACTGGATCTTTTATTTTTAACAGTTTCAATATCGTTGGACCCAAGACACTTGTTAATAATCCAGTTGCTACAACTACAACAAGAGTGATGGTCGTAATCCCTTGCATTTTCTCAGTAATCCCAACTGCCATTGCAGTCGTAACCGATTTTGGAAAGAGCGAAATGGCTAGAAAGTACTTCATTCCAAATGCTTTCGCGATCAAGGCTGTAAAAATGGTATTCACAACAACTGCCAATGTCGAGCCGACTAGAATACTCCGTACATGATGCTTCATCAAATGGAAACTTTTATAGAGAGGAATCCCCAAGGCGACTGTTGATGGGCCAATCAACTGATTTAACAGGGAACCACCGACATAGTAATCTTTATAAGAAATTCCTGTAATCATTAAGAATAAGATAACGATTACTGTAGCCACTAAAAGTGGCGTTGTTATTGGATGGGGATACCTGCGGAAAATTAACATCCCAATCAAATAAGCCCAAATAGATAAGACAATCCCAAATAAAGGATTACTCGCAAAATTAGCCATGCTTGCGTCCCCCTTCTGGATAATCACCCTCAAAACGATTTTTTATAAAACTAACCACGATTGCAATTAAAGCCACATTGATGACCAAGGCTCCAAGTAGAATCAACATGATTGGAAACAGATAAGGTGCAATCACATGAAACTTATCCATAATACCGACAGCAGGGGGAAGAAACAGAATCGTCATATTAGCTAATAAAAAATTTCCTACCATATTTACATGGCGAATACGTAATAACTTAAACTGCAATAATAAAAATAAAATCAACAGTCCGATCATACTTCCAGGAATTGGTAAGTGCAACCCATCAGAAATGATTTCACCAATTAATGAAATCGTGAAAATAATCGTCAGTTGTACATATAATTTCATCTTCATCTCCCTTTTTATGGATCATTTCCAACAAGGATTCATATCCTCGCTTCTGTCTACTTAGAAGTAAACATCCATTTATCCCCTATCAGTTTACTCCTTTTCGGAAAATTTGCAAGTTTTTTTCTAAAAAATTTTAAAAACAATTACCAAAATTGAAGCTACTATTTTGATTCATGACATCCATTTTATGATACAATGAAACCAAAAACGGTTAAGTTACCAAGAAAGGATCTACATGACTCACTATCACACCATTGTCATTGGTGGTGGCCCAGCAGGTATGATGGCTACTATTGCTAGCGCCTCTTATGGCCAACCTACGCTACTGATCGAAAAAAATAAAAGGCTCGGTAAGAAACTTGCTGGTACCGGAGGAGGTCGCTGTAACGTCACGAATAACGGGACCTTAGACGATTTGATGGCCGGTATCCCTGGAAATGGCCGTTTCCTTTACAGTGTGTTTTCCCAATTTGATAATCATGATATCATCCAATTTTTTACCGATAATGGCGTCAAACTGAAGGTCGAAGATCATGGTCGGGTCTTTCCTGTTAGTGATCAATCCCGCACCATTATTCAAGCCTTAGAAAATAAGATCCTTGAGCTAGGTGCTAGCATGGCCACCAACTGCGAAGTGGTCTCCGTCACCAAGCCAGAAGACGTCTTTATCGTCAAGTCTTCTGAGCATACGTGGACGGCTGACAAGCTGATTGTCACAACTGGGGGCAAATCCTATCCTTCTACTGGCTCTACTGGCTACGGACACGAAATTGCCCGCCACTTCAAACACACCATCACCGATCTCGAAGCGGCAGAAAGTCCTCTTTTGACAGACTTCCCACACAAGGCCCTCCAAGGGATCTCTCTGACAGATGTGACCCTCAGCTACGGCAAACACATCATCACCCATGACCTGCTCTTTACGCATTTCGGTCTTTCTGGCCCTGCAGCCCTCCGGATGTCTAGCTTTGTTAAAGGTGGGGAAATCTTATCTCTGGACCTCCTTCCGACTACCTCTTCTCAAGAGTTAAAAGACTTTCTAGAAGAGCATCGAGAAAAGTCCATTAAAAATAGCCTCAAAACCCTTCTTCCTGAACGGTTAGCTGATTTCTTGGTGCAAGGATTCCCTGAAAAAGCCAAGCAACTCACTCCTACTCAGATAGAAGAGCTCATTCAAAACATCAAAGAGATGCCTATTCCTGTCACTGGGAAGATGTCTCTAGCCAAGTCCTTTGTCACCAAGGGCGGCGTCAGCCTCAAAGAAATCAATCCTAAAACCCTAGAAAGTAAGCTAGTTCCTGGGCTCCACTTTGCAGGAGAAGTCCTCGATATCAATGCCCATACAGGCGGTTTTAATATCACATCCGCCCTCTGTACCGGTTGGGTAGCAGGAAGCCCTCATTACTGATAGAAATTCACTAACTTTATTTTTCATCTATTGAAATAAAATTTTTAAAAATTCTTTACAAGTTAGTATTTACTTGATAGAATGGATTGGTATAAAATTTATAAAGGAGATTATTAGAATCATGGATTTTGATTTTAGTGTTAAACTCTTTTCAGAGTTTATTGGAACGGCTTTGCTACTTATCCTCGGAAATGGTGCAGTTGCAAACGTCGAATTAAAAGGAACAAAAGGTCATCAAAGCGGTTGGCTTGTCATTGCGATCGGATATGGTATGGGGGTTATGATTCCAGCCTTAATGTTTGGTAATGTTTCAGGAAATCACATTAACCCAGCTTTTACCCTTGGACTTGCAGTTAGCGGACTCTTCCCATGGGCAAATGTTTTACCATACATCGTTGCCCAACTTCTTGGAGCTATGTTTGGGCAATTGGTTGTCGTTGCAGCTCATCGTCCATACTACATCCAAACTGAAAATCCAAACAACATCTTAGGAACATTCTCAACCATTTCTAGTGTAGATAAAGGAACTCCAGAATCACGTAAAGCTGCTACAATTAACGGCTTCATCAACGAGTTTGCCGGATCATTCGTCCTTTTCTTTGGCGCCCTTGGCTTGACGAAACATTTCTTTGGTGCAGAAGTTGCTGGTCTTGCTCAAAAAGCTGCTACTGAACAAGGAGGCGTCTTTGATGCCACTTCATCAGCAGCAAAATTGGCTTTATCACAAGCACATGCTTCAGGCCTAGGAATTGCTCACTTGGCTCTTGGATTCCTTGTTATGGCTCTTGTTACATCACTTGGAGGTCCTACTGGACCTGGTTTGAACCCTGCACGTGACTTTGGTCCTCGTTTGGTCCACGCCTTCCTTCCAAAATCTGTATTAGGAGAACACAAAGGTGATTCGAAATGGTGGTATGCTTGGGTACCAGTTGTAGCCCCAATTCTTGCTGCTATCTTAGCTGTACTATTGTTCAAAGTTATCTATCTTGCTTAATCTAAGTACTAAAAAACGAACTCGATTTTCAATCGAGTTCGTTTTTTTATTGTTCTTTGGTTAATGAAAAACGGAAATCATTGTATTTGTTGTAGTCAAATGGTGTATTGGTAGCCGTTGTGAAAACAATCGGTGTATAGTGTCCTTCTTCTAAGATAAAACCAGGTTCGAGTCGGAAATCAGCGACACCTAAGCCTGTGATCCCAGGGAGCAAGGCATCAGCCCCATCAAGACCTTCAGCATCCCAATAGTAGATATTTCCAGTTGCTTGGACAGCTCTTGCCGTATAGGTCGCTGTCCGAGTCGGTTCGCTATCATTTTTGAAACTTACCACTGTTGTTACATCCCCATTGGCATCGACGGTCATTTTGATTGCATCCGCTTGTGGACTAGATCCTACCCAAGTTCCCACTAGTTCTGCAGGGACAGTGGCTTGCGTCGTAGCAGACGCATTCTCGGTCTTACTAGAGTCTTTTGTACCTGTCGCGCTACTGGCTTGAGTTGAAGAGCTAGCTGTATCTTTTGCCTGGGCAGAAGATGCTGCACTCTTTTTGCTATTACTTTTGGCTTTTTTCTCTACCTTACTGGTAGATACTTTTGCGGAGGAGGAAGCTGTCTTTTTATCCTTAGCACCACAACCACCGAGAGCTAGACCAAGTGAAGCAGCCACCAGAACAGCGGCACTCCAACGGAAGATTGATTTTTTCATAAGATCACCTCTTTATCTTTCTGACTCCCATTATACCTCAATTATTACAAATATCAAGTTTTTTGTAATAATTGTAATTTTTTTGTAACATATTTTTGCATTTAAAATGTCAATCGTAATAGAGCGATCAAAGCAATTCCAAACAAGACGGTTCCCATCAGGTTTTTGTAACGAAAGGCTACAAAGAGACTGGGAATGGTCACCATGAGGTCCAACCAGTGGAACTGCGGGAGACTTCCCATTTTCCCCTCTACTAAACTCGATAAAACCAAGGCAAAGATAATGGAAATGGGCAGGTATTTGAGAAAGCGGGTCACAGGAGCCGGCAGTCCCTTGTATTTAACTAAGAGGAAGGGTAAGATTCGAGGAATCCAGGTAACGAGGGCTGAGACCAGAATGGCCATGAAGATAGAACTATTCACGCGCATCACAAACCACCCCCACAAAACAGCCAATCAAGGTCGCAGCTAGCACAGCAAGCGGTTGCGAAACAAAAAAGAGTAAGAGAAAGAAACTCACTGCTACTGCTAAGAGCACCATGAGCATGGTCTTGGTCTTTTCTGTCAGTTGCATTCCTTGGAACTGGGCTGCAAAAATCCCAACAAACATAGCCACTAAGGCAAAATCAAGCCCAAAAGCCTTTGGATCTGGTAGGAAAGATCCCAGAGCTGTTCCGATAACCGTCGCACTGATCCAAGCCACATAGCCTACTAGATTGTTCCCATGCATCCAAGGAACTGTAATGGTATCTGTCTTTAACTTCTCACTCAAGTAGACCCCATAACTCTCATCGGTCAAGAGACTTCCAATCCCAATGGTATGAGCGAGACTCGCATCCTTAAAATCAGAGGATGTATGCAGACTCATCAACATATTCCGGAGATTGATCAAACACACGGTCAAGGCCATATTCAAGATCGAAGAGTGGGCCGCAATCAGAGAGATCATCGCAAACTGAGCCGCCCCAGCATAGATCAAGACACTCATCAAGGCCATCTCCAAAGGAGAAAGATAGGGAGATGCCACCACACCGCAAGCCAGGCCAATACTGATATAGCCTAGAGCTGTCGGCAACGCATCCCTCACCCCCTGCCAAAAATCTTTTTCCATACTCTCACTCCTTCCTGAATCATTGACCTCTATTATAACACAAGAAAAAAAGTTGAAAAGGGACCCATGAGAGAGAATGGATAAGCCTCGATATATTTCTATCTCTCCCCTACTGATTCACTTTTAAATCCGACATCTCTAATGACATCTTTTCTTCTTGTGTCATGCTCTCGACAATTTGTTTTTGCTCGCTGGATATTGGCAAGGTCAAAATCGTAGCAGATTGATCCGGCAATGCTCCACTGTCACTAATTTTATAGCCAATCCGTTGATGTTGATAAATGAATTGCCCATCATATTTCCAACTCAATGAAAACTCAAAATCCTTATCAATTTGAAATCCAGCTTTGTTAATCAATAGAAATACAGCATATTCTTGTTGATTGGATAAGAAAGTTGCGCCAGTATAGTTGATCGATAGATTTTCTTGATTTCCAAGTTCTGGATGTTCCTTGGTTAATTTCTTCCCTAGTTCAATTACATTTGATTCTTTTCCTTCATATTGTGGTCCCACCACAAACTGCAAACCTTTTTCATTTTTAACAGCCGAGGACTCTTTTGAAGTCTGCTCCATTTTACTCGGCGAAGAATCTTTTGATTCCTGTCGAGACTGGGCGCATGCTGTTAATGATAGAAGCGCTACTAACAAAACGATTGTTTTTTTCATGATTTCTACTCTTTTATTCTTGTCCATTCTATTCTAGTTACTTTTTTCAATGATGATCTCTTCTACACTATAAAGCCTTAGATTTCCTGTTTTAGCTCCTAAAAGAACTGGAACTTTGCCAAATTCGAAGGTTAATAGAAAAGCTGTAAGAATACCGCCTATCACTAAAAAGATCCCTTCTTGACCATTATTATTAAATAAATACATAGCTAAACAGGCCAGTAAGACAAGATTTAATAGATGGGCATCAAAAATTTGCTTTCTTTCTGGCATCGGCTTGAAAGTCACCCTGTATCTCTTAGTAGCTGTAGGAAATAGATTCTTAACCTTTTCACGTGCCTTTTCTACAGAACATCGGAAGAGCACATAAGATATAAGCATGGCAACCACAAATAAGACTATCTTTAGAAAAATTTGCTGACTAATATCATACTCACTGAATAGCTTTTTTAAGAGACTATAAACCACTCCAACAAATGGCTGGACTATGATAGCTGCTGTCCCCCCGTTTAATTTATTGAGGGGTGTGCCTGGAATTTCAACTTTTTTATCTACTTCCATCATCTCAACAGTGATCGCTTCCGTTGGCAACCCCCAATAATAGAGCTTGGGCTTCATGGTACTAGCATCCAAAATAAAATGTTTACCATCGTATTCTACCAATTGGTGACAGAAAATACTTGTTTCTTTATATTCTAACATCCTATTGACTTCCTACACACTTTCAACATAGCATCCTAGACAACACAAACCTGATCCAATCTAGTTTCCTTCAACTCCCACTCTTCCAGATGAGGCACTACTCACCCAATTCACTACCTATGACTTTCCTCATCCCCATTTTCCACTTCTTTCGACAAGGTCTCTATTATATCAGGCCATTTGGATAATTGGTAATCAAATTTAAACATAAATATCACTAAAAAACTAATGAGCAAAAAGAGGACGGCAATGGTTTCATTACCGATGACAAATAAAAGAACAGCAGCTACAGTTAGAAGTCTAAAAAGATTAAGGATACAGGTGAAGTACACCCTCCGTCTCTTCAAGGCCCTGATCAACTTCTTGCCTCGGCCCTCCTCCAACTTGGATGTCTGTAATTTCAGGCTCGCATGGTAATATCGAATGATCCATGCAGCTAGGAAGTAGGAAAAGACACCTAAAATCGGAATCGTTCCAACTCGAACCATTTGATTGTCAAATAGTCCAGCTTCCACTAATCCATCTGAAATTTTGTTGATAATAAATAATGTGACTGGAAGCAGTAGATAAGACCAGTTAGTAGGAGAAGATGTTTCTTCTAGTAAGACTTTTTTCTCCCAATCAAAATGGTAATTCTTGTTCTCCCATATCCCTAAATTAATCATTGATGGCATAACAACCTCTTTTCAACTTTCCTTCTGTTTTCTATAAATCCTCTTAGTATCAATTTGGAATAGGTTTACCGTTATAATACTTTTGAATCTCATCAAACTCAGAGATTTTCGTATCTTTATTTTCAATACTCAGTTTTTTAGGCAAATAGGCGTAATCGTACACAGAGGAACCTAATTTAAGAAATTCTGTTTCTAGATCAATCAGTTCTTTCCCATTCGTAATCACACCATTCTCAGAATTGATCACTTTATACGCAAAACCTTCTTATTTTGAAAAGAGTTTAAAAGCAGACGGATAGGATGCTTTTAAATTGATATTCCCTTTGTAAGATTCATCCTTCCAAAAACCATTATAAAAGGGATGAACTCCAGCAGTGTAGCCTTTAAGGGTAGAAATGGAGAGATACACTCTATTTTTCTCATTTACGTCTTCTTCCGTTATTTCTTTATCAATTTTGAGAGTTTTAAGATTAAGCAAGAAATAACGTGGCTGAGTTTGCTTCCTAATTTCAATGATAGCGTAGTCATTCCCATTTATTTTTCGAAGAGTCGGGAAAGGACTATAGAGCTCAAAATCATCATTTTTTACATACTCCACCATCATCTTCCAAAGATCGACTTCCTTTCGTTTCGCCTTACTCCCTGTTAAATCATAGATTTCTAAATGAGCATATTCATCTGACTTCATTTTTTTCGATGGAATAATATCTCTCACTCTGTTTCTTTTCCTAACCAAATAATTAGAGTTCACCTCAATCCAATCTGATGAATCGGGAGACTTCAAAGATTTCTTCCGTTCTTTTTCATCAAACTTCCATTCTACCACAAGCCCATTTTTAGCATGGATAAATCGAAAGTCTTTAATGTCGGATTTCGCATTATAGACTGAAAATTCATAGGACTCTTTACTCTTATCACTTTTTTCAATTTTCTTTTGCGACTCACATCCTGCAACCAGTAGCAAAAAGACTGCAAAGATAAGAAGTCTACCCATTCTATATTTAGATCTCTTTTCTTTTTTCATCTATCTTCCCTCTTACTCTCCCCTCAGTTTATTCTCTCTATCATACCGAATTTTCTTGCCAATCGCAAATCCCTTACTAGTTGGTGAGATTCTAACAAAAAAGCCATCTGGATGCCTTCATCCAAATGGCTCGTGTCCACTTATTCGATTCCTTCAAAGGCCAGGCTTGGTTTGGCATTGAGGTCCCAACCCGCGAAGTTTTCCTTGTTCCATTCACTGACACTGGCATAGGCAATCATCCCTGCATTGTCCCCGCAGAGGCGCAGAGGGGGGATGATGACCTTGACATCGGTGATTTCAGAAGCCAAGCGTTCACGGAGACCTTGGTTGGCTGCGACCCCACCAGCGACGACCAGAGTCTTGACCGGATATTTCTCCAAAGCCTTCTTGGTCTTGGCCATAAGAATGTCTAAGACGGCAGCCTGAAAGCTCGCTGACAGGTCTGCATTTGAGAGGCTTTCTCCTTTTTGCTGCGCATTATGGTGCAGATTGATAAAGGCTGATTTGAGCCCTGAAAAAGAGAATTCCAGATTGTCTTCCTTGATCATAGCCCGTGGGAAATCGTAGATATCCTGTCCCTTATGTGCTAACTCGTCAATCTCACGACCTGCTGGATAGGTCAAACCCATCACGCGCCCAACCTTATCATAAGCCTCTCCTACAGCGTCATCACGGGTCTCTCCGACGATCTTATAATCACCAGCTTCACTGACATAGACCAGCTCGGTATGTCCTCCACTCACCAGCAAGGCTAAGAGCGGAAATTCTAAAGGCTCAACGCTTTGAGCGGCCATCAAGTGCCCTGCCATATGATTGACAGGAATCAAAGGAAGGCCGTGCGCCCAGGCAAAGGCCTTAGCTGCAGCCAAGCCGACTAAAAGAGCCCCAACCAGGCCTGGGCCGTAAGTAACGGCTACAGCGGTGACATCAGCTTCTGTGATGCCGGCTTCTTCTAGGGCTTCTTCAATACATGCAGTGACGACTTCCACATGGTGACGAGAGGCTACCTCAGGCACCACTCCACCAAAACGCTTGTGACTTTCGATTTGACTGGCAATGACATTGGATAAGAGTTGGTCGTCATTTTTCAAGACAGCCACACTGGTCTCATCACACGATGTCTCAAAAGCCAAAATATATCTATCTTTCATTCGGGTTCCTCTTCATGATCACGGCATCCTCTATCGGATCGTGATAGTAGTTTTTCCTCCGTGCAATTTCTTCAAAGTGCATTTTTTTGTATAGGCCTTGGGCCGGTTGATTGGACACGCGCACTTCTAAGAAAATCTCTTTTTGGTCCGGCAACTGCGCGAGTAACTGCTGGGCTAGGCCTTGCCCCTGAAAGGCAGGCTTGACTGCAATCTGCAAAACCTCTGCTTCATAGAGAGTCTCTTGAATGGCGACAAACCCAAGGACTTGTCCCTCA
Source organism: Streptococcus sp. W151 (assembly GCF_053010205.1). Lineage (NCBI taxonomy): Bacteria > Bacillati > Bacillota > Bacilli > Lactobacillales > Streptococcaceae > Streptococcus > Streptococcus sp. W151. The sequence continues at coordinate 55,803 of NZ_JBRKNT010000003.1, read as the reverse complement.
TCCACAGCTAGGAAATAGGAGATCGATTCCTGCTCTAAATCGACTTGGATCTGCTCCAACTTCCAGAGACTAGCTTCATAGACATCTTCCATCACAGAGAGAATAGCAGCTGCATCCTGAATTCGCCCCTTTTTGATTTCTACTTTGATCATAAACGCTTGATGTAGGAGGTCGTTGTTTCCGTGTGGTCTTTGAGCCAGTTTTCCTCCGCTTCGACCCGTTTCAGATAATTGGGGACAAAATCATGGAGGCTAGCAGGTGCTTGTTTGAGGCTGAGACGTCCGATTTTCACTGCATCCGGCAGCGTTTCAGAGCAAGTAGCACTTGGGAGGCTAGAGGCAATCTGCTCCTTAAAAGCCGTGACCTCTCCGACAAAGGTGACTTGCTCACTCGTTGCTGCACGCTCTAGGACTTCCTCAAATGGAAAATGCCCTTCTGGTGCGACCAGCTGATCTTCTTGGTAAAAACCCGCATAGACATTGTTCCGACGAGCATCCATGACAGGTACTACCAAACCTTCTAGATCATCCGGCACTAGAGCTAAGAGGCTTGAGACCCCGACCAATTCAATCCCTAAAGTATGAGCCAATGTCTTTGCGGTTGCGACTGCAATGCGCAGTCCAGTATAGCTCCCAGGACCTTCTGCCACCACGATGCGGTCCAACTCCTTGGGTGTCAAGTCGATTTGTTGCATCAAAAAATCGATGACCGGCATCAAGGTGATACTATGATTCTTTTTAATGGTTAATGTTGTTTCTGCAAGTAGAGTCTCATCTTCTAAAATCGCTACAGAAAGAGCCTTACTCGAGGTATCAAATGCTAATAATTTCATTTCCTACTCCTCTTGAACTGGATTATATTATACTACAAATTCCCTTCAAATCCCAGCGAAACTCTCCCTTAAAGCGCAGGATTTTCATGCACCAGACCGCTAAAAAGCTTCTCTATTATAGGTCTTGGCCCCTCTGACTTTTCCAGTCTACCTTTTACTTACAGGCGAATTTATGATATAATGATAATTAATTGTATCGAATCAGGTCCACTAGTTGCGAGTAGGAAACTCTAGTGATTGCACTCCTTCGCAGCTAACAAATGGACCGAAATAATGAAAGGAAAATTACTTCATGATTTACAAAGTTTTTTATCAGGAAACAAAAGAACGAAACCCTCGTCGCGAAACGACGCATGCACTTTATCTTGATATTGATGCACCAAATGAACGCGAAGGACGCATCCAAGCTCGTCAATTGGTTGAAGCAAACACAGATTTCAACATTGAATTTATCACACCACTTTCTGAGCAACACCTTGCTTACGAGAAAGAGTCAGGTGCCTTTGAACTAACGGAGTACTAATCCATGGCCTATACCTTAAAACCTGAAGAAGTTGGTGTATTTGCCATTGGTGGACTTGGAGAAATCGGGAAAAATACCTACGGGATCGAATACCAAGATGAAATTATCATTGTCGATGCCGGGATCAAATTTCCAGAAGACGACCTCCTTGGGATCGACTATGTGATCCCTGATTACTCTTATATCGTTGACAATATTGATCGTGTCAAAGCGGTCCTCATTACCCACGGACACGAAGACCACATCGGTGGGATTCCTTTCCTTTTGAAGCAAGCCAATGTCCCTATCTATGCTGGACCTTTAGCGCTTGCCTTGATCCGTGGAAAATTAGAAGAGCATGGCCTTCTTCGCGATGCCAAACTCTACGAAATCAACCAAAACACTGAGCTTCAATTTAAAAATCTCAAAGCAACCTTCTTCCGTACCACTCACTCTATTCCAGAACCTTTAGGGATTGTGATTCACACCCCTCAAGGAAAGATTGTCTGTACCGGAGACTTCAAATTTGACTTCACGCCCGTTGGGGAACCGGCTGACCTCCATCGTATGGCAGCTCTTGGAGAAGAAGGCGTTCTCTGTCTGCTCTCAGACTCAACCAACGCGGAAATTCCAACCTTTACCAACTCTGAAAAAGTGGTTGGCCAATCCATCATGAAGATCATCGAAGGCATCCATGGGCGCATCATCTTTGCTTCCTTTGCCTCGAATATCTTCCGTCTTCAACAGGCAGCCGAGGCCGCTGTCAAGACAGGTCGCAAGATAGTCGTCTTTGGACGCTCCATGGAAAAAGCCATCGTCAATGGAATCGAGCTTGGTTACATCAAAGTCCCTGCTGGAACCATTATCGAGCCAAATGAGATCAAAGACTATGCGGCCAATGAAATCCTGATCATGTGTACAGGAAGCCAAGGAGAGCCAATGGCAGCCCTCTCTCGGATTGCCAACGGAACGCACCGCCAAGTGCAACTCCAACCAGGAGATACCGTTATCTTCTCTTCTAGCCCGATTCCTGGAAATACAACCAGTGTGAACAAATTGATCAATACGATTTCTGAAGCGGGTGTCGATGTTATTCACGGGAAGATCAACAACATCCATACCTCTGGACACGGGGGGCAACAAGAACAAAAACTCATGCTCCGCTTGATCAAACCAAAATACTTCATGCCTGTCCATGGTGAATACCGGATGCAGAAGATCCACGCAGGACTTGCGCGTGATTGCGGAGTAGAAAAAGACAATATCTTCATCATGAGTAACGGTGATGTCCTCGCCCTTACAGCCAACTCTGCTCGTATTGCAGGAAGCTTTAATGCCCAAGACATCTATGTCGATGGAAACCGCATCGGTGAAATCGGAGCTGCTGTTCTCCGTGACCGGAGAGACCTGTCCGAAGACGGTGTCGTGCTTGCTGTTGCGACTGTTGACTTCAAATCGAAGATGATTCTGGCAGGACCAGATATCTTGAGCCGTGGTTTCATCTACATGCGTGAATCAGGAGACCTGATCCGTGAAAGCCAACGCATCCTCTTCAATGCCATTCGTATCGCCTTGAAGAACAAAGATGCCAATATCCAAACCGTTAATGGTGCGATTGTCAATGCTCTTCGTCCATTCCTGTACGAAAGCACGGAACGTGAACCCATCATTATTCCAATGATTCTCACACCAGATGACGAAAATTAAAAAAACAACCAGTTGAAACAGTGGTCTCAACTGGTTTTATAGTGACTTATTAAAGAACAAAAAGAGAGTGGGACAGAAATCGGTCATTCGTTAGAATTCGATTTCGTCGTCCCACCTCCGCACAGTTGAGTAGGGCTATAAAAGCTGATGAAATCAGCGTAGTAGAGCCCACTCAACCACTGCGTCTTGCTCGACAATCCAACATCAAAAAGAGGCTAGGACTTTTGGCCCAGCCTCTTTACTCTTGTTTCTTAATAAAGATCTAGATAGTTGTCTACTTCCCATTGTGATACGAAGGTAGCGTAGCTTGCCCATTCGATTCGTTTGGCTTCAAGGAAGCTGGTGTAGATGTGCTCACCTAAGGCGGCTTTTACTACATCATCTTCAGTCAAGGCTTTCAAGGCATTGTGAAGGGTAGAAGGGAGATCTGTAATTCCAGCTGCTCTGCGTTCTTCCGGTGTCATTACATAGATATTTTCTTCGATCGGAGCAGGTGCTTCGATTTTGTTTTCGATACCATGTAGTCCAACTTCAAGCAAGACTGCCAAGGCTACATAAGGATTGGCCATTGGGTCTACTGAACGCAATTCCAAACGAGTTCCCATACCACGTGATGCTGGCACACGTACCAATGGGGAACGGTTGCGGCCTGCCCAAGCAATATAAACGGGTGCTTCATATCCAGGAACCAAACGTTTATAAGAGTTGACAGTTGGATTTGTCACTGCTGTAAAGTTGTAGGCATGCTTGATCAAACCACCCAAGAAGTGATAAGCAGTTTCTGACAATTGCATTCCACGTGGATCTTCTGGATCAAAAAAGGCATTGTTCCCATCTTGGTCAAAGAGAGACATATTACAGTGCATACCTGATCCGGCAATTCCAAATTTTGGTTTGGCCATAAAGGTTGCATACAAACCGTGTTTACGAGCAATGGTTTTCACAACGAGTTTAAAGATTTGGATCTTGTCACAAGCGCGGAGCACTTCGTCATACTTAAAGTCGATTTCATGCTGACCAACGGCTACTTCGTGGTGACTGGCTTCTACTTCAAAGCCCATCTTGGTCAAGACATTTACGATTTCACGACGAGTGTTATCTGCAAGGTCTGTTGGAGCCAAGTCAAAGTAGCCACCTTTGTCGTTTACTTCAAGAGTTGGGTCTCCATTTTCGTCCAACTTGAAGAGGAAGAATTCAGGTTCTGGACCAAGGTTAAAGGATTTGAATCCAAGCTCTTCCATATGACGAAGGGCACGTTTCAAGTTGCCACGTGGGTCTCCTGCAAATGGTTCTCCTTCTGTCGTATAGACATCACAGATCAAGCCAGCTACGCTACCATTTTCATCTCCCCAAGGGAAGACTGTCCATGTATCCAAATCTGGGTAAAGATACATATCTGATTCGTTGATACGGACAAATCCTTCGATAGAAGAACCATCAAACATGGCTTTGTTTGAAAGAACCTTGTCCAGTTGCTCATCGGTAGCTGGAATTTCGACGTTCTTCATAGTTCCCAAAATATCAGAGAACATCAAGCGAATAAAAGTAACATTTTTTTCTTTTACTTCACGGCGAATATCTGCAGCAGTAATTGACATTTTTGTCTCCTTAAAATAGATTACAAGCTTATGAAATGATCAACGAAATTGACCATATGGCGATGGGGAAGATGTGAAGCGACTTTGGTGAAGAATGTCACGATGAAGAGCCTTACGAATGGCTTCTTGGCTGACCACCTTGGTTTGCTCTTGCTCTTTTTCCGCATATCTCTTCTTGATATCCGCAATATTTAAGCCATCTGAGATATAATCTTTGATCTCAAGCAAGCGGTCCATATCATCCAACGAATACATGCGGCGATTGCCTTCTGTCCGATCAGGAGAAATCAATCCCTGGTCTTCATAATAACGAATCTGACGAGCTGTCAAGTCGGTCAACTTCATAACACTTCCAATTGGAAAGACTGCCAGTGAGCGTCGTAATTCCTTTTCCTTCATACCATTCCTCTTTCTATTCTATTATATCGAAAAAAAAATCTATGTCAAGATTAAATGTTATATAATCTTACATAGGTTTTTTGTGCTTCTTGAGAAAATCCCGAATGCGATCGACATCCGAATTGACCAAAATCGCAACAAAAACGCCGATAAAGGTCTCAAATATTCGGGCAAAAACATACAAAAAGGTTTCTCCGTTAGGAATCGAGAGAGTAATGATCAGCATTGCCGAAACTCCTCCGATAATTCCTGCTTTATTATTCATAGCGACATTTGTCATAATGGTTAACATAGTCGCAATTGGGACAAAAATCAGAGTCACCCAATACGCCCCATGAAAGAGCGTTTTTAAAAGGAAGAACAAAACAGCATAAAAACCTCCGATACTATTGCCCATGACACGCGAAGCCCCGAAGTGGACACTCTTATCAAAGTCTTCCCTCAAACTAAAAACAGCTGTCAAGGTCCCGATCTGAAGGCCGCGCCAGCCAAATATTCCAAAAATAAGTAGTACAATAAAAACGGCAATCCCTGTTTTAAAGGTTCTCATCCCCAAACGGAATTTGGACCAATCAAATTTGTGTCGTTTAAAGTAATCCATGGTCACCTATCTTTCTATTTCTATTATTCTACCATATTTTCAGAAAGGAGAGAACAGGTAAAAATAGAAAGAAAAGAGAGTGGGACAGAAATCGGTCATTCGTTAGAATTCGATTTCGTCGTCCCACCTCCGCACAGTTGAGTAGGGCTGTAAAAGCTGATGAATTCAGCGTAGTAGAGCCCACTCAACCACTGCGTCTTGCTCGACAATGCAAAGACAATTAAGAGGCTGGGACTTTTGTCCCAGCCTCTTAATTCTCATTAGATTATTTATCTGTAAGAGCAGCCAATCCTGGAAGTTCTTTACCTTCAAGGAGTTCCATAGAAGCACCACCACCAGTAGAGATCCATGAGAACTTGTCTGCACGACCAAGGTTGATCGCTGCGGCAGCTGAGTCACCACCACCGATGATTGATTTAACGCCTGGTTGTTTCACGATAGCGTCCATCACACCGATTGTACCAGCTTGGAAGTCAGGGTTTTCAAATACACCCATAGGACCATTCCATACAACTGTTTTCGCACCAGTCAATTCTTGGTCGAATTTAGCGATTGATTTAGGACCAATATCAAGACCAAGGAATCCTGGATCTACTGCTTCACCTTCAGTGTCTTTCACTTCAGTGTAGTCAGCAAATGCGTTTGCTTCTTTTGAGTCAACTGGCAAGATCAATTTGCCGTTTGATTTTTCAAGAAGAGCTTTCGCCACATCCAATTTGTCTTCTTCTACAAGTGAGTTACCGATTTCGATACCTTGAGCTTTGTAGAATGTGTAAGTCATCCCACCACCGATAAGGACTTTATCAGCTTTTTCAAGCAAGTTTTCGATAACACCGATCTTGTCAGATACTTTTGATCCACCAAGGATAGCTACGAATGGACGTTCTGGAGCTTCAACTGCTTCTTTGATGTAAGCAATTTCGTTTTCAAGAAGGAATCCAGCAACAGCTTTATCAACGTTTGCAGAGATACCAACGTTAGATGCGTGTGCACGGTGAGCTGTACCGAAGGCATCGTTTACAAAGATACCATCTCCAAGTGATGCCCAGTATTTACCAAGTTCAGGATCGTTTTTAGATTCTTTCTTGCCGTCAACATCTTCGAAACGAGTGTTTTCAACCAAGAGAACTTGTCCATCTTCAAGAGCGTTAACAGCTGCTTCCAATTCAGCACCACGTGTAACACCTGGGATAAATTTAACGTCTTGGCCCAATTTAGCAGCCAAGTCAGCAGCTACAGGAGCAAGTGATTTACCTTCTTTATCTGCTTCTTCTTTTACACGTCCAAGGTGAGAGAAGAGGATTGCACGTCCACCTTGTTCAAGGATATACTTGATAGTTGGAAGAGCTGCAGTGATACGGTTATCGTTAGTGATCACGCCATCTTTTACAGGAACGTTGAAGTCAACACGAACGAGAACTTTTTTCCCTTTCAAGTCAACGTCTTTAACAGTCAATTTTGCCATAAGATATGACTCCTTCTTTTTTTAATACATGATAATTATATCACAAAAGCTGTAAAAGAGGTAGCAAAATTCGATGATTTCACCTCTAATTCACAGGATCCGAACGACACTCTTAGATAAGAATTTAAACAAGGTCAAACCTCTCTGATTTTCACCAGAGAGGTTCTTTTGAGAGTGACTTTTTAAGTGAACGAAAGAATCCTTTGAAAGAATTACTCTTCTTTCTTCTTACCAGCCAAGAGGAAGCCTCCTAAAGCTGCTAAAAGAACAGCTTCAGCTGCAAAGGAAGTTTCTAGGCTTGCCGTATTTGGTAAGTGTTCCGATTGACCTTCTTTGCTTGCATCTTTTGTTTCTTGCTGAACCGTTGGCTGTGAGTTGGCTCCTTGGTGGGCACTTAACAACTGGTGGATCTCTTGATCGACCACATCCTTGTGATCCCCCTCTTCATGAGCATGTTTAGTAGAAATCGTTGGGACAGACTGATCCGCTTGAGATGAAGCTGTAGGCTTCAACGGATTAGCTGGATCCGGATTCGTTGGGGTACTTGGTTGGACTGGTTGATCTGGTTGATCTGGCTGATCTGGTTTAGCCGGTTCCTCTGGTTGGATCGGTTGATCCGGTAGGACTGGACTTGGTGTCTTATAGACAATCGCATAGTGGGTAAAGTGAGGAGCTGTAAAGATGACCACATCTCCAACTCTCTCAAAGGCCAAGGATTGAGGAGCTTGACCTTCTGGGAAGAAGAGGACTTGCTCCACTTCTTTATCCTTATCCACAGGGATTTTCACAAGGGATGGATGGTGCGTATCGATATCTTGACCGCTTGCATCGACGCCTTCAATATCAAAGACGATTCCTTCTCGGCCCTTCAGCTCTTCTTTTTCTGTCTGATTGGCTTCAACTTTTGCGACTTTTAGTCCTTTGACAACGGTTGGCTCTAAGTTGGAGAATTGAACTTCGACTCCAGTCGCAGGGTCTACAAAGACAGCTGGCTTATCTTCTTTCAGGAGTGCAATCAAGGTCTCTAGACCTGTTTTTGCAGTCCCAAGCGCTTCAGGAGTGAGCTCTGAAGAAGCTAGGAGCTCTTTATTTTTCTCCAGGAGTGCCTGTAAAGCCTCACCAGAAGGGTGATTTGGCTTGCTTGATAATAGAGCGGTCGCTTCTGTTGTTAGGGCAGAGAGAGCTTCTTTTTCTTTAACTAGATTGGCTTGACCATCCAAGGCTTTCAAGAGAGCGGTCAATTGGTTCAACTGCTCATTGACTTGATCTTGTGTGCTGATATCATGCTCTTTCAAGACTTTTTCAGAAGCAACCATTCCAGCCAGCAAGGCTTCTTTGACTTCAGGGCTGGCAAAAGTAAAGTCTACTTTGGCTTTTGCAGCCTCAGCTTCAGCCAATTTTTGTTTGAGGTATTCATCGTTGAGAGCTGGTTTTGGATTCACAAGGACATCAAAGCTTGTGCTAGCTCCTTTGTAATGGACGGTGATGGTTTGACGACCTTCCTTGGTCGCATCAAATCCAGTTACTTCCACACCTTCATCTGTCAAGGCATGCGTTTCGGTCGTTTCATCTTCAAAGACGACTGTAAAGCGTCCACCTTCTTTCTCCAATGCTTCCCCGACAATATATTCCACTTTTGGTTTATCGGTCAATTCCAGACCAGCAACTGCTTTTTCACCCGCTTCCTCTGCACTGACCACAAAAACAGTGAGAGTCTTATCCAATTTCTGACCAAGGTAAGAAACTTCTAAGTGTTGTTCTCCAAGCTTGCTGCTGTCAAAACCATGAATCTCTACTCCTGAGTTGGTGAGGTTGACCAGTTGATCTGCTTGGCCATCTTTATAATGAACACGGAGTGTTGCTCCTTTCAAGGAGAGGTCATCCCCTTCCCGGTAGACCTTCTTAGTCAATCCATCTTCGAATTGGAGTCCCGCAATTTCTTTATCATTCTTTGGAACTTCGATCGCCAAGACATTACTGATATCTTTACCAGGTTCTTGCGCACGATAGTATAGAAGAGATGGGGTGGATTCAAAAGCCAGCGGTTTAAAGATCAGATTTCCAGCTTGATCAGCTGTCATGGTCGCAATTGGGCTGGTTGCTTCTTTATCCGCATAAAGGGTCAGTGTGGTATTGGCTGGGACATCTTTGAAACCAACTTGAACAAAATGATTGCCTAGGTTCTGCGCTGCAGCATGTTTCATCGGGATGTTGACCGTTTCAGTATCCAGACTTTCATACATCTTCCAGTTGTAAATCCGGATGGCTTGCCATGGGGTTCCGTTATCTGCTGTAATGACATGGAGACGCCATTCTTGAGCCTTGATCGGATGGTCGAGTGTAATATCAGACACATGGGCTTTATTGCCACGAACTTCCTTAGCTAATTTCCACTCGCCGGCTTCATCCTTGTAGTAAAGGTCGAAGTCCCGCGTATTCATCTTGCCATCATCGACAGATTCTCCACCCGCACCGGCATGGTCCATGACCCAACGAACAATGGTCCGAGGTTGTGTCAAGCGAATATCGACGGTTCCGCTCAATTGAGCAGAAGACCATTTATCCGAAAGACTGGTAATCGTCCCATTCAACATCCCCTCGACGCCTTCACTACCATCTGCATCTGGGAAACTTGAACCAATGACTTTGGCTCCGATGACCACGTTTGGTGCTAAGGCTTTTGGTAGACTGGTATCTGACACTGTCATGCCCCAATCAAAGGCCACAGTCCCTGCATCTGAACGTTGGCCGTTCTTCCCAACTGCAACGACCTTGAGGTCCTGAGTAGTCCCTTCAGCACTTGCAGAACGACTAACTTTTGGTAGATAGACGGTTGTCGCAGAAGAACCCGTTAAAAGACGCCAGTTGTCACCGTCTTTTTCATAGACTTCATAATAATCCGCATCCGCTACCCCTTTAAAATTGAGGACCGCTTCTGCTTCTTGCGCATTTTGTAGGCGTTTTGCCCGAACGGTGACTTCTGCTGGAGCAGCTGGCTTTTCTTGATTCGACGTAATCGACAATTGACCGAGGTTGAACTTGTAATCTTTGACATCTGTATCATGATCAAAGAACATCTTCACAGCATAAATGGTCTTGCCAGCCAAACTTCCCAAATCAAAGGTTTGAGTAGACCAATCCGCACTCGGCGTCAATTCCTTCCATTCGTATTCAGAGTAGTCTTCTTTTGTGGCAACAGCTACCCAAGCTGCTGCTCCGACCCCACCTTTATGACTGACGCTCAATTTTGTCGTTTCTGTCACAGGAATTTTGGTCGAATAGAGCATGACATTTTGACTGCTATTGGCTTTTAAATCTCCTTCAAAGGCTAGAGAATTTCCTCCATTGTAGGCTTGTTCAAAATCATAGCGACCTTTTAATGGCGTACTATCTTCACTATGTTCTACCCACCAGCGCCACGTTGGAAGGTAGCCGGAAACAGAACGGTAGTTCCATTCCCCTTCTTTAGAAATCTTGCCATCCACAAACCAGTGTTTCCCGTGTCCAGTATTGAAGGAAGTATTGAAATCTTCACTTGTAATAGGGGTTTTGTCCACAACCAAATTAGACATTCCGTACCAAGATTGGTCTGCTGGTTTTCCTTTGGTCGGATCTCCTTGGAAACCTGTCCAGAATAGATCTTCATGGGTATGGTAACCTTCTCCAGTCTTTCCTAGACCTGTAATCGTATCTGGCGCATAAAGACCAAGAGAAAGGCGCAACTTGCCATGTTCATCTAAAATAGCATTCCAGTCCACATTAGTCTTATAAGATCCCCCTTTTTGGAGTTCCAGTCCAGCTAGAACATCATAAGGATTGCGCTGGATCCATTTAGCTGTGCTGATCGAATAATCGACTTCTGATTTGCCCCAGTTAAAGTTAGCAAAGAAGGTATCAACTGGATTCTCCCCATTTTCTGGCTGCATGAAATTGTAGTTGTATTCACCTAGCGCATTCTCATGGTAGCGGCCATATTCATAAGTCATGGCATCATACCAAGAGTACTTGATCGGATAGTTGAGACTCTTCGCATATTCCTTGGTATAAAGAAGGAAATCTCTCAATTTTGGACCCAATGGTTCTACAAGACTTCCGGTTGTTTCTTGGTTGATAAAATAGCCATCAAAGCCATAGTACTTGGCAAGTTCAACTAATTTACGGGCGATCGGGAAGGTCTTAGATCCCTCACTATCTTCTTTCAAGGTTTCTGCAAAATGTTCTTGATCCTTGATGCTACTAGACCAGTTATAGAAGATTGTCCCATAAATAGGAACCCCATTTCGGTGGGCTGCATCAATCACATCTGCTGATGGCACCAACCCTTCCCAAAAGACCATGGAATCCAAATATTGCCAGTAATCAAAAGCATAGGCCTTAAATTCCTCCCCGCCGACAGATGCATGGTCCTTGGCTTTGGAGTTCATATTTGACAGTGCTTGGATCTTCGCTTCAGGGTTGGCTTGTTCATTAATTTGTTTCCCCTGAAAACGACTGGCAAGTGGGACGCTTGCTCTGTTCAAATCGTCATCCACTCGTGTTCCAGGTTCCCACTTCAAGAGATCGTCCCAGGTATCAAACTTAACTTCTTTGGGTCTTAATTGTTTTTCTTCATTGGTTGGTAAATCGGCCACTTTCTCAGCTGCAACTTTTGGTTTCTCAACCTCTGAAACAGCTGGTGTATCAGTAGTCAAAGAGCCAGCTTCTGTACTTGTAGGACTAGCCTCTGGGGTGACCGTTTCTGCTGTAGCTGGTTTTGCAGGATCAACTGTAGGAAGTGCTGCATCCGCTGTATAGACGCCTGCTTCTCTCACCAAATGATTGACATCTTCGGTCGTTGCTGAAGATGCTTCTAAGGCTTGTTCACTAGTAGAAACTGTCTCATCTGCAGAGACAGCTCCTGTTCCTAAAAATGCTAATCCAATCAATGCAGAACAAACTCCCACACTAAATTTTCGTATACTAAATCGTTCTTGCTTTTCAAATAAATGACCTTTCATCTTGACCTCCTTGTATGGATTTTTTCCTTTTCTTGAGCGATTTCCATTGGCTCCTTTCTCTACGATCTGTAATCGCTTTCATTTCGTTGTATTAGAAATCTCCAATCAAGAATAGGATACCTAATCCAATTTACACTGTCAATCTATTTTGGCAAGTCCTATAATATGATGAGAAAGCCCTAAAAAAAGTACAAAAAAAGAGGAGGTTTCCCTCCTCTCATCATACGCATGAATTATTTAGCAATTTTTGCGAAGTATTCAAGAGTACGAACAAGTTGTGCAGTGTAAGACATTTCGTTGTCATACCATGAAACAACTTTAACCAATTGTTTACCGTCAACGTCAAGAACTTTAGTTTGAGTTGCGTCAAACAATGATCCGTAAGACATACCCACAACGTCTGAAGAAACGATTGGATCTTCAGTGTAACCGTATGATTCGTTAGCAACAGCTTTCATAGCTGCATTTACTTCATCAACAGTAACGTTCTTTTCAAGAACAACTACCAATTCAGTTACTGATCCAGTTGGAGTAGGAACGCGTTGTGCAGCTCCGTCCAATTTACCGTTCAATTCAGGGATAACCAAACCGATTGCTTTAGCAGCACCAGTTGAGTTAGGAACGATGTTAGCAGCACCAGCGCGTGCACGACGAAGGTCACCTTTACGGTGTGGACCGTCAAGGATCATTTGGTCACCAGTGTAAGCGTGGATAGTAGTCATCAATCCTTCAACAACACCGAAGTTATCTTGAAGAGCTTTAGCCATTGGAGCCAAGCAGTTTGTAGTACATGAAGCACCTGAGATAACTGTTTCAGTACCATCAAGAATATCGTGGTTAGTGTTAAATACGACTGTTTTAACATCTGATCCACCAGGAGCAGTGATAACAACTTTCTTAGCACCACCAGCATGCAAGTGTTTTTCAGCAGCTGCTTTAGTAGCAAAGAAACCAGTTGCTTCAAGAACGATTTCTACACCGTCGTTAGCCCAGTCGATTTGTTCTGGATCGCGTTCAGCAGAAACTTTAACGAATTTACCGTTAACTTCGAATCCACCTTCTTTAACTTCCACAGTACCGTCGAAACGACCTTGAGTTGTATCGTATTTCAACAAGTGTGCAAGCATAACTGGATCTGTAAGGTCGTTGATGCGAGTAACTTCAACACCTTCTACGTTTTGGATACGACGGAAAGCAAGACGACCGATACGACCGAAACCGTTAATACCAACTTTAACTACCATTCGTGATTTCCTCCTTATGAAAATCAAAAAATTTTTTTGTGAAAAGAGTAACTTGACACAGCGCCAAACATCTTTTAACAGTCTCTATTATATACTTTATTGCATTAAAAAGCAACTATTTCCCCACGAAAAGCAAGATTTATCCTAGTTCGAGACCTTTTTTATTAAAGTTTTTCACAAAGTCTTGATCCATGGAAATAACGTTTTCTCTACTACCTTTTAATCTCTAGCCTTCCCAGACAAACAAAAACCCTTCCCTAAACGGGAAGAGTTTTCTAGCTTCGGTAAATTAAGCCTCACCTTTAGCTTTTTTAATGATTTCTTCTTGTACTGATTTTGGTACATCTTCGTAGTGGTCAAATACCATCATGAAAGTACCACGTCCTTGAGTTGCAGAACGAAGAACAGTAGCGTAACCGAACATTTCAGCAAGTGGTACATAAGCACGAACGATTTGGCTTGCACCGTGTGCTTCCATACCATCTACACGTCCACGACGAGCAGTTACGTGCCCCATAACATCCCCAAGGTTTTCTTCAGGAACTGTGATAGTTACAAGCATCATTGGTTCAAGGATAGCTGGTTGTGCAGTCTTAGCAGCTTCTTTAAGCGCAAGAGATGCAGCGATCTTGAAGGCAGTTTCAGATGAGTCGACATCGTGGTATGAACCATCGTAAAGCTTAGCTTTCACGTCAACCATTGGGTAACCAGCAAGAACACCGTTCGCCATAGATTCTTGAAGTCCTTTTTCTACTGCAGGGATGAATTCACGTGGAACCACACCACCGACGATCGCATTTTCGAACTCGAATCCTTTACCTTCTTCGTTTGGAGTAAATTCGATCCAAACATCACCAAACTGACCTTTACCACCAGATTGACGTTTGAAGAATCCACGTGCTTGTGTAGAAGCGCGGAATGTTTCACGGTATGATACTTGAGGAGCACCAACGTTAGCTTCAACCTTGAATTCACGTTTCATACGGTCAACAAGGACATCCAAGTGCAACTCACCCATACCAGAGATAACTGTTTCACCAGTTTCAGGGTTTGTTTCAACACGGAATGTTGGATCTTCTTCAGCCAATTTTTGAAGAGCGATACCCATCTTGTCTTGGTCTGCTTTAGATTTAGGCTCAACCATCAATTGGATAACTGGTTCTGGAACTTCGATTGATTCAAGGATGATTTTTGCTTTTTCATCTGTCAATGAGTCACCAGTTGTTGTATCTTTCAAACCAACGGCAGCAGCGATATCACCAGAGTAAACTGTTTCGATTTCTTTACGAGTGTTGGCGTGCATTTGAAGGATACGTCCGATACGTTCACGTTTACCTTTAGAAGTGTTCAATACGTATGAACCTGAGTTCAAGACACCTGAGTAAACACGGAAGAATGTCAAACGACCTACGAATGGGTCAGTCATGATCTTGAAGGCAAGAGCTGCAAATGGCTCATCATCAGATGCTGGACGTTCTTCTTCTTCGTCTGTATCTGGGTTTACACCCTTGATTGCAGGGATATCAAGTGGGCTTGGAAGGTAGTCAAGGACTGCATCCAACATCAATTGAACCCCTTTGTTCTTGAAGGCAGAACCACAAAGTACTGGGTAGAATTCAACGTTGATTGTTGCTTTACGGATACCAGCTTTCAATTCTTCGTTTGTGATTTCTTCCCCTTCAAGGTATTTCATCATCAAATCTTCATCAGTTTCAGCAACTGCTTCAACCAATTTTTCACGGTATTCTTGAGCTTGTTCAAGGTATTCAGCTGGAATATCTTCTTCAAGGATATCTGTACCAAGGTCATTCGTATAGATTTCAGCTTTCATCTTGATCAAGTCGATGATTCCACGGAAGTCATCTTCAGCACCGATTGGCAATTGAATTGGGTGAGCGTTTGCTTGAAGACGGTCATGAAGTGTGCTCACTGAGTAAAGGAAGTCAGCACCGATTTTATCCATCTTGTTTGCGAATACGATACGTGGAACTCCGTATTCAGTTGCTTGACGCCAAACTGTTTCAGTTTGAGGTTCAACACCTGATTGTGAGTCAAGAACGGTTACAGCACCGTCCAAAACGCGGAGTGAACGTTGAACTTCGATAGTGAAGTCCACGTGTCCTGGTGTGTCGATGATGTTTACACGAGTATCTTTCCATTGAGCTGTTGTAGCGGCAGATGTGATAGTGATACCACGTTCTTGCTCTTGCTCCATCCAGTCCATTTGTGACGCACCTTCGTGAGTTTCACCGATTTTGTGAATCTTACCAGTGTAGTAAAGGATACGCTCAGTTGTAGTTGTTTTACCAGCATCGACGTGAGCCATGATACCGATATTACGAGTTTTTTCAAGTGAAAATTCGCGTGCCATGAGGTTTGTTTCTCCTATATTTTTTATTTCTATATTCTATTATAACATGATTTAATAAAAACGGATAGGCAGGACCTACCCGTTCTCATTGTTTTCATGATTTGTTGGTTTCAACTCGTTGCTGAGTTGAATAAAAGCTGAAACTATATGTTTAGCTAATTTGAACCCGGGCTAAAAGCTTGGAAAATAGATAAGCTTTCCTAGAATCTTTGATTCTACGTCAAGCTTCCTAATTTTCAGTCGCTTTTTTAACGCCCTTAGTATCTTATTCTTACCAACGGAAGTGTGCGAATGCACGGTTAGCTTCAGCCATACGGTGAGTATCTTCACGTTTCTTAACAGCTGCACCAGTGTTGTTCGCTGCATCCAAGATTTCTTTTGCAAGACGATCAACCATTGTGTGTTCACCACGTTGACGAGCGATTGTTACCAACCAACGAAGTCCAAGGGTTGTACGACGTTCTGGACGAACTTCAACTGGGACTTGGTAGTTAGAACCACCGACACGGCGAGCACGTACTTCAAGTACAGGCATGATGTTTTCCATAGCTGTTTCAAATACTTCAAGAGCATCGTTTCCAGTAGCTTCTTTAATTTGTTCGAAAGCTCCGTAAACGATTGAAGCAGCTGTACCACGTTTACCATCAAGCATAACGCGGTTGATAAGACGAGTAACTAATTGTGAATTGTAAAGCGGATCTGGCAATACATCGCGTTTAGGCGCACGGTTTTTACGACTCATTTCTCTTTATCCCCTTTCCTTATGCTTTTGGACGTTTAGTACCGTATTTAGAACGGCCTTGTTTACGATCGTTTACACCTGCAGTATCAAGTGCTCCACGGACGATATGGTAACGTACCCCTGGAAGGTCTTTTACACGTCCACCACGAAGAAGAACCACGCTGTGTTCTTGCAAGTTGTGTCCGATACCTGGGATATAAGCAGTTACTTCGATCAAGTTGCTCAAACGTACACGAGCGAATTTACGAAGGGCTGAGTTAGGTTTCTTAGGTGTCATTGTTCCAACACGAGTTGCAACACCACGTTTTTGTGGTGAAGAAACGTTTGTTTGAACTTTTTTATGACTGTTGTAACCAACGTTCAAAGCTGGTGATTTAGATTTTTCTACTTTTGATTTACGCGGTTTGCGAACCAATTGGTTAATTGTAGGCATCTACATTCTCCTGTGATTTTTTTTATTTTTGGTGATGATACACTTGGTGACAGCTACCATCTGTGTGTACTTTTGCAACATTTGTCAGCACGTCCCTGTACACTCTTGAGAGACCAAAAGTAAAAAGTACCGTCTATTATTATAACATGACGGCACTTTGATTGCAAGATGTTTTTTTATTTTTTAAAGAAGTCTAAAAAGTTCATTATTGCCCAGCTTCAGCAGGTACTTCTGCCCCTGTATCTGCAGCCGGTGCATACTGTTGTTGCTGTTGTGGTTGCACTGTCGCATTGGCTCCAGCTACTCCACCATTAGCGTTCGTGTTCGCATTAGCGTCTGTTTGAGTCTGCTGCGTTGTCGCAGTATCACTCTCATAGGTCAGTCCATAATAGTTAGCAATGTATTGAATACGAGCTTCAAGCGATTGCTTTTGAGTCGCATCTTTTACTTTCTTCACAGCAGCTTGGGCAGCGTTCACAGAATCTTGACTCGGAGTCGTTTCCATTTGAACGACTGCTTTTTCAGCAGCTTCTGTAGTTTTCTTTTCTTCCTTCTTTTCTTTTTCTTCCTTTGTTTCCTTTTTCACTGGAAGGGAACCTGTTTTTTTAGCAGGTTGAATTTCTGTCGTTACCTGGGCAGCCGTATTCTTTTTAACGGTATACAAGCCAGCTACCAAAATAAAGGATAGAGACAGAACTGTCACCAAACGAATCCACAAAGGACTATTATCAAATCGATCTAAAATTCTTTTCACTTTTTGATCCTCCTTAATTGCTCTTAATCAAAGATATTCCCAACTTCGACACTCAATTTATTCTCTTTCACATCGATGTTGGTCACACGCAATAAGGATTTGTGTTCAAAGAATTCACGGTCGGTTACAGCATTATCTGCAAAGACAGCTACCCCTGCCAATTCTGAATCAAATTCAGACAAAAGGCTGACCATTCCGTTAATCGTTCCGCCACCTTTAAGGAAGTCATCAACAATCAAGACTCGGCTTCCTGCTTTTAGGCTACGTTTTGAAAGGAACATTTTCTCAATGCGATCCCCACTTGAGCCTGAAACATAGTTGACACTAACGGTGGATCCTTCTGTGATTTTTAAATCACGACGGACAATAACGAATGGAACATTCAAGACATTGGCCACTGCATTGGCTAGAGGAACCCCCTTGGTCGCTACGGTCATGACTGCATCAATCTTCTTATCCCGGAAGGCTTTGGCAATGATGCGGCCAATACGATTCAAAATCTTTGGATTGCTCAAAAGATCAGATAAGTAAATGTAGCCACCAGGAAGGATACGGTTACTTTCAGATAGTTGCTTGCAAAGATCCTCAACGATTTCTTTGGATTCTTGATCTGAGATAGACGGCGTAAAGATCACGCCTCCTCCAGCTCCTGTGATGGTCTCAATATTTCCAATTTCCATCTCTTCAAAAGCCCGCTTAATAATCACGATATCTTCTGAGATGGAAGACTTCGCAGAATCATATTTTTCCGCAAAAGTATTGAGGCTAGTCAATTCATAGGGATGGTTGATCAAGTAATTAGAAATCACGACCATCCGTTCACTTCTTCTTAATTTCATTTTCTCACCATGTAGTTTTTTCTATCATTATACCATAAGAAGCGAAAAAAACGAACATTCTGATTTACAGAAGGCCGTTTTTCCCTAATTTTTTTCTTTTTTTTGGAATAGTTTCCGTATTTATCTCTGTTTTTACTGATCGATATTCGGTTTATAGAAAGATCGGTTTTCCATAGCGAAGATTTTATTGGTCATCTCGCCAGGCCCAATTAGGCCAAGAGCTGTCGTCATCATCATCATTTCTGCATCCAAATTATCGATCATATGAATAATCTCTGCTTCCATGATCTTGGGACGAACAGGGCTACCGTATTCGAGCAAGCCATGGTGACTCAAGATCACATGGCGAAGGACAATCACTTCTTCTTTTTGGTCATCAATCTTTAAGTCTTGTAAGACCTTGGTGATTTCTTCATCAATCAGTGCAATATGGCCAATGAGGTTGCCCCGAACAGTGTACTCCGTATTTTCAGGTCCCGTCAACTCGATCACTTTGGCCAAATCGTGTAACATAATCCCCGCAAAGAGCAAGCTCTTATTCAACTGAGGATAAATATCGCCGATACTATCTGCCAAGCGGACCATGGTCGCCGTATGATAAGCGAGACCTGCTTCAAAGGCATGATGGTTGGTCTTAGCAGCTGGATAGCTATAAAACTCTTTCTCATATTTTCCATAGAGGGCACGGACAATCCGTTGCCAGACTGGATTTTCAATTTTGAAAATCATGTTTGACAAGTATTCATGCAATTCCTTAGGATCTACTGGTGGTTTTTCCTTGAAGTCTGCTGGATTATTGGGCTCTCCTGCTTGTGGCAAGCGCATGTTCAATTGATTGACTTGAGGGGTATTATTGTAAACTTCCCGACGCCCAGTCATATGGACCACGCGCCCAGCCATAAAGCTCTCTACATTGTGGGGTTGAGCGTCCCATAATTTGCCTTCGATCGTGCCGGTCTCATCCTGAAACACAAAGGCTAAGTAGTTCTTCCCAGCCCGCGTTTGACGCACTTCTGCTGACTTGATCAAATAGAATCCTTCGAACAATTCATCTTTTTTCATTTGGTTAATTTTGACCATCATCTTCTCCATCTTCTATATATACATCTAGTCCCAGCAGGTCCTCATCGCTTTCGATTTGGCGGAGCGTCCGCTCGATGGCACTGGTCCGTCTGGTTAGCAAATCATCAATATTATTGGAAGCATTCTTTAAATGACGCTGGGTCTTGGCGAGAATCCCTCCAAATTTATGAAATTCTGATTTGACCGATCCTAACACTTTACTGATATCGTCTGCACTTTTTTGAATATTGAGTGTTTTAAAGCCGACAGACAAGGAGTTCAAAAGGGCAGATAGCGTGCTTGGACCAGCTACTAAAATTTGTTCGTCCCGACGCAAGCGATCGAAGAATTCTGGATTGCGAACCACTTCCGAATAAAGGCCTTCGGTTGGCAAAAAGAGAATTCCGAAATTCGTTGTCGATGGTGGAAAGAGGTATTTTTGTTGGATATCCTTAGCAAAACGCTTGATACTAGCAAGAAGGGCCTTACGGTAACGCTCGATCTCCTCTTTCTCTCCTGATTCATAAGCTTCTTCCAGACGATAGTAGTCTTCCAGAGGGAACTTAGAGTCAATTGGCAAATAGACCGGTTCCTCTCCTTGTCCCGGAAGCTTAATGGCATACTCCACGCGCTCACTGGATTGGGGAACAGTGACAAACTCCCGCTCATACTGGGCTGGCGTCAAAATATCTTCAATGATTTGTCCCAGCTGCAATTCGCCCATAATCCCACGGGTCTTGGTGTTGGAAAGAACTTTATTGAGAGTTCCAACATCTCTCGCCACCGTCTGCATTTCTCCCAGCCCTTTGTTGACCGATTCCAACTGTTTCGAAACAGTCTCAAAGGAAGTCTGCAAGCGGTGTTGCAAGGTTTTCTCCAACTTTTCTTCTACCGTTTGACGCATCTGTTCTAGCCGCACTTCATTGGACTCTTGAATCTGGCGCATGCGCTCATCTGTTTTATCCCGATTTTTGGTAAAGTGCTCATTCATCTCAGCGCGTAGAGCTGTCGTCTGTTGGTGGATCTCCACTCGCATCTCAGTCAAGCGATCTGTCAGCGCGATTTCTAACTGTTGATTGGCAATCTGGCTTGCTTGTCTTTCTTTTTCAAAACGATAGTCCAACTGGTCTGTCAAATGATCCTCGTGGTCTTCCAGCATCTCTCGTAAAGCCGGTCTTGTGTCATCTGACCGTTGCAAGAGATAGATGAGGAGGCCCAGATTGAGCAGGCCAATCAGAAGCAGAATGATATTCATATTAACCTCTGTCTTTACTATAAACAATGACAAGATAGCCACGGTCGAGACTCACTTGAATCGGTTGATCTAAAAATTCATTGGAGCCATACATGGCCTTCAAAAAATAATTCTCCGGATGGAGCGGATACTTGGCCCCTGTGATCTCTACGCGACCTTGTCCGACAGGCATAAAACCAACATAGGACTTAGTAGGATCTGGCTGAATCTCATGGCAGCCAACTGGTCTGTAAATCAGACGATTTTGACCATCGACTAATTGGATCTGCTCCATATAGGGAGCTAGGTCTGGATCGGTCGGCAAAAAGATATTAGACAAGAAGTGATCCAAGCGACCACCAAAGGCACCGTAAACTGTGACTGCAGCATCTGGATAGTCTTCAAAGACTGCTTTCAAGGCCAATTCCAAATCCGTATCGTTCTTTTCAGGGACGGACTGAACCACTTGCTTGGCTTGGGTGCGGATCTTGCTCAAATCAGTTTCAGAAATGGAATCAAAATCCCCCACAGCCATATCTAAAGGCAAGCCTTGTTCCAGCAACTTCAAACAGCCTCCGTCGACACCTACGTATAGCTCTTGATCTTTTGGTAGTAGAGAAGAATCTCCACCCGCCAATACTCCTATATTAACCATTGATGGCATCTCGGAGCGTTTGCACACGCTCATTGACATCTCCATTAAAGACATAAGAGCCCGCTACAAAAACATTAGCCCCGGCTTCTTTTGCTTGAGAAATACTTTGGCCATCAATTCCGCCATCGACTTCGATATCAAAGTCTAATCCTTTCTCTTCACGAAGAGCCGCTAATTCGCGCACCTTGTCCATTGTTTCTGGAAGAAAGGCTTGGCCACCGAATCCTGGATTAACGGTCATGACCAAGACTTGATCCACCAAGTTCAAGACGTGTTTGATACTGTCTACAGGAGTTCCTGGATTAATCACAACACTAGCTTTCACACCGGCTTGACGAATTTTTTGAAGAGCTCCGTGGATATGAGGAGTCGCTTCCACATGAATGCTGATGATATCCGCACCTGCACGGGCAAATTCTTCAATGTGGTGTTCGGGATTGGCCACCATCAAGTGGCAATCAAAGACCAACTTGCTATGCGGACGCATACTCTCTACGACACCAGCCCCAAAGCTGATATTTGGCACAAAATGACCATCCATGACATCGATATGAGCATAGTCAGCTCCAGCTGCTTCTAAGCGTTTCAACTCACTTTCAAAATTGGCATAATCTGCACTCAAAATTGAGGGTGCTATTTTCATTGTTTTCATTCTTCTATTGTCTCCTATTTTGGCATTTTTTTCGAAACTTTTTTATAGGTTTCGCGACGGTTTTCAATCTCACTTAGAAATTGCAAGTAATCCTCATATCGGAAAGTCGCAATTTCCTCTGTTTCAACGGCTGGTTTTACCGCACAAGCAGGCTCATGCGTGTGGGTACAGGTACGAAATTTACAAGAGTGGCTCACGTCTGCGATTTCTGGAAAGGCTTGATTTAAATCTTCACTGGTTGTCACTTCATAATCAAGGGATGAAAAGCCTGGTGTATCCGCAATCTTTCCTCCATTTAAATGGTAAAAGCTGACAGCTCGGGTCGTGTGTCGACCACGCCCCAGACTATCTGAAATCTCACCCGTTTCAAGTTCTAAATCCGGAGCGATTTTATTGAGCAAGGTTGATTTTCCGACACCGGTCTGTCCCATAAAGACAGTAGTTTTATGGGTTAAAAGGGGCAAAAGTTCCTCAATCGACAAGACAAAATCATAGCCAATAGCCTGATAGATTCCTTGGTAGTAGTGTATATCTGCCATATCTTCTAACAAGTCCAGTTTTGAAATATAGACAATGGGATGAATCCCCTTGTGTTCTAGAAGGACCAGAAAACGATCCAAGAGATTGGCATTAAAATCCGGCTCCTTAGCCGACATGATGACTACTGCCTGATCAATATTGACAATCGGAGGGCGCACGAGGCTATTTTTTCGAGGGGCAATACTCAAAATGTAGCCTTCCGAATTCTCTTCAGCAGAGAACTCTACCTGATCCCCCACATAAGGAGTCTGTCCTTTTTTTCTAAAATTTCCACGAGCCCGTGTCTGGTAAATATGGCCGTCTGACTCCACATAGTAGAAGCCAGCCAAGGCCTTGACGATGGTTCCTTGCAAATCGCACTCCTTTGAGATTAATACTATCTATTATACCAAAAAATGAGAAATAAGGCTGGATTGCTTGATAAGAAAATCTGGAACTAGTTTCAGTAAAATTTTTAGGGATAATAAAGATAGGGGTATTGTAACCGCTTCCTGATTCAGGTATAATAAATGTGAAGAAACATTCATAAATAAGTTGCATGTGGGAAGCTAGAAACAAGAACGTAGAAAGGAAGTGACGACAAGAAGCGCCTTGTTTCAACGACTACTCGGCTGAACAAAGAAACTTTTTTCTTGGTTCTACGTTTTTAAATGGAGGTCCTTTATGAGTCTTTCTTTTCTTTCTAAAGAGAATCCCTTGATTGCTAATATCAAAAAGGGGAAATTTCTTACACCTTGGTTTTTGGCTCCGTTTATCTTGTATTACATCACAGAGTACATGTCACCTGTTAGCACGGCATCGACCAGCTTCTTTCTCAATAAGCAACACTGGATCCCAGACTGGTGGAACATCCTTGACCTTTGGTCCTTCCTCTATACCATCATTGCCTTCTTCCTTTGGGTTCGCTTGATTGAAAAGCGGCCTATTCGAACCATGGGATTTTCCAAAGGAAATGGGCTTTCTGAATTCGCCAAAGGTTGCCTTGTGGGAGGCATCATGATCACAACAGTCTTGATTGTCTTTTTGATCACAGGGAATGCCACATTCCATCGCATTCAATTTAGTATGCCATTTCTTGTATCTTGGATTTTGGTCTTGATCGGCTATATTTTCCAAACTGCGGCAGAAGAAATTTATATCCGTGGCTGGTTGATTCCAACTATCTCCTACCATACCAATGCCCTTCTGGCCATCCTGATCTCAGCTACTATGTTCTCCTACTTCCATATGAATAATAACGGTGCTTCTTGGTTCTCTACTGTTCATCTCTTCTTCTTTGGAATCTTTACAGCAGTCTATGCCCTGAAACGCGGGAATATTTGGGGACCTTGTGGTTTCCACTTTGCCTGGAATTTCCTGATGGGAAATGTCTATGGTTTTCATGTCAGTGGCTTTGATAGCGAATCATCCCTCATGTACTTCACAACTTCGAATCACACCTTGATCACCGGTGGTGAATTTGGTCCTGAAGGGGGCATCCCAGGTTTGGTGGTCTGCATCTTAGCTCTTTTATGGGCCATCTTTATCCTCAAAGATACCTCCAAGGAGCAAGATAGCCTATACCCTGCGGCATTGAAATGATCTATGGATAAAAGGAACAGGAGCCGTCCGTACGCTCCCTGTTCCTTTTTTTCCTTGGCATTTTTCCTAAAAAGTGTATAATAGAACTATGCGGAGGTGGTGGAACGGCAGACACGCATGCTTCAGGCGCATGTGCCCCTTCGGGCGTGAGGGTTCAAATCCCTTTCTCCGCATCTTGGAAAGGTGGCCCAGCTTGGTACGGCACCGGACTCGAAATCCGGCAAGTGGATTTTCTTCACGCGCGGGTTCAAATCCCGTCCTTTCCTTACGATGCAAATAAGCCATAGGTTATAACCTATGGCTTTTCTGTTATTTTATTCCTGCTTCTAGAAGGCCATCTGCTAAACAGGCGAAGTCTGCTAAACTAAGAGCTTCTCCTCGTACAGATTGTTGCAAACCGGCTGCTTGGATCCCAGCTTCCAGTTTGGCTTTGATTTCTTCGGTCTTGCCGAAGCGACTAGTCAAGTTGTTCCAAAGCGTTTTGCGACGGTGGACAAAGCTAGCCTTGCTGACAGAGAAGAAGAAATCTTCATCCTTGACGGCTACTGCCGGTTTTTCACGACGGACCATCTTGAGGATAGCAGAGTCGACATTTGGCGCTGGCACAAAGACGGTGCGAGGCACAATAAAGGCTACCTTAGCCGTCATATAGTATTGGACCGCAATAGACAAAGACCCATAAGCTTTGGTGTTGGGCTCAGCTGAGATGCGGTCTGCCACCTCTTTTTGCATCATGACCACAAATTCTTGGAAAGGAATTTTAGACTCAATCAAGTGCATGAGGATGGGAGTCGTGATGTAGTATGGAAGGTTGGCCACTACCTTGATCGGAAGCTCGGGATTTTTAAACTCTGCGATGTACTGGTTGAGGTCTACCTTGAGAATGTCTTGGTTGACAACCGTGACATTGTCAAAATCACGCAAGGTATCCGCTAAGATAGGGACCAAGCGGTCATCGATCTCAAAAGCCATGACTTCTGCCGCATTTTCTGCCAAAAACTCAGTGAGAGCTCCAATTCCTGGACCGATTTCGATGACATTGACCTGCTTATCAATCTCTGCCGTATCCACAATCTTTTGAAGGATATTAGTGTCGGTCAGAAAGTTCTGTCCGAAGGATTTTTTAAAGGTAAAACCGTGACGCTCCAGCACTGCCTTGGTCACGCTATAATCTGCAATTCTCATTATTTCTCTTTTCTAATATAAACGATGATATATCCAAACAAAAACATTATCTCCAGAGCTCTGATCAATCAGATCTTTTAGATAAGTATTTGGATTCGTCACTTCTTTTGTTTCTGTATGATAACTTGCTATTGTCTGCCCACCATGTCGGAGAAGCCATTCTGTATCCAATCTAGGCAAATATCTGTCCTTTTGAAGGAACCTACAGAATTCCTCTACCGTCATGTCTTCAGAGACTTCAAGCTCTATCTTGTGAGGCAGAACATCGTCCCCCATACAGATAGATTCTCTATCAACGATTATTTTCATATTGTTATTCCTTTATACATTCTATTTGAATTTTTTAAGATGAATCTCCTAGAAATAACTTTATTTACTACTATTGTAACACCTTCTACTTACATTTGAGGTTCACTTAGTTATTCTCATAACTTTTCATAGCATCCTCTACCTCAGCCAAGCTGATTCCAAACAACTCCAAGCGTTTGAGCAATTGTTTACCATTGCAGTAGCCGATGCGCAAGGCTTCTCCTAAGCATTCCCGTCGTTTGCGACTGTCACTACCCATCAGCAGACCGAGTCGCATCAGGTCTGACTTGGTAATATCAAAGAACGTCTCATCTTCATAGGAGCCCACGAGTCCAGCCAGGGCCTTTTCTAAGTCTTCAAAGCTAGCATGCTCCACTCCCAAGGAACGCCCCTTGGTCTTGGACTTGGGTACTGCTTCGCCTCGATTTAAAAAGGCATGTTTGGCCTGGGGCACCTCTTGCATAATGATCTTGCGAATGCGCTCGCCATTATAGTCTGGATCGGTAAAAACAATGACCCCACGCAACTCTTGCAAGGTAGCAATTCGTTCCAAGTCATCTTGATCGATCGCAGAGCCTCGTGTTTCATAGGTATCCACCTCATAAAAACGACGGAGATTGGCTGTATCGTCCTTGCCCTCCACGATAATCACTTCTGGTATTTTTCTTTTCTCAGTCAAGGCCAAATACCTTTCTTGCATTGTCATAGGTTGCCTGAGCCACTTCTTCTGTTGTTAAGCCACGTAGTTCTGCAATGAAGTCTACTACATAACGAGTGTAGGCTGTTTTATTTTCTCGGCCACGTTTGGGAACTGGTGCTAGATAAGGGGCATCTGTCTCAACCAAGATCTTATCGAGCGGAAGGCCAGCTGCTGCTTCTTGGACATCTGTGGCTTTCTTAAACGTCACCACTCCAGAAAAAGAGATCATCATCCCCAGATCCATGAAGCGTTTGGCTTCTTCTAAACTTCCTGAGAAGGAATGCATGATCCCACCGCGAGGCCCGACTCCTTCACTCTTGATAATGGCATAGGTATCTTCAAGAGCATCACGCGTATGCACCACGAAAGGCAAGTCCAGGTCCTTAGACAATTGAATCTGACGACGAAAGACCTTTTCTTGAATGTCTTTTGGTGCTGTCATCCAGTGGTAATCCAGACCAATTTCTCCTAGGGCGACGACTTTGGGATGTTTCAACTGTTCAAGTAAATAGGCCTCCACTTCAGGACTATAATCTCCTGCCTCAGTGGGGTGCCAACCAAGCGTGAGATAGAGTTCTGGATGCTGGTCTGCCAAGGCTATTCCTCGCTCAATCGTTGGTTTGTCAAAACCAACGATATTGTGGGCTACAACCCCCATTTCCTTGGCCAAGTCGAGCTCTTCTTGTTCTTTTCCTGCGAATTCTTCCACATTGAGATGGGTGTGGGTATCAAAAATCTGCATGATCTTCCTTTTCTTCCGAGTTTTTCTTCTTTCTATTATAGCAGAAAGCGCCTCTAAATTCACTTTCGGATAAAACAAAAACCAGTAGTCTCGAGTTTCTACTGGTTTTTAGTTTTTTATCTGAATTACGCAGCCAAAACTTTGCGTCCTTTACGACGACGAGCTGCCAATACGCGACGACCATTTTTAGTTGCCATACGATGACGGAAACCATGTTTGCGCGCACGACGAAGTTTACTTGGTTGATAAGTACGTTTCACGATGAATACCTCCTCATAGATTTTGTATTCGTTTAGCCGGCTAGTTGTGATCAGTTACTAAACATACTTTACTATTCTATCGGATTCAGCTCTATTTGTCAATAGCTATGGCAAAATTGTTGCAAATACAGGTCGGAGAAAACCTTTCTACACCTGACGGGTTGCCAAATAATAGGGTTCCAGTGCGATCATCGCACTTTGGAGTTGCTCCAAGACATCCTCAAGAGCCCCCTCCTCAACTAGAGGTACATCGTATTTGACGAGGACCTTACGAACCGCTCCTTCTTCTACTGCTTGTAAAAGACCATGGCGATTCTTTTCTGTTCCTTCTACCCTTCGACTCTCACCATTTTCCTGAGCAAGGTAATAGACTGGTTGAGAGATGGGAAGAGTAAGAACCTTGTGTTGCTTTGGAAGGCTCTGATCATCTTTTTTTCGCTCGATAAAGCTCACCTCTAAGGAAACTCCAAAATCAGCTGCGTCTCCATAAAGTCTCAAGGCAAACATAGGCTCTGCCATCGTTCCTTCTCCTTTTAGATAAGCCCAAAAATGAGGACGCAAGACTTGAGCCTGGTTCATCCACTGGCTGGTCCGATCTTGCTCCAAATAGGGGTGACGCTGCTGAAAGGCTGAGACCAATTCTGTAAACTCCTTACGAGCCGCTTGAGCTAGTGTACGATACTGCTCCATCTCTGGGGCTAGTACTCCTGCCTTTTCTGGTGCTTGGTATTTGATTCCTTGAAGCTTTAAAAACTCTCGAATCGCTGCAAATGCCATCTGTTTCCTTTCTAAACCCAATAAAAAAGAGAGAGAGGCTCAATCCTATCTCTCCCTCATGAGAAATAATCGCTAGATTATCCTTCGATGTCTACCACCACGTAACGATTTGGTTCTTCACCTTCAGAGTAGCTAGTGACCCCTTCCATCTTAGAGACGATACGGTGAATGATTTTCCGTTCACTGTTTGACATTGGATCTGTCTGTTGGGCTTGCCCGTCTTCAAGGGCACGCGTTGCCAACTTCTGAGCATAGCTTTGAAGAACTTCCGCCCGGTGTTCTACATAGTCATTCACATTAATGGTAATGTAAAAATTCTTTGAGTAGCGGTTATAAAGATAGTTTTGTGCCAAGAGTTGAAGAGCCTTCAAGACTTTCCCATGGTAGCCGATGACACGTCCTGGCTCATTGGTATCAATTTGCATATTGACCGTACGGCGGTTGTGACTACTTGAGATGGTCGCATCCACATCCATTTCATCGATTACTGTTTGAACATAGGCTGTCACATCTGTGACGACTTCTTCGATATTGTAGTTTTCCTCTACTTCGATACCAAGGTTTGAGAAATCAGACTCATTTGATTCTTTTGCTACTGGTTCTTTGACTTTCTCAAGGATATGTTCATGCCCTTTTTCTTCAAGAACGGTGTCTGCTTCTTTGTCATGTTTGAGGATTTCTGTCTTGATTTCTTCAGAGACAACTTCTCCTTCTTCTTCGACCTTTTTGATCGCTGCAACGACGCGTCCGAGATCGACCGTTGCTTCGCTCACCGTCTTAACCGGCTCGTTTTGCGCATTGATTTCATCTGGGACACCTTTGACGGCTTTTTGATTGGCTTTCACAACCGTTGTTTCTGCAATCGGCTCAATCTCAACCTGGGCTGGTTTTTTCCCAAACAAGCCAAGAAAACCTTTCTTCTCACGCGCTACAACTGTAATATGTGCCTTCATACGGGGAATATCTAAATCGTTCAGGCCTTTTTGAATAGCTTCTTCAACAGTTGCTCCAGTATATAGGACCATATGTCCACCTCTTTCTTATTTTTTCTTTTTCTGTGCTTTGTTTAGGGCACGGCGTTTTTGTTTTTCCATGTCTCGCGAAGCTTGCTCTTTTGCTTCACGCTCTGCGATAATCTTGAAGGGGTTGTTCAAGAGATAGGTCTGTCCGACTTGGTAAGCATTGGAAGTCACCCAGTAGAGTGCGACCCCGCTGGCTGAGAACAAGGCAAAGAAGAAGATCATCACAGGCATCACATACATCATGGTTGTTGCACTCCCATTACGCTCTGGCATGGCTTTATTGGTCAACCAACTACTGAAAAATGTGAAGAGAGCTGCAAGGACCGGCAAGATGTAAGTCGGGTCGATCGCGCCAAGGTCCAACCAAAGGAAGTGACCGACTTTAAGGAATTCTACACGGCTCAGCGCTTGGAATAAGGCCATCAAAACCGGCATCTGAATCAAGAGAGGAAGAAAGGCTGAAGATGTTTTGACGCCTTTTTCCTTGTAAAGGGCCCGCATCTCTTCAGAAAGCTTGGTCCGACTATCTAGATCCTTTCCAGGATACTTGGCTTGCAATTCCTTGAGTAGGGGTTGAATTTCCTGCATCTTGCGGGTTGAATTCATTTGATATTGGAAAAGCGGCAAGAGGACCGTCCGGATCACAATAGTAAAGACGATAATCCCCACACCGATACTTCCGCCAAATGACAAGAAGCGAATGGCTTCGGCAAAGAAGTAGACGAAGCGTTCCCAACCACCTGTCGACTGAGCTGTCACTTGAGAGGTCCCACAAGCTGTCAAGACCAATAAGGCTGCTCCTAATAATCCAGTTAACTTCAGTTTCTTTTTCACATTATTCCCTTTCTTGGTAGACATGCGCTAATTTTAAGACATGTACAAGATTTTTCTCAACTTGATGAAAGTCGAGCTCCTCCACTCCTTTACGAGCAATGACAACAAAATCATCGGTCGTAAGGAAGGCTTGGTGTTTGATCAAAACATGGCGAATCAAACGTTTGATGCGATTTCTAGTCACAGCATTTCCCAGCTTCTTACTAACAGACAGGCCGACTCGAAAATGTGGTTGGTCTTTGCGCAAACGGTAAATAACGAATTTCCGATTGGCAACATTTTGACCACTTTTAAAAATAGCATTAAAATCTTTGTCACGTTTGACGCGGTAGCTTTTTTTCAAACCTCAACTCCCTCTATTAAATTTATTCTATTATACCATATTTTCAAAAAAAACCAATCTCCCTCAGGAAATCGGTTGCTACTGGAATACAGATAAAAGCAAAGGCAAGGTGTAGTATAGATTGAGCAAGATATGGCCTAAAATCGGAGAAAGGAGCGTCTTGCTCCGATAATACAGGGTCCCAAAAATCACACTCGGTAGGAGATAGATGATACAAGCCCCTAACGAAAAGGGAGTATGGAGAAAATGCAGGCCACTGTAGATGAGGGCTGGAAGCCAAATCTCTGCATAGAGTTTCCAGCCTTTGAAGTAGGCATTTACCAAGGCTCCACGAAAGATCAGCTCTTCTGTCACCGGCCGGATAATGACCATTGCGATCACCAGGATGAGCACCCCTGTGGAACTTATTTCCCTAGGAAAGAGATTCAAAACGGCTGCCCGTCCTTGAACAAAACCACTGATGAAGTAGTCCAACCAGTAGACCAAACAGGCTGCAAAAATGGCTTCCATCAGAGATTGAAGAGGGTTTTTTCCCAGCTTAAACTGCGCTTTTTTAGAAAAACGATAGACCAAAAATCCTGCAAAGGTTGCATATAGCCCTTCTAGGCCAAATAAGGTCCAATAATAGCTATTTGCGCTTGCTAGACTAGTAGAGACATACTGGGCCAAGGGGCGAAACTGAGGCCGGATATAAAAATAAAACAAGAGCAGAAAGAGGGGATAAAGCAGTGAGAGCTTTCCTTTGATGAATTTCATAGAGACCTTTCTTATAGAATATGACAAATCGTATAGTGCATCTTACCATAATCGCGTCCAGGAATCAATCATAAGGATGCCTACCCTTACTCTTTAAGAAAAGCTACATAACCTCCTAAAACAGCGACTAAAATCAAGAGACAAAGAAGAGTTTCCATCCATACAAGAACTGTCAAGAAAGGCAGTTGCAACAAGCCTTGGGCCATTTTTAAAGAGGTCGCTGTGATGACCGTTGGAAAGGTAAGAGCTGAAAAAGCGGGGTGAAAACCTTCTTTGATCATTCTTGGCAGACGCGTCAAAACAAAGAAATAAAACCCTTGCGAGGCCATCACCATGATCAGTAAGAACCAGGTAGGAAGGCTTGCTCCACCCACACGAACCAGGGCTGCTAAAAGAAGGGAAAATGGAGCACAATAGATGCCTTCTTGCCCTAACAGATGATTGGGTAAGGGCTGCTTTTTCCCATCAAAATAAATGACTGGGTAGAGAAGAAAGGTCAAACCAAAACCAATCACTAAAGCGAGATAAGCAATCTCTCTGATTCCTACAACAGGGTAGGTCAAGGCTGCTACTGCAATACCCACATAGAGAACGGTCCAACTCGGAGTGGCATTGGCTCTTGGACGCACCATGACATGGGTCTTGGTAAAATAAAGAATCAAGCAAAGATCCAAGAGAAAGGCTAACCACCAAACTAACTGAGATAGACCTCCAAAGGCGGGAAAGAGGCGAAAAAGATAGGTGGATAGAATCATCCCTGCCATGGGAAAGGTCGCCATCCCAGATAACAGGGCTGGCTGTTGGAGTTCTATCTTGGTTTCTTGCCAGCGAATCGCATGATAAACTAAAAAGAAAAACCAGAAGAACAAACCTGTCAGACTAAAGGCATGGGCAAGGAAGGGTAGCGAGTCTGCAAGAAGGTTTCCAGCGCCAACCAATCCTAACAGACAACCTGAAAATACTAAGGGGATCTTTTTCATCGGGAGCTCCAATCATTTTGTCGCTTTCAGTATACCATAAAAGAGAAGGAAGCATAATAAAAAAAAGAAGTTGGTTTACCAACTTCTTTTAGAATGTAATCCACCTGTTTCTTACATAGTACATCCTAAATGATACTTAAAAAATTAAATAAATATCAACTATTAGGCTCACTTAGACATCTATTGAAACTTTCCGCCGTGAGATAAGTGCTAGAAACATTCTTGTTTCTAGCACTCGGGAGTTTTGGAACCTTAGGTCCAAAACTAAGTCATGGAACTTCCTCGAAGTTCGCTGACGTCCGTACTCACCTAAGGAAAGTTTCTAAGGTGACTCTATCTACAATTTGAAAGAAGTTGGAGAATACCAACTTCTTTTATCCATTCTATTAGAAACTAGGCCTGTACGACCATCATATAAAGAAACAAGGATAGGAGAAAGACGATACTAACGGCAAGGGTTGCTAGCTTGAGCCCGCGGTGGGAGCGCCAATAGCTTGGCTTCCCTAAGTTACTGGTTGCATCTGTCGAGAGCGATTGTTGCTGGCGAGGTTGCAGGGTAATGAGAACCACCAGAGCAAGGGATAAAATCGAGATAACGATTGCAAATACCATTTCCATCTTAGGATCCTCCTAATACTCTCAAGAGGGTAAAAATAACTCCCAGCAGAATCACCAAACCAATGATCACATTAAAGGTAACATTGATCTTTTCGGAACGCGTCGTCTTTTCTTTTTCGGAAGGACGGCGTTTGAGAGACTCCATCCGTCCTTCTACTTCTTTGTAAAATAAATCTTTCTTACGATCACTCACCTTGTCCACCGATCCCTTCTTGCAAGCGAGCTGTGAAAACAGCTGGCTCGACACTACTTGATTGGGCAATTTGTTGCGCGACTGCTTCTCTGTAGCTATCCACAGATTGGTAGATTTCCTGGATACGGGCCACCATATCCGCTTCTTTTCCTTGGTCAAAGATATTGGCTTGCGCGAGGAAGTGGCGGTCATGCAAGGTATGGCTAAAGGCAAGGATGACTTGCTGGTGTTCGAAAGCCTTGCGGACAATGCCTTGTACCTCTGCATAGTGGTTGATATCCAGGTAAATACTAGAGACCTTAAGCAGCTCTTTGATCCGCTCTTGGCTGATGTTTTGATACAAGACCACATTTGGATAGCGAACCATAGATAAGAGACTCGCAGACATTTCCGTTAAAGCTGCTACACGGAAGGTCACATTTGGCAAATTCTCTACTAGGTAGGTCAAAGCTTCAATTTGATCCGAATTGGTCAAGACAAAGGCGTCTTTACGGATATCGTCTTTCACCTTGAAATCATACAGGTAGCCAAGGGGACCAAAATAGCTATGCTGGTCTTGTGAGGTCAACTGGAGAGCACGATGATAGGTCGCATTTTGTGGAATCAAGATCTTCTTGGTCCGGATTTCTGGGCTCTTTAGAATCAACTGCATATTGCCTGGAAGGCTGTCATGAAGTGGTTCTTGCCACACCAAGACGTCGCGCCCTTTGATCCCTTTATTGCCCAACTGAAGACTAATGCTAAAGGAGGTGGCAAGGGTATTGTAGACCAAGCCATCCAGATCAAAACCACGATGCTCTAGATAAAAGACAAAATATTCTAAGCGATTCTTGAAAATTCGCATCGGCTGATGGTCCAAGGTCAAGATCAAATCCCCTGTTTGGTGATTCTCTGTCAAGCGCTCGATGTCCCCTTCAAAATAAGTGGTTACCAATTGCTGGCCTTGATCGCCACAGGTTGTCACGGCAATCTTACGACCGTATTGGTCATAGCGCTCGATCATAACCACTTGCCCCTTGTCATCCAACCACTCCAGGCGCTCAACGATGCGTTTATAAGAAGCTGCATGGTAAGCAATACGAGCCTTTTCTTGACCATAGTA
Source organism: Streptococcus sp. W151 (assembly GCF_053010205.1). Classification (NCBI taxonomy): domain Bacteria; kingdom Bacillati; phylum Bacillota; class Bacilli; order Lactobacillales; family Streptococcaceae; genus Streptococcus; species Streptococcus sp. W151. Next base: position 21,774 of record NZ_JBRKNT010000003.1, on the reverse strand, counting down.
GGTCACTTTGCCCGCACTGTTATCCCCAGAAACTTCCCAAAAATCGGGAACTGGAACTTCATTAAAGTAGCGCCCGCGCTTCTCCCCTTTTGGTTGACCCAAGAAATAGATGAATGGAGACTCAACACCATCGGGCAAGAAACCATTTGGCTCCAAAACAACTGTCGGATGGTCAAAGCCAGACTCTTTCATGGAGTGGAGCAAGTCTTGGCTCTCACGAGAATAGCTATCAAATACGTTCAGCATGTGTCACCTCTTCTATCAATTGTGTCCAAGCTTCTTCTACTCGGCTGGTCAAAAAGTCTTCTGCACGCGCATAAGATGCTTGACGCATGCTGGCTAGATCGTCTTTTTTGTAAAGCTGGATGATTTTTTCAGCAAAGACAGATGCGATATGGTCTACCACTTGGTCTGCTGATGGTGGAATGAGATAGCCATTTTTCCCTTCTGTGACAAAGGTTTGGTTGCCATAAGGAACATCAAAACCGATAATCGGAAGTCCAGAACCAATCGCCTCCATCAAGGTCAACCCAAAGCCTTCGCTGGTTGACGCTGACAGGTAAACCTCATAATTCTTATAAATTTCCTCGAGATTGGCATGCCCTTTGAGATGGATATAGTCTGCCGCCCCCAATTCATCAATCAGAGAACGCAACTTGCCTTCTTCTCCACCTTTTCCATAGATGTCAAAAGACAGTTCTGGTAATTCTTTTTTGGCGCGAACCACTGCTCGCACCAACCAGTCAATATGCTTCTCTGTCGCCAAACGAGAGGCTGTGATCATAGAAAATGGGGTGCGGTTTTCGTTTTGCGGCAAGCTTGCAAGGCTTCCAACTGGAATGGTATAGATGGCCGGCTGATGGTTGGTGTATTTGGCAAACTGCTCGGCCAAGATTTCTTTTTGGCGGTCGGTCGCAACAATAAAGAAGTCCACCTTGTCTGCATTGGTAAATTGGTACTCGTAGTAGTTGTTCCACAGGATATACTGATCGTCGACATTATTGGCACTGAAGTGCTCTGCATGGACGACCACACCCAGGCGGGCCTTTTGCGCTTCTTCAAAGATAGGCTGACCGATGTTGGTTTCCCGATCCAAAATCACCAAATCTTGTTTGGTCAATTGAAGGGTCTGCATGAAGTAGCGGATCAATTCTTGGCGACCAACCAGATAACGATCTGGGAAACGATAGATTTCGCGGCCATCTGCCATCTGCATGCTGTAGGCAACCGTCCCGTCCTCATTGTAAAAACGGCGCTCAATCAAGTTGGCTTGGTTGTTCTTGGGAATGAAGTACTCCGTACAATAGCGGGTATAGGAGAAATAATCCTTTCTCACCAAGATTCCTCTAGACACATACTCGCAACGTTCGACATAGGGACTGTTTTCAGACCGCAAGTAGCAGGTCAAAAAATTGTCCTGGTCTTCATAAAAGAAGCGCTTGATCTTGCCATCGACTTCTTCGCGCGTCGGTTTCCCGGCAAAACCTGCTAAGACCTGGTCAATGGTATAGGTCGTTGGTGCAATTTTTATATCTGTAAAATGGCTATAGAGCCAGATGATTTCATTATTTTTAAAACCGATATTTTCTGTTAAATGTTGGATATTATCGGCTAGAATCATATCCATAAAAACAAATTTAGCTGGTTGATGGATATTGCGTAACAACTGGGCCCGGTAGGCCTGAGCGTACTCAACACCACTGCTGGCCCAACCAATTCCAAGGTTGATATTGTATACTGTCATAATGTCCTCTTTTATGGGAAATGCAAGACAATTTCCCCTTTTTTATTGATTTCTACTCGACTCAGTAAAAGATTGCGGACCATTTGTTCTTTGGCCGCCCCTTTCATTCGATCAAAGGATTGGTAGGCTTCTTGGAAAAATTCTACCAAAGGGTTTTTCTGACTGGTGTATTGGCCAGAGAGAGCCATCCGCAATTGTTGCAGATAGTCGACCTGCTCGACCCAGTTTTCATCGATAGCTTTTAGAATGGCCATGCGCTGGAATTGGGCGATCACCTCATCGGTGCCTAAGACCTCATACTTGGCCTCTAACTCGCTCTTCGCGATCTCCCATAAGAAATTCTCTTTGGTTTTTTTGCTACGAAAGGTTTGGTGGGCTTTTTCAGGATCCACTTGGTAGCTGACATTGTCTAACATATAGCGATAAAAAGCTACCGGTTCCTTGTATTCTTTTTTATGGACGACGCTTGAAAAGACGGAACGAAGCGCTTTTTCAACGATGTCATCCAAGCGTCCTTCTTGTTTGATCAAGCGGTCGCGCTCTTCGTAGACGATGGCACGCTGAATGTTCATGCTTTCCGCAAATTCTAGCGTCATCCGACGACTGGCCTGACCAGAACTTTCACTAGCATTTTGGGCCCGTTCCACCAAGTTTCTATACTTGCGCTTGGTCAGAGCTTTGGCTGAACCAATCCGCTCATCCACATCATAGTCTTGATAGGTATCCTGGATCCAGTCTGGCCCCCAGTTTTTCATCAAATCGTCTTCCAAAGAAACAAAGAACTTGGTCAAACCGGGATCTCCTTGTCGACCTGAACGTCCCCGAATTTGAAGGTCAATCCGCTGGTTCATCATCCGCTCAGTCCCAACAACCACCAAGCCACCTAACTCAGCGACTCCTGGTCCCAACTTGATATCGGTTCCCCGACCGGCCATTGAGGTCGCAACCGTCACGGCTCCTTTTCGACCAGACTCCTTAATGATCTGGGCCTCTCGAGGAGCATTGTTGGCATTGAGAAGATTGTGAGGAATCCCTTCGCGCAAAAGAAGATTTGAATAAAGAATCGACATCTCAACGGATCCGGCAAAAACCAGAATCGGATTACCTTTTTCGTGGATTTTCTTCACATAGTCCAAAGAAGCTACGATTTTCTCTGGTAAGGTTTGATAGATTTCATCCGGCAAATCCTTACGGATCTTCTTACGATTGGTTGGAATCTTGATCACTGACATGGCATAGGTATCGAGAAATTCTGCCTCAGCGACCTTCCCAGTCCCCGTCATGCCCCCCAACTTCCGAAACATCTTAAAGAGATTTTGGTAGGTAATCGAAGCCATGGCCCGAGTTTCTTGGGTGAGCTTGAGACCTTCCTTGGCTTCAATCGCCTGGTGGAGTCCTCCTTGCAAGCGGGTCATTTCCATCAATCGGCCCGTTGCCTGGTCTAGCAAGACAATCTCCGGTTGTCCTTCGACATTGGGGTGGATGACATAGTCCTTATCCTTAATAAAGTTTTTATTGGCCTGGAGGGCTAGGCTGATATGGCGGACCAAGTCACGGTATTGGGGATCATAGAGATTGGGAATGGCAAGAAAAGATTCTGCTGCATGAGCCCCTTTTCGAGTCAACCAAACCCGTTTCTTTTCTTCGTCAAACTTGAAGTCTTCCCCCTCCTTGAAGGTTTGGATCAAGGTGTCAATAATCCCATAAAGGTTGGACTGAACCCGAGGAGAACCAGAAATAATCAAGGGGGTCTGAGCGCTATCTAGGAGCACCGAATCAATCTCATCGACAATAGCGTAATTGAAGTCTGCCAAAAATTGGCCATCTGCTGAAGCCGTCAAGTTCTCTGTTAGATAGTCAAAGCCCAGACTGGTATTGGTCGTATAGATGACGTCTGATTGGTAAATTTCGCGTTTGACTTCTGGATCTAATTCTTCGTCCTCTGACTGTTTCAAAGGAACGCCGACGGTCAAACCTAAAAAGCGATAGACCTGTCCCATCTCTTCTGCATCCCGAGTTGCCAGATAGGTATTGGTCGTAATAACCATAACCCCTTTACCCTCTAGGGCATTGAGATAAACAGGCATGGTCGCTGTTAAGGTTTTTCCTTCACCGGTATTCATTTCAGCGACATTCCCCTGGTGTAGGACGATCCCTCCCATGACTTGCACGTCATAAGGAAACATACCTAATACCCGTTTATCCGCTTCCCGCGCAACCGCAAATGCTTCTGGCAAGAGATCATCCAAGGTCTCCCCCTGAGCTAGACGTTCCCGAAATTCTGCAGTCTTCTCCTGCAGCTGACGATCCGTCAAACGGGCCATGTCATCCTTCCAGCTATTGACTTCTTTTAAGATTTTTTTGATGTTTCTTAATTTAACGTAATCCAATGTGATCCTCTTTTTTGCAGTGATGTTCGTCTATTCGAGAACTTCTGCTCCCTCAGACGATATTGGTTGAATAGTGAAATAGTGGAAGGTAAACTCTTGCAAACCTGCACTGAGCAAGCGTACTTCGTAGGCGTAAGCTTGATCTGGATAGGTGAACTGCAAGCGACCTTCTGCGGTTACTCGACGGCCAACAAGCTCTCCAAAGCGATCTCTAAAGATAATTTCTACCATAACGGTATGAGTGGGAGTCGCTTCCATCGTGATAACCAATTCATAATCTTGCTCTCTTTTGAGCAGGGGCAGACTAGGAATTTGACGAGTTGCCCCAAAATTCGTCTGCGAATGCCAGGTTTTCAGTACTTGACCAGATGGCATGAGGGGATTCTGAAATTGAACGCTTCCTTGGGCAGTTGCTTGAATAGTTGACCCCCAAAGATAATCTGCAAGAACGGTATCGCCCCAGTAGATTCGTCTGCTTTCATTTTCTTTTATTTTTATCATTGGCTTCTTCCAAAGTCTCTTTCCATGATTTCTTTGTACTGGGTCACAAACCACTCAATGATCGGACCACTCGCATCATTGTGTCGACCAGCGCGGCTGGTACTGATAATACGAACCGGTAATTCATACAAGGCTTCTAAAATATCTGGATAGGCCTGCTGGTCGTAGTCATCATCCCGCATATAGGCAAGGGCTAGAATGGTATCCTTAAAGTCCGCTTTTTCAAACCGGTCCCAGAAACGTTGATTCAGCTGGCCGATCCCTTCTTGTGACACTTGCCCAATGATCAACTGCATCATGTCTAGAGACGTTCCAAACTCATCTGGACGTTTAAATTTCAGATTGGCAGCGACATCCCCCAGGTTGACAATGGGTTTTCCAACCAAGATCGCATGAGGAGAATAAAGAGCACCATAGTAAAGGGCACCAAAGGTCCCCATGGACAAGCCTGAGAAATTCATATCTTTGGGCTCAAAGCCGAGCAAGTCCAAATGCTGATCAATAAAGGCTGTGATTTGATTTTCTAATTCTTCTGAGCCCATATAAAAGGCTCCACCTTCCAGTCTTGGGTCAGAAAAGAGAATAAAGGGACTACCCATAGCACGCATCATCCCAAACCCTTCAAATCCTTCGGCTGGACGATACCCAGAAAAGTAAATGTTTAAAGGGGGCTTCATATCGCCAGGATGGAAATAAGCAAAAATTTCTTGACGTTTGTGGTCCCGTAGCGTCTTAGCTCCTACTGTCATCTCTCCTAAAGGACCATGTGACAAGCGCTTATGTAAGGCTCCGATCGTAAGCGTCCCCTCTCCTTTTGCCTCCAGCGAAAAAGCTAGATAATAAGGTTCTGCTCCATCCAATTCTAAGGGCGCTTGCATCTCTTCTTCTGAAAAGACCGCATCTTTGACCCAATCACCCAAAGCTCCATAGCGGTAAAATTGGATCCGCAATTGCAACTGACAGCTAGGATCTTTTTCGTATTCCAACCAAAAATTGATGGGGCGGCTAGCGTCATACACATAATTGTAAACCCACTGGGCAATCGGCGTAAACTCTTCCCCGTATGCTCCGTCAAGCTTGAGGAAATGTTGCCCCAAGACTGTTTGCTGACCAGCAAAATCAGGTCTCACCTGCAGATCACGAACTGTAAAGGCATCCCCATATTGATTGTCGTATAAAAAGCGGTCTAAAACATAGAGAAATTGATGTTTGTTTGAGAAATCCCAGGGTCTCGCTTGTTTAAGCCTTAAGAGGTGGGCTAATTCTGCAGAAGGTGCCTCTAGCTTACGGCTTTCATCATAAAAAACGGTATAAGGCTGAAAATAAGTCAGGTCTTCTCCTAAAGCCAACAAATCTTCTGGCTTCTCTAGAATCAAGGCTTTAAATTTAGAGATTTCCTCTTCTTCCATATAGTCTTTGAGAGATGGAAGAGCAGTGGCTTGAAAAAAGTGCCAGCCAAGTCCAGCAGGGAGTTCTACTTGATCCTGCCAGCTACTTGATCCGATTTGGAGGATATGGGGTATCTGTAGTTTTTTATCCATGACGTTCTTTCATCCATCCTTCCCATTTCTCGATCAAGCGTTGACCGGTGTATTCTTGAATTTTTTCGATTGAGTAGACCAAGGCTTCATTCCAAGGCTTCAATTCCAATAAAAAGTGCGTGATTGCCTTTTCTAATTCCTTGTCTCCCTTTGATAAGACATAGCCGTTTTTCAAATGATCGACATATTCTGTCTGGACGCGGTTGACCTGAGGAATCCCCGCAGAGATCCCTGCAATCTGCGTATAGAGGTTGGGTTCCTCACTTAAATCGACAATTAAGCGAGTTTTTTCCAACTCTTGAATAATGTCATTTTCATTTGAAAAATTCTTAACTACAAAACGGTAATCCGGTGCGTCTTGTACAGACTCTTCATCAATGATTTGGTTTTCTCCAAGCCCTTCTGACTGACTTGGCGACTGAACAAGATGCAAGTCCTGCTCACTAGCAATCAATTCCTCGAGTTGCCCTTCTAATTCCTTCACCCGTTCCGGTGATCCATTGTAAAATGCAAAAACAACTTCAAATAAGGGATGTTGCGCTAAAATTTCCAGAACCTTCTTTAGCTGGCTCTTACTTGGAAGCTCGGCTTCGTTGACATAAAAGTAAATCTTGGATTCCTTGCGCTCCTGACTAGATCCCAAACGAAGGCGGGAGTCAAAAGAGGTAATCCGGTGTGTCTTTTGAGTCAGGCTAGGGGAAAAGCCCCCAATCGCTTCTTTGGTTTTTTCACTATCTGTAATCAAGAGCTGGGCATCAATCATATCAAAATAGAGGGCAAAGTTTTCAGCAGATAAGGGCTGACGATCTCCATAGAAGGACAAGACTTTCTTGACACTACTTGCTGTATCCTGTAAAAAAGCCAAATTTGCTGGATGAGCTGCCAGAACCAACTGATCTCGTCCTGGTACCAAGGCTGCCAACTGTTCCTTCATCTTTTCAGCGACAACTTCTCCCATATCGGAATATCTTTCTTTTTTGAAGGCAGGAAAGAAAGCCTCATTGACCATAACAGAGTGGCTCTCTTCGATCAACATTTCTCTCAAAACCCATTGTCCATCAAAACTCAGATACTCTTGAAAATAAGGTTTCCTCTCATTGTAGTAAATCCTACTAGAGATAAAGCCGCGATCATCTAAGTACTCAATGTAGCTGATCTCATCATTCTTATAACGAGTCAAAGAGAGAATGTTTCCATCTACTCCCATATCAATTTTTGCTATGAGGTGACCCTTTCGAAATGCCATTACCAAAAAGGGAGTGTAGGAAAAAGTGGTCTCACTCGGCCATTCGATGTCCCGAAGCTGAACTGGGTGCATAGCCAAATCAGAAGGAACCTTTTGGATACGATCAAAAATCGAGAGCACATCTGTCTCTAACAAATCTTGGCGGTGTAAAAAATAGCGCAGTTGCGGACTATATTGAGGCAACAATAAGATCCGATCTATTCCTGCTTCTTGAAAAATACGAACTTGATTAATGGTATCATCAAATTCAATGGATTCTCGCATCCAGTACCAAGGGGTAGCTGTTTGCTGCCAGATGCGGTCCGTTCCATACCAGGCTGGTACAAAATAATACATGGTTACTCCTAGAATATTCTTGTATAACGTTGATTGACACGAAGGGCACGAATTTCTTCTCGGATATTGTAAATCATCCCGACAAACATGAGGAAGGTTCCTGGAATCATGGTCAAGCGCAAAAGATCTTTATCCCATAACAAGAGGGAAAAAGGAAGCGCCGTAAAGAGGATCAGATACAAGGTCCCAAAAACCGTCAAGCGTAGCACAATTTTATTGATATAGCGACGTGTATCTGCTCCAGGATAGACATGATCGATATACTCGGACGCCTTCATCATCTTATCTGCAATTTCTTCTCCGTTCACATTGACAAAGGCGAAAGCAAAAGAGAGAAGGGCGATCATCAGAATGTAAAGAAGAATCCAAATCGGATCTCCCATCACCAAGTGTTTGGCTAAATGAGCGGCCCACTTGGCATTGGAATCCATAGACAAGATCAACAGCAGCGCGTACTGAGGAATGGACACCAAGGTCATGGCATACATGAAGGGCATCCCTCCTGCTGGGTTGAGCTTGATATCCAAAAAAGTATAACTTTTCAAATTGTTGTGGATTCCTAATTTATTGACAGGAATCTGGTACTTGGAATATTCTACCAAGACTGCCACATAGACAAAAATCAAGATAAAAATCACGCCCAGAACATAAGCGATCTCTGGTATATTATTGACACTTGAAAGGGTCTGCATCACGTCTTCTGGAAGATACATCACCATCCCAGCCATCATGATCACCACAGAACTTCCAAGTCCCAAAGCGGCATTTAGATCTGAGAGCCAAACTAGAAAGAAGGCTCCAGCTACCATAATCATGGTATTGACCGCAATGACAAGTCCGGAGTTCAACCCTGTCTTCAAGGGGAGATACATGGCCACTGCCAAGGACTGGACAATGGCGAGTGCCAAGGTCACGTACATCTTTCGCCGTTCCACAATTTCCGAACTGGTTTTTTCGAGGTTAAAGCGTTTTGAAACGGTAAACATCCGCCACAAAATCATGGAAGACATCCACGGGGATAGACCGATCGAAAAGATCGACATTCCGCGGAGGTTCCCCCCCATCACAGCACTTGAGAGCTGTAAACCGGTTGTCGTTCCCTCATTGAGTCTCAAGGCCTTTGATAAGTCAACAAAAGGCAAGGAAATTTTACTTCCCAAAACATAAATAAAGACGAAAAATATCGTCCAACAAAATCTCTTTCCTACTTCAGATCGTTTTAACATTTCTTTTAAACTTTCTCTTACTCATTTTGACTCTTCCACCTGGGGAATAGCCTTTTAATATGTGCCTTTAGAGCATTTTATCTCAACTTATTTTACCATAATTTGCGACTTTTCCAAACTCATTTGTCACTAATATTTGATAATATTTCAAATTCCCCATTTGGTACTGTATTCAACAAAAAATCCTTCAGATGTTTATCTAAAGGATTGTTCATTGAATGTTATTCACCCAAGGCCATGATGGTATCGACGAATAATTTCTTTGTAAAATAGCCATTGCGGATCAAATAAGAAGTATATTGAGCCTTTTGGACCATTTGGGCATACGCTTCTTCTGTGCAGTCTTGAACCAGACGATTAGCTTCTTCAAGACTGGATGCTACAAAGCCAAGCCCTTTTTCTCGAATATAGTCTGCATTTGACAAATAGTCTGGCACGACTACCGGAAGACCTGCGGATAAGTAAGTCGATAATTTGTAGGAAATATTTTCTTTGTAGTAATCTCGCTCATCCTCGGGGTTCTCTGAATTTCCCCAGACCAGCCCAAAACCACCCTTAGAAAGCTCCAAAAGCAACTCTTGCTTAGTTCGCCAGCCTTCAATATGGACCTTGGAATAATCAACTCCTTCAACTGGTTCGGTATAGACATGAAGGGGTGTATCATATTTCCAGTCGATGATATGAGGGAAACGCGACGGATTCCCAGAGAAGATCAGTTTTTTCTCAAATTGCGGGGTATAGAGATCCAAACTGTGGGTCAAATCCCACAACTTTTGTACCACATATTTTTTAACTGTAAGCCCTTCCGATACTAGACGATGGTACATTTGCTCTGATGGAACAACGACCAGATCACTCTGATTGTACATGTCGATATAGTTGGGCATCAGGTAATAATTACTCTCAAACATAAGCGGTGGGACATCGTGGATAAACATGACCAACTTGGTTTGAAGGAGTTTTAACTTATCCACCAAACGGCGGTCCCACTCAATCCCATTCCAAGAAGGCGATTGAACGAAGACGATATCCCCAAAAGCAACGCCTGCTAAAATCCCATCCATTCGCGAGTTCAATTCACTAGCTGGTTCATTACTATGATCATAAAAGTAGATCCCTAATTCATTGACCCCAAGCTCGCGAACGACATTCATGATATCGTTTTGGGCCATCAAGGCAACACTTTTTGAAGACTGCCCAAATAAATTTGTAAAATGGATTTTCATCTCTTTCCTCTGACTCTTCTTTTTTTATCCCATATTTCCTGAAGATATGAAGGCAAACTGAGCTTTTCACAAAGCAACCTTTTTCATACCCTTCAACGAAAACTTCCTCATTCATTATAACATATTTCACAACTTCTTAGACATTCTAGATCAATAAAAGACCGGTAATATCCCGGTCTTTATTCATGATATTTAATACCTTATTTGCCATCTTTTTTCCGGATTCCTAAAAGGGCTAATCCAGACAGAAGAATGGAAACTACCGTAGCAAGGATATTACTTGAAGGATGGGCTCCTGTCTCTGGAAGAGCAGGTCCTGAAGAATGCGTCGCACTTAGCGAGCTTGCATCTGATGGAGATTCTGAGTGAGAGGTGCTGAACGAAGACACGACAGACTCAGAAGGACTGGTCATAGCAGAGAAACTTGACGCATAAGACACACTGATCCATTCAGAAGCTTCATGCGATAGGGATTGACTCTCTGTCGATGATGCGCTCATAGATACTGAGACACTCGTCAAAGGGAATTCAGACACTGGCATCGACGTTGAAGTAGATTCACTTGCAGAAAAAGTTGATTGGCTATAGGAGTCAGACTTCGATAGCGAGGCTGACGCTAGAGATTCCGAATGGGATGTCCATTGTGAAGTAGATAGACTCTCTGAAACTGATCGAGAGAACGATCCAGACTCTGAAACCTGCGATGCAGCTACGACATTAGAAGTTGAAGCTGATTTGCTTGTCGAGGCAGAAGCTTGAACTAACGAATCTGATTGACTCGCGGAAACCGAAGCTTGTACCAACGACTCTGAGTGGCTATTATAGATCGAAGCTTGGACTTGTGACTCAGATTGAGTTGCAGAAATCGAAGCTTGAACCAAGGATTCGGATTGACTCATTGAAACAGATTCAGACAGCTTTTCGCTCATCGAAATAGATTGCGACAAGGAAATCAGTTGAGAAACCACTTTCTCCGATCCAACCGTCGATGTTGACTGCGATTGAGACATAGAAATGGATCTAGACGCTAAATTAGATAAGGATACCGACTGACTCAACAAAACAGATTTCGAGGCTTTTTCAGACTCACTCTTAGATGCCGATTCAGAAGCTACTTTTGATTGCGATTCTGATTGACTGGCGGAGACTGAGGCCTGAACCAACGACTCTGATTGGCTCGCTGAAACCGAGGCTTGGACCAGTGATTCTGATTGACTGGCAGAAACTGATTCTTGAATCAACAATTCAGACTGGCTTGCGGAGACTGAGGCTTGAACCAGTGAGTCTGATTGACTGGCAGAGATCGAAGCTTGAACCAAGGATTCGGATTGACTCATTGAAACAGATTCAGACAGATTTTTGCTCATCGAAATAGATTGCGACAAGGAAATCAGTTGAGAAACCACTTCTTCCGATCCAACCGCCGATGTTGACTGCGATTGAGACATAGAAATGGATCTAGACGCTAAATTAGATAAGGATACCGACTGACTCAACAAAACAGATTTCGAGGCTTTTTCAGACTCACTCTTAGATGCCGATTCAGAAGCTACTTTTGATTGCGATTCGGATTGACTAGCTGAAACTGACGCCTGAACTAACGACTCTGATTGGTTCGCTGAAACCGAGGCTTGGACCAGTGATTCTGATTGACTGGCAGAAACAGATTCTTGAATCAACAATTCAGACTGGCTTGCAGAAACTGATTCTCGAACCTGTGATTCGGATTGACTTGCAGAGATCGAAGCTTGAACTTGTGATTCTGACTGACTCGCTGAAGTCGAAGCTTGAACCAACGACTCTGATTGACTGGCAGAAACAGACTCTCGCACTAACGAGTCTGATTGACTCAATGATGTTGATTGCAAATCAGTCGATACTTGCGATTCCGACTGACTCATTGAATCAGAACGAGAAAAGGACATAGATTCTGTATTTTGAGACTTAGATTCGACATCAGAAGTAGATTGTGATTGACTCACTGAAACTGATTCTTGTACTAACGAGTCTGATTGGCTAGCTGAAACCGATGTCTGAACCAAAGACTCGGATTTGCTAGACGATACAGATGCCTGAACCAGCGAGTCTGATTGACTCGCTGAGACTGATGCTTGTACCAACGAATCTGATTGACTCGCAGAAACCGACTCTTGGACCAAGGAATCTGATTGACTCGCAGAAACCGACTCTTGGACCAAGGAATCAGATTGACTTGCGGAAACCGACGCTTGGACCAAGGAATCCGATTGGCTCGCTGAAACCGAGGCTTGAACCAGCGAGTCAGACTGGCTCGCAGAAACGGACTCTTGGACCAACGAATTGGATTGACTTGCGGAAACCGACGCTTGGACCAAGGAATCAGATTGACTTGCGGAAACCGACGCTTGGACCAAGGAATCAGATTGACTTGCGGAAACCGACGCTTGGACCAAGGAATCCGATTGGCTCGCTGAAACCGAGGCTTGGACCAGCGAGTCAGACTGGCTCGCAGAAACGGACTCTTGTACCAACGAATTGGATTGACTCGCTGAAACGGACTCTTGGACTAAGGAATCAGATTGACTTGCGGAAACCGACGCTTGGACCAAGGAATCAGATTGGCTCGCTGAAACCGAGGCTTGGACCAGCGAATCAGACTGGCTAGCTGAAACGGACGATTGAACCAAAGACTCTGATTGGCTTGCCGATACAGATGCCTGAACCTGCGAGTCTGATTGACTTGCAGATACAGATTCTTGAACCAACGAGTCTGATTGACTTGCTGAAACTGATTCTTGAACCAATGAGTCTGATTGACTCGCTAAAACTGACTCTTGTACCAAGGACTCAGACTGACTAGCGGAAACGGATGCTTGTACCAAAGACTCTGATTGACTTGCGGAAACCGACGCTTGGACCAAGGAATCAGATTGGCTAGCTGAAACCGAGACTTGGACCAGCGAATCAGACTGGCTAGCTGAAACTGACGATTGAACCAAAGACTCTGATTGGCTTGCCGATACAGATGCCTGAACCTGCGAGTCTGATTGACTTGCAGATACGGATTCCTGTAGCAAAGATTCTGATTGACTCGCGGAAACGGATTCTTGTACTAACGACTCTGACTGACTCGCGGAAACGGATTCTTGAACCAACGAGTCTGACTGACTTGCTGAAATCGAAGTTGAAACTTGCGAATCTGACTGAGTGATTGAGTTAGATACTTGCGACAAAGAAACAGACTCACTAGTCGATACAGACTGAGACGATGAAATCGAATCTGAAACCAAAGATGCCGACGTTGAGGCTGAGAAGCTTTGAGACTGTGATGCAGATTCTGACGACGTCATTTTCCGATAATAATAATTCACGCTCGTCAATGGATTTGAAACTACCATTTTTTGAATGGTTTGTTTAAAGTTAGAAAAACCTTCTGCACCTTGAGGTGTCGCATCTTCTCCGACAATCATAGTCTGATTATTACTTAGAAAAGTTGATTTTGGAAGCTCTGTAAATGGTTTTGGAACCGTATATTCTGTCCCTGTATTTTCATCTGTATAGGTGACGGTGTCCTTAGCCGAAAACCATCCTGTGATCTCCAACTCAAGATGACGATCATCCACTCGTTTTGGCGTAACATTAAGAAAATAATCTTTGTTTTTACTTTCAACTTTACGTGTTCCACCTAAATCTGAAAGATTATCAGTACTATCTTGTTTAAATTCTTTTTCATAAACAAGTGTATACTTGTCAAATACCGGCTCATTCCCGACATCCAGATTCGAAACGTTATAGACTTTGGAAGGATCTAAAACGTAGTAACGAAGGATGTAGTCACCATTTTGACTGGTTGTAACAACTTCACTTCTTATAAAATGCTCACGCGCATTTCCGTACAATTCTACACGTCGATCTCCAACTGTACTATTATCAAAAGTTCCTGTTCTTACATTTTGAGACGAGCTCACAACTGGAACCTGTACGTATCCTGCGATATCACGAGCATTTGAGGCCGTATAACGCTGACCTTCAATTCCGTACTGGGTATACTCTGCTAAGACTGCTTCTTTCCCGGTTGGTGTGTATTCCCCATCGAACCATTTGCCTGCTGGATCCACCACTTTGTAGAAAGTCGACTGTTTCCCCCACATAGATGGAACCTTGATTTCAGCTCTCGAAGTCAATAGTTCCCCCTGTTTTGAAGGGTTCATCACATCGTATACATCTCGTACAAGGAAACTTGTCTCTGGGCTAGCATAAGTCCCTAGATAAACGTTCCCAGGTTTCCCATCATCAGACTTGCTATAGGCAAACATATTCCCAAAAGGAGCTTTCTTAATCAACACTTCTTTAGGTAGTTGGAACTGCGTGCCACCAATGACATTGGCAGAGAAGGTTTGAGAGAAGATCTCGGAACCATCTGATTTTTTCACAACACGGAAATATACATCATTTCCCACATGCGTATTCGGATCGGTATCGGTACGATCGATGGATAAGGTCGCATAATACCCCAACGGTTCCCCAGTATTATTAACAAAATCCCAAATCCCAAAGGTATAGCGAGTCGCATCCGTATCCTTCTTGTAAGCTGCAATTTCTTCAGGTGTTTGGTTAACATAGCGCTTATCGATATGAGGATCTTTAGCAACATCTGTAGCTGTCAGAGGGGCATCTTCAACACTAGCACCATTGCGATCATCCATGTTTGGTGTAATCTCTAGCACTTTACTACTACTCTTAGCCACCTCAGCGATAGGAGCTAATTGAGCAGAGATCGCAGGTTTTCCATCTACATTTGTATTTCCCACAAAACCTGCAGCTGTCAAGGTCGTCATCATCTCATCGACAGCTTTCTCCAAACGATCGCGCTGGTCAGCATAAGCTTGTACACTGGCATTGGTGTGGATCAAGTTATTGCTTGCAGTCACTTCAGCCTGCACTTTGTTAATGATCGCTTCGACCACTGCTCGGCGATCAGTGTCCGTCATTTTAGATGCGTAGTTTCCTGCAATTTCTTGGAGCAATTCAGCTTCAGAGGCATTTTGTTCTAAAACAGTGGCTTCTTCTAAACTAGTCGGTTCCTCAACAACCGCCTCTGACTCTAGAGCTTGAGCAGACTCGCTAAATGCCGTTGATAATGGAGTTGATCCAACTTCACTCAAGGACAAAGAAGTAGATTCACTGATCGAAGCAGACGCACTAACAGATGTAGACAAACTAGTGGATTCTGAAACAGAGACAGATTCTGAAGACTGGGTAGAGGTATTTCCCAAGACCACACTATCTACTTCTGCTAAGGTTTCCTGTTTTGTCTCAGAAACCGTTGGTGCCAGTGATGTTGCATCCTCCGCCTTAGCAGTCGTAACAAGCACAGCACCACCAAATACAGTTCCTGCCGTAATCAAACCTTTTAAGAAGGCTTGGCCGTTCTTTTGACTTTCTATTTGGTCTTGTTGCACGTTGGCAATGATGGTCTCCTCCACTTGCCCACGCACCACACGAAAGAGGCCTAGAGCAGCTGTTGATGCTCGAAGCCAATTTTTTCCTGATTTAATTAATTTGAAGCGTACGACACGATCTGTCTCACGAAAGTTTCCTTTTGAACGCTTAAATTGCATGATATTCCCCTTACATTGTAGTCATTATTCATTATACAGGAATACTACGCAGATTCAAGTAATTTGCTATGAAAAACTTATTTATTATTGTTTTGTTTTCAAATTTTTTGCAAGAAATTAAAAATACTTCATTCTACTAGAAAAAAAGTGAATCTCCTATGAGATTCACTCGAAAAAATGATAGTTCCTACTAGATCAGTTCCCCTTCTTTTTACCTCGGGTAAGTCCAGCAATTCCAGCTAACCCTGTAACTATCCCCAGAAGAGCTGATGTCACAGATCCTGTTTCGCCAGTATTTGGAAGCACTACAGACTGGCTGTGTTTTTGTGAACCGCTTGCTGATTCTGATGCAGACAATGATTCTGAAGTAGATGCTGACTCAGACGTTGATACAGATTCTGAAGTAGATACTGATTCAGAGGCTGAAACTGATTCAGACGTTGATATAGACTCAGATGTAGAGACTGATTCGGATGTTGACAATGATTCAGATACAGAAACTAATTCTGAAGTAGATACTGATTCAGAAGCTGAAACCGACTCTGATGTTGACACCGACTCGGACGTTGAGACTAATTCAGAAATTGAAACCGACTCGGATGTCGACACTGATTCAGACGTTGAAACTGACTCGGATGCTGACAATGACTCGGAAGTAGATACCAATTCAGAACTTGAAACCGACTCGGATGTCGACACCGATTCAGATGTTGAGACCGATTCTGAACTTGAAACTGACTCGGATGTCGATACTGATTCAGACGTTGATATAGACTCAGATGTAGACACCGATTCTGAAGTAGATACTGACTCAGACGCTGATACTGATTCAGAAGTTGAAACTAATTCTGAAGTAGATACTGATTCTGAGATCGATGCTGACTCAGACGTTGATACAGATTCTGAAGTCGAAACTGATTCTGATGTTGACGCTGACTCAGACGCTGAGACTGATTCTGATGTTGAAACTGATTCTGAAGTAGATACTGATTCTGATGTTGACGCTGACTCGGAGGTTGAGACTGACTCAGAGGTTGACACTGATTCAGACGTTGACACCGATTCAGAAATTGAAACTGACTCAGACGTAGACACTGACTCAGATGTTGAAACTGATTTTGAAGTAGATACTGATTCTGAGATCGATGCTGATTCAGACGTTGATATAGACTCAGATGTAGACACTGATTCAGACGTTGATATAGACTCAGATGTTGAAACTGACTCGGATGTCGACACTGACTCGGAGGCTGACAATGACTCGGAAGTAGATACTGATTCAGAACTTGAAACCGACTCGGATGTCGACACCGATTCAGATGTTGAGACCGATTCTGAAGTCGAGACCGATTCTGAAGTCGAGACTGATTCGGACGTCGATGCTGATTCAGACGTTGATACAGATTCTGAAGTCGAGACTGATTCGGACGTTGATACTGATTC
>NZ_JBRKNT010000003.1:0-4511 GCF_053010205.1 Streptococcus sp. W151 | reverse complement strand
GACACCGATTCAGATGTTGAGACCGATTCTGAAGTCGAGACCGATTCTGAAGTCGAGACTGATTCGGACGTCGATGCTGATTCAGACGTTGATACAGATTCTGAAGTCGAGACTGATTCGGACGTTGATACTGATTCAGATGTTGAAACCGATTCGGATGTTGAAACCGATTCAGACGTTGATACTGACTCGGATGCCGACAATGACTCGGACGTTGATACTGATTCTGACGCTGACAATGACTCGGACGTTGATACTGATTCAGATGTTGAAACTGATTCAGATGTTGAAACCGATTCAGAACTTGAAACTGACTCTGACGTTGAAACAGATTCGGACGTTGACACTGACTCACTCAAGGATACTGATGCAGACTCAGACTGCGATTGACTCACTGATTTTGAAACCGACTCACGAGTAGATTGACTTAGTGACTCCGATACTGACTGTGAAACCAATGCTGAAGCAGACTGACTCACTGAAACAAAGGCGCTCGTTGAAGCGGATGTCGAGATTGAGATAGACTGGCTAACCACTTTGGATGCACTCGCTGATACCGAAGCAGACTGCAAGGCACTGACACTTGCAGAAACGGATTCCGAAACCTTCACAGATTCAGATTTTCTTGCCGATATAGATTGGCTCGTTGAAGCGGATTGAGATTGAGAAATCTCCTTGCTCAATGATTGACTGCGAGATAGACTCGCTTGAGCGGATACACTTGCCGATGCTGATTGGCTTAGTGAAGCCGACAAACTTTGCGAACGAACCGAGCTCAGTGATTGGCTCAATGAAACACTCTGCTGTGTCGATACGCTCTGTGATTGCTTCGTACTTAAGGACTGACTAATCGATTGCGAAGTCTTCGTAGATGCACTCTGACTGTTTGAGACAGACTGACTATGATCACTATCTGACAATTTCACAGCTACGACATTGGTCGTACTATCTTTATAAGTAATGGTGACTGTACCATCACTATTAACCGTATAGGCCTTAATGCGGTTAGCCACCTCTGGATTAACAGCCGACACAGCTGCAATCACCTTGCTCTTATCTGCATCTGTCAAGTCAGTCAGGCTCGTCACCTGAATAGTGCTTGTTGGAGCGACACCTGGTGTACGATCAGCGAGACGTCCTTGTGTAATCCGAATTTCACCCAAACCATTTGGGCGGTTCATATTGGACGCATTATCAATAGCTGCGACATTGCGTTGCCATGTGTTTCGGAAGGAATGGTAAAGATCATCTTTCAAATGAATGATCGCTGTGATGGTTGCAGGATTGTAACTCGTAGCTGTGATATCTCCCGTAATCGGTGCAATATTACCTGTTCCGTACTGGCTACTACCAAAGAAATTCCCGTTCAAGGCATTGTCGTTCAAATCTGCTCGTGCAACGACTTTCATTTCTTTCAACTTGCCACTGTCATCAGTAGCTGTAAAAGTCACAACCGCATCATCACCAGCATAAATGGTATAATTCTTCCCACCACCTTCAAGAGGGGTTGATTTCGGTTCTACACCATTGACAGTTAACTTAGCCGTCACTTCAGGACGTGTGGCATCTGTTACAGCAACCATATTACTTGCATCGGAATAAACCGCATGATCACCATACAGAATGCGAGCCTTAGCTGTTACTCCACCCGTCTGCAAGGGAACTTTCGGTGTTACGATCGCTTGTCCAGAAGCATCCGCTACCGCTGTTCCGATTTCATCATCATTATTGTACAAGACAACAGTCGCTCCAGGCTCAGCCCCCGTCACCGTTACAGGTGTTTGAGTATAGGCTTTCTCTAGTAAGCGAGTCTCAACCGTCGGTGCTGCTAGGCGCTTAACAGGAGCGGTTACATCATTTGTGGTGTTATCTTTATAAGTAATAGTCACCACACCTGATGATGAAACCGAATAAGATTTAAAATCCTTTGAAGTGGCAATATTTGGGTTAGCAGTCTTAAAAGCCTCCCAAACCTTCTCTTTTTCAGCCTGGGACAAGTTAGTGGTATCATTGACAAAAGTTTCCGTTGTCACAGCCGTAATCGGGTTTCGAATGCCATCATTTTGTGGCAAAACCTGAATACGAAGCGTACGTGTCACTGACTGCTTAGCCGTATTAGTCACTACAAAAGAAAGATTATAAATTTTCCCAGGCGTTACGACCTCTGTCTGGCCAACAGTCCCCACAATATTAAAGGCGACTGCACTATTTTTTAGTGCCGACGTCTGAGGAACGTTGATGCCATTCACACGATCACTACCAGAAGCGTAGCCAATGCTTTTAATACTATTTCGTGTAGGAATGCTTTCAACAACATTATAAGCCTGGTTGATATAATCAGAGTTATACACAGAAATCACGGCATTATTGGCTGGTCCGAGATTGTATTGGGGCGCACGGAGGCTCGTATCCGAATCTATACGATTCCCATTGCGCGGATCTCGTTGACCAGATGTCGCGCGCAGCACCGCGTTGGCCAAGCGATTGCGAGCAGTTTTTGCTTGACTTTCTACTGCATCGATTTGGATCGCTGGATTAGATAACCCTGAACGAATAGCTTCTAAAGCCAGATCTCCATACTCAATAGCAGATTCTGTCCCCGGGATTTCCATGGCTTGAGCGCGATAAGTATATAAATCTAATGCCAAGACTTGCAGACGCTTCACCTGGTCTTCCGAGCGAGTGGTCTGAGCCGCTGCTTCTTTCTCACTCGTTTCAGGAGTAGTCCTGTGAATTGAATCGCCCTCTGAGAGACTACTACTAGCAAATTCTGATGTGGACTGACTCGCTGAATTACTAACAACATGTGATTCGCTCAAAGAAACCGACTGAGACAAAGAAAGGCTGTCACTAGCTGACTCTGAAAATGAGATAGATTCACTTATAGATTGACTGGCTGACACAGAATCTGTGATAGAGGTCGTCCCCAAGACCAAACTATCCGAACCCGCTACACCGGTCGATGGGCTGATTTCAGACCCAACAGTCGTATCCATCCCATTTTCCTCTGCAAATACTGGGTTAGCAACTGTTGTTGCTCCAGCAAGAGCCCCTAGTACAACCATACCTTTTACTAGGTCTGCAGGCATTTGACGTGAAGAATCATCATATCTAACCATGATTTTTTCATCCACACCACCTCGCATGACACGAAATAAGCCTAACCGAGAAACAGATGCCCGTACCCAATTCTTTCCTGATTTGATTAATTTAAAACGTGTGATTCGCTCCGTTTCGCGAAAATCACCCTTCGAACGTTTAAAAAACATGTTCGCTCCTTAAAAATAAGATACCGAGTTATTATACACTAATTTTCCCCAAAAGTAACTAATTAAGACTAGTTTTTAACACAAATAACAGCATACAAAAAGAGAACCCGGAGGTTCTCTTTTTGGATCCTTTTTCATTTCCCACATACCTGAAATGACCGAATCAAATTAGGATTGAAGATTATTTTTCATCTTCCTTTTTGCGACGTCCAAGTGCTGCAACCCCTGCAACCCCTGCAACTGCTCCAAGAAGAGCTGAAGCTACAGATCCTGTTTCACCAGTATTTGGAAGTTGTTCAAGAGCTGGAGCTGGTTGAGCTGGTTGCTCAGGAACTGGGTTCACTGGTGTATTAGGTGTTGGATCTACCGGTGTATTAGGTGTTGGATCTACCGGTGTGTTTGGTGTTGGATCCATTGGTTTATTAGGTGTTGGATCTACCGGTGTGTTTGGTGTTGGTGTTGGTGGTACTGGTGTGTTTGGTGTTGGAACGGTTGGTGTCTTCACAAGTTTATAAACGTAAGTAACGTTCTTATCACCCTTGATGACATTACCAGTAGTTGAATCTGTTGTTGTCAAATGTCCATCAACATCAACTTTTCCTACTGCATAGTTACCTGCTGGTACCAATACATAAATCTTACCATCTGAAGTGATGATTGTATTCGGACGGTTATCGATTACTGTATCGTAATATTTACCTACCGGTTGCGCATATTCGTCTGTTACAGAATTCTTAAGTGTGTTACCAAATTCATCCACATAGTGAACATACACGTTACCAGTTGGTTGCGCTGGTTCTTCTTTAAGTTTGTAGATGTAAGTAACATCTTTACGTCCTTCAACCACTTTACCAGTTGTAGCGTCAGATGACTCAAGGTGACCTTGTCCATCAACTTTACCTACATTGTAGTTTCCTGCTGGTACCAATTCATATGTCTTACCATTGTATTGGATTTCTTTTGGACGGTTGTCTACGACTGTATCGTAGTCTTTATCAACTGGTTGATCTTTTTCGTCAACTACTGAAGTCTTGATAGTGTTACCTTCAGTGTCTTTGTAGTGTACGTAAACGTCACCTTTCACTTCTTTGTAGACGTAAGTGATGATTGAACGTGGTTTATCAACTTTACCTTTAATTGGATCAGATGATTCCAAGTGTCCATCGCCATCAACTTTACCTACTGGGTAGTCACCTTTCGGTACGATCTTGTAAGTCTTACCGTCTGGAGTCTTGATAGTGT
>NZ_JBRKNT010000002.1:0-290577 GCF_053010205.1 Streptococcus sp. W151 | reverse complement strand
AAACTGACAAGAGTCAGTGCACGACAGGGAACCAGTGAGCTAGACGACCATATGGGAGTTTAGCTCAGCTGGGAGAGCATCTGCCTTACAAGCAGAGGGTCAGCGGTTCGATCCCGTTAACTCCCATTCAAGCGGGTGTAGTTTAGTGGTAAAACTACAGCCTTCCAAGCTGTTGTCGCGAGTTCGATTCTCGTCACCCGCTTTGAACTTTTGTTCAATTTTCACCAAGTTGTTTAACTTGGGCGCGTAGCTCAGGTGGTTAGAGCGCACGCCTGATAAGCGTGAGGTCGGTGGTTCGAGTCCACTCGTGCCCATTAATAGTATGGTCCGTTGGTCAAGGGGTTAAGACACCGCCTTTTCACGGCGGTAACACGGGTTCGAATCCCGTACGGACTATATTTTTGGAGGATTACCCAAGTCCGGCTGAAGGGAACGGTCTTGAAAACCGTCAGGCGTGTAAAAGCGTGCGTGGGTTCGAATCCCACATCCTCCTTTTTTAAAATTAACGCGGGATGGAGCAGCTCGGTAGCTCGTCGGGCTCATAACCCGAAGGTCGTAGGTTCAAATCCTGCTCCCGCAATTTGGCTCGGTAGCTCAGTTGGTAGAGCAATGGATTGAAGCTCCATGTGTCGGCGGTTCGATTCCGTCTCGCGCCATCAATTCAATAATCAGGAAGGGTAGCGAAGAGGCTAAACGCGGCGGACTGTAAATCCGCTCCTTCGGGTTCGGGGGTTCGAATCCCTCCCCTTCCATCCTTTACGGGCATAGTTTAAAGGTAGAACTAAGGTCTCCAAAACCTTCAGTGTGGGTTCAATTCCTACTGCCCGTGTTAATAATTATGGCGGGTGTGGTGAAGTGGTTAACACACCAGATTGTGGCTCTGGCATGCGTGGGTTCGATCCCCATCACTCGCCTATTTATTATTTACATTATTGGGGTATAGCCAAGCGGTAAGGCAAGGGACTTTGACTCCCTCATGCGTTGGTTCGAATCCAGCTACCCCAGTTAAATTTATGCCGGCGTGGCGGAATTGGCAGACGCGCTGGACTCAAAATCCAGTGTCCGCAAGGACGTGCCGGTTCGACCCCGGCCGCCGGTATAGATTATAAAAGGAGTTTTACTCCTTTTTTTGTTTATTTTTTTTCTTTTTTGTGATATAATTAACCGGTAAAGTTTCTGTTAGGGGATTAGAAGGAGTTTATTTTGTCTGAAGTTGCAAATAAAATCGATCGTTTTTTAAATTCTATTTTATTGTTATCTGAGAATCAGCATGAGATTTTAGTTGGTTCTTGTACTAGTGGTGTTTCATTAACCAACACTCAGGAACATATTCTGATGCTGGTTGCTGATGAAGCTCTAACTAATTCTGTCTTAGCTAAAAAATTGAATGTCAGTCAGGCAGCGATCACGAAAGCCGTGAAGCCCTTATTAAGTCAGGGGATGCTGGAGACTTATCGAGATGAAAATGATGCTCGGGTTCTCTTTTATCGCTTAACTGAAATTGGTAAGCCGATTGCATTAGAGCATCAGCACCACCATCAGCATACCCTTCACACTTATGAGGATGTCTTGTCGAAGTTTACTAAGAATGAGCAAGGGGTCATTTCGCGGTTTTTAGATTTATTGGAAGAGGAGTTATAGTTTGAGGTATATTACGGTTTCAAATTTATCGTTTTTTTATGATCGAGAACCGGTTCTGGAAGGGATAAATTACTACTTAGATAGTGGAGAGTTTGTTACGCTGACTGGTGAGAATGGGGCTGCTAAGTCAACCTTGATTAAGGCTAGCCTTGGCATCTTACAGCCTAAGGTTGGGACTGTTGAGATTTCAAAGACGAATGTTAAGGGAAAGAAGTTAAGGATTGCTTATTTGCCGCAACAAATTGCTAGTTTTAATGCAGGGTTTCCAAGTACGGTCTATGAATTTGTGAAGTCAGGTCGGTACCCTCGTAAAGGATGGTTTCGAAAGTTGAATGAGCACGATGAAAAACATATTCTGAAGAGTTTAGAATCTGTTGGGATGCTGGAGTTCAAGGATCGAGCGATTGGTTCTTTGTCTGGTGGTCAGAAACAGCGGGCTGTCATTGCTCGGATGTTTGCTTCAGATCCGGATATCTTTGTTTTAGATGAACCTACGACAGGGATGGATGCAACGACAAAGAGTGATTTTTATGAGTTGATGCATCACAGTGCGCATCACCATCAAAAATCTGTTTTGATGATTACGCATGATCCTGAAGAGGTTAACCAATTTGCGGATCGGAATATTCATTTGGTTCGTGACCAAAGCTCTCCTTGGAGATGTTTTAATGTCCATGATACTGAAGGGGAGGGTGACCATGCTTGATTTGTTCCAGTATGATTTTATGCAGCGAGCCTTGTTGGCCATGGTTGCCATGAGTCTTTTTTCTCCGGTATTAGGGATTTTCTTGATTTTAAGACGGCAGAGTCTTATGAGTGATACGCTGAGTCACGTTTCTCTTGCGGGTGTCGCTTTTGGGCTTTTCCTAGGGATCTCTCCAACGTTTTCGACCATGATCATTGTTATTATTGCCGCCGTCTTTCTAGAATATTTGAGGACCTTATTTAAAGACTTTATGGAAATTGGGACGGCGATTTTAATGTCAACTGGTCTCGCTCTGGCTTTGGTCCTGATGCGTGGTGGTGGCAAGAGTTCCATGAGTTTGGATCAGTATTTGTTTGGCTCGACCTTAACGATTACAGATGAGCAGGTGTTTGCTTTGTTTGTGATTGCTTTTGTTGTATTGGGCTTGACCGCTTTATTCTTGCGTCCCATGTATATCTTGACCTTTGATGAAGATACGGCCTTTGTGGATGGCCTGCCTGTCAGGACCATGTCCATCTTATTTAATGTGGTGACAGGGGTTGCTATAGCTTTGATGATTCCTGCAGCAGGATCGTTATTGGTTTCAACCATCATGGTCTTGCCGGCTAGTATTGCCCTGAAACTAGGGAAGAACTTCCGTGGGGTTATGCTGATTGCGGTTATCATTGGCTTTATCGGGATGTTTAGTGGGTTGATTTTGTCTTATATTGCAGATACACCAGCAAGTGCCAGCATCACGCTTTTATTTGTGGCCCTGTTCTTGCTTGTGAATCTTGGATCACGTTTGAGGAAGTAAATATGAAATTTAAAAAAATAGGTTTAATGTTGTTGGTGGCTTTTACCCTTATCTTGACTGCTTGTGGCAAAAGTCAGAGTCAAAATGGAAAATTAAAAGTGATGACCACTTTTTATCCTGTTTATGATTTTACAAAAAATATTGTCGGAGATGAAGGAACGGTAGACCTGCTCATTGGAGCGGGATCAGAGCCTCATGAATATGAATTGTCTGCTAAGGGGCGGGCTATGATTCAAGATTCGGATGTTTTCGTCTATGAGAATGAAAACATGGAAACGTGGGTTCCAAATCTTTTGAAATCAATGAAGGATAAGAAAACCAAAGTGATCGATGCCACCAAGGGCATGGTCTTGCTTCCTGGATTGGAAGAGGAACATGAACACGAAGGGGGCGAAGAACACCATCATGAATATGATCCTCACCTTTGGCTCTCTCCACATCGTGCCATGAAGATGGTAGAGTCGATTCGCGATCAGTTGGTCGCAGCTTATCCAGATAAGAAAAAGACGTTTGAGAAAAATGCGCAAGCCTATCTGAAGAAGTTACAGGCTTTGGATCAAGCTTATCAGGATGGCTTGAAAGATGCTAAGCAAAAGAATTTTGTGACTCAACACGCGGCTTTCCGTTACTTGGCCTTGGATTATGGCTTAAACCAAGTGGCTATTTCAGGGATTTCACCTGATAGCGAACCTTCTGCTGCACGATTACGTGAATTGACAGAGTATATCAAGAAAAATGAGATCAAGGTGATTTACTTTGAGGAAAATGCTTCTAAGTCTTTGGCGAAAACCTTGTCTTCTGAAGCTGGTGTTGAGTTGGCTGTCTTAAATCCTTTGGAAAGCCTGACGGATCAAGAAATGAAAGATGGCGAAGACTACGTGTCTGTTATGAAGGAGAATCTGAAGGCACTAGAGAAAACCACATCCCAAGCTGGTAAGGATATTCAACCGGAACATGAGGAAGATTCTAAGACGGTTCAAAAAGGCTATTTCGAGGATAACCAAGTGAAGGATCGTAGCTTGGCAAATTACGCGGGTGATTGGCAATCGGTTTATCCATACTTGCAGGATGGAACTTTGGATCAGGTCTTTGATTATAAGGCAAAATTAAATCCAACCATGACTGCTGCTGAGTATAAGGAATATTATACCAAGGGTTACCAAACAGATATTGATCGGATTAAGATTGATAAGGATTCAATGGAGTTTTATCAAAAAGGATCTTCTAAGAAATATACCTATAAATACGTAGGTAAGCACATTTTGACTTATAAGAAGGGGAATCGTGGTGTTCGTTATCTCTTTGAAGCCAAGGAGAGCGATGCGGGAGACTTCAAATATGTTCAATTTAGTGACCATGAAATCACTCCAGTAAAGGCAGCTCACTTCCACATTTTCCATGGAGGAAAGAGTCAAGAAGCGCTTTATGATGAGTTGGAAAATTGGCCAACTTATTATCCTTCCAACTTATCTGGTTTAGAAGTGGCACAGGAAATGCTGGCTCACTGAAAGTAGTATTTAAAGAGAGATTGGGATGTATTATCCCGGTCTTTTTTGATCCGAAATAGGAAGTAGAGCTTGTCAAATGTTTGAAAATACGTTACAATGAAGGGGCTTTAAACTAAAAAATGTATGGGGAATTTTAAATGAAAAAAGTTGGTGCAATTCTGGTGAGTTTTCTTAGTGTGCTCCTGTTGGTGGCTTGTTCGCAACAGAGCGCGAGTAAGAAATCAGATTCTTCTTCTAGTCAAACGAATGCTTCTTCTGAGGTGAAAAAGACGACAGCTTCTAGTTCAGAAGTGAAGGAGAAAGAAAAAAAAGAAGAGAAAAAAGAAGAGAAGAAAATGGATCTTGAGGCTATTGCTAATGGGGATTACAGCAGTATTGCTGGTGTCTGGCAAGATGATAAAGGAAACAAGCTGGTCTTTAACGACAAAGGGTTGGTTTCACAAGAGTTAGAGGGCTATGGTGCTTCTTTGACGGATTATGGGACAGCCTCAGAAGGCATTTATGGTGGTCGTGATGGGGGATTCTTGTTGGAGTATATCCCTGCAGGAGTGACCATTGGTGATCAGGTCGATGATCAAGGACAAGTCGTCTTTAAGGATACATCCGATGCCTCTAAGAACCGCTTGTGGTCTGGTGTTGGAATCGCTAGTTTTGGGGAACAAGGATCGATCTACTATCATGTAGGAGATGAATAATAGAAAAAAGAGAGTGGGACAGAAATCGGTAATTCGTTAGAATTCGATTTTGTCGTCCCACCTCCGCACAGTTGAGTAGGGCTGTAAAAGCTGATGAAATCAGCGTAGTAGATCCCACTCAACCACTGCGTCTTGCTCAGCAATCCAAAGACAATTGAGAGGCTAGGACTTTTGTCCCAGCCTCTTTTTCTTATGGATGTGGGGGGAGCCAAGAAAGATCGAACTGAAGCAGCTGGGTTTCAAGGAGATCCTGATGGGAAATCTCTTGCTGGTCTTTGCCATCTAATCGGGCTTTTTGGATGAAATAGGCACCTGTAGTATGGGAGTTAGAGCAAATTTTGAGCTCATGGTTTGGAAGATGGAGAAGAACTTCTTTAAAGAGAGGGAGGCCCAGATCATAGATTGGTTTTCCTGGGCAGGTTGGGTAGAGTCCAAGGACCGACCAGATGTACCAAGCAGATAGGCTACCGTTGTCCTCATCACCTGGGTAGGCTTGGAAATCTTGATGGAAAGCTTGGGAACGGATCTGGTGGATAAGGAGATTGGTATATTCGGGGTGAAGACTATGGCGGAAGAGGTAGGGAATGTGAAAGCTAGGCTGATTGGAGATGGCGATCTGCCCAAATGGAGCCTGGGCCATCTCACTCATTTCGTGGATTTCATAGCCGTAACCTGTTGCTTCAAATTGAGGTCTTTGATTGGCCAGATCCAGCAGTCGTTGGGTGAAGGCTTTTTTACCGCCCATTAGCTCTATCAGGCCTGAGAGGTCGTGTAAGGCTCCAAAAGTAGCCTGGATTGCAGAGCATTCTGCATAATCTCCTCCCCAGCTGGTAGGAGAGAAGGGTTCTTTAAAGTTTCCATTGGTGGATCGCGCTCTCATGAAACCCGTTTGGGCATCGTACAATATTCGGTAGGAGAGACTGGAAGTAGCATACTGAGTAGCCGTTTCTGTCTGTCCTAAGTGTTTGGCGACGGTGGCAATGCAAAAATCACTATAAGCATAATCTAGGCTGTGGCTAACACTTTCGTGAAAATCATCGGGTAGGTAGCCAAGTAGCTTGTAGCTTTCATTGCCATGGCGACCAAAATGTTGCGTGGGATCCGTTTTTTGGGCTGTCTGGAGCATGGCTGTGAGCATGTTTTCATGTAGGTCTGGTGCGATCCCTTTTGTGACAGCATCTGCGAAGACTCCATCGATAAGGGTGCCTGGCATCATCCCTCGTTCATCTGGGGCCAACCATTTTGGTAGAAAACCAGTATCCTGGTAAGTGTTTAAAAATCCTTCGAGGAAGTGACGGTAGTAATCGGGGTAGACAAGGCTATAGAGCGGAAAAGACGTTCGGAAGAGATCCCAAAAACCGACATTCGTATAAGCTTTTCCTGGTTTGATTTCATTATGGGTGACATCCAGGTGCCAGTCATTTCCCTCGGTATCTGTTTCATAAAAAGTTTGAGGGAAAAGGAGGAGTCGGTACAGGCAGTGGTCGAAAAAGGCTTGATCACATCCTCCGTTATCTTTCACTTCAATTCGTTTTAGTAGCTGATTCCATTGATCGGCTGCTTCTTTTTTAGCTTTTTCTAAAGAAAGGTGAGGAAGATGGCTGTGAGCCATGTCTTGGGACAGATAAGAGCTTCCTAATTGGACGGTCACTTCATTGCTAGAAAAGGTGAGAAAAAGATCCTGATCGATGTGAGTGACAGTCTCGATTGGCTGACTAAATTGCCACTGGAGATAGAAAGAGTAGGAAGTATCTGCGGTATGGGCCTGATCCAGAATGTGGAAGTGACAGGTGTGGTCTGTAAGGGTCAAGTCCTCTAGTTCATTTGCTGCATGAAAGCAGAGAGTCAATTTTTCTGGCGCTTGAAAGCGCATGACAGCCCCGTAGCGGCTTGGAACCAGCTCGCTTTGAATCTGATAACGTTCCGAAAAAATACGGAGGTAGTGGGGCTGAAAAAGAGCTTCTTTCAGCGAATAACTGCTCTGGCGACGGAAGAGGTCGAAACTTGTAACTTCTCCTGTGATGGGAGTGATGAGACACCAAGCGTAGTCTCCGATCCAAGGACTAGGCTGGTGGGTGAGGCGAAACCCCTGAAAAATAGGGAGATTGGGGTTGAAAAACCAAGCTCCTTGTTCGTGTGTCGTCTGAGGAAGAAAGTAGTTCATTCCAAAAGGAACTCCGGTATAAGGGAGGGTGTTTCCGTGCGAATAGTGGGGATGATTATCGCTTCCCCAGCGGGTATCAATGGTTTGGCAAGTAGTGTGCATCTGGTCTCCTTTTTCTTCATCAACCTTAAATGGTCTGTGATTTTCTTGGAACACGCAGTGGTATTTTCTTCATTGTATCAAAGTGTTGTCAAATATGATAGCGTTTTTATCAAATGGAAAATTTTGTAGAAAAAGGGCTATAGTTTGCGTATGTATTTCCCCATTGAAATCTTTTATACTGAATAGGAAAGAATCGATACGTGTGAGGAAAATAAATGACCTATTCAAAAGAAATTGTGCGAGAATGGCTGGACCAAGTAGCAGAACGTGCCAAGGAGTACCCTGAGTGGGTGGATGTCTTTGAACGTTGCTACACAGATACCTTAGACAATACAGTTGAAATTTTGGAAGATGGGTCAACCTTTGTGTTGACAGGGGATATCCCAGCTATGTGGTTGCGTGACTCTACTGCTCAATTGAGACCTTATCTTCATGTAGCTAAAAGAGATCCTCGTTTGCGCCAGACCATTGCTGGCTTGGTTAAACGTCAGATGACTTTGATTCTCAAGGATCCCTATGCTAACTCCTTCAACATTGAAGAGAACTGGAAGGGTCACCACGAGACCGACCATACAGATCTCAATGGCTGGATTTGGGAGCGCAAGTATGAAGTAGATTCGCTTTGCTATCCCTTGCAGTTGGCTTACCTCCTTTGGAAAGAAACTGGTGAGACTAGCCAATTTGATAAAACTTTTGTTACAGCGACCAAGGAGATCCTTCATCTTTGGACGGTAGAACAAGACCACAAGAATTCCCCTTATCGCTTTGTTCGGGATACGGATCGTAAGGAAGACACTTTGGTAAATGATGGCTTTGGTCCTGATTTTGCCGTGACAGGAATGACCTGGTCAGCCTTTCGTCCAAGTGATGATTGTTGCCAATATAGCTACTTGATTCCGTCAAATATGTTTGCAGTCGTTGTCTTAGGTTATGTCCAAGAGATCTTTGCAGAATTGAATCTAGCTGATAGCGAGAGCATTATTACTGATGCCAAACGTCTCCAAGCTGAGATCCAAGAAGGAATCGAAAACTACGCCTACACCACCAACAGCAAAGGTGAAAAGATCTACGCTTTTGAAGTAGACGGTTTGGGAAATGCTAGCATCATGGACGACCCTAACGTACCAAGTTTGTTGGCGGTTCCCTATCTTGGTTACTGTGATGTGAACGATGAAGTCTATCAAGCCACTCGTCGCACCATTCTGAGCCCTGAAAATCCATACTTTTATGAAGGAAAGTATGCTAGCGGTCTGGGAAGTTCTCATACCTTTTATCGCTATATCTGGCCGATTGCCCTATCTATCCAAGGATTAACAGCTACAGATAAAGCTGAGAAAAAATTCTTGCTAGATCAGCTCGTCGCCTGCGATGGTGGAACAGGTGTGATGCACGAAAGCTTCCACGTCGATGACCCGACTAAATACTCGCGTGAATGGTTCTCATGGGCCAACATGATGTTCTGCGAATTGGTCTTGGATTACCTGGATATTCGATAAAGAGTTTTAGCTCGATAGATTCTTGTAAAGAATCACAAATCTATTTTTAAATTTAAGTTAGAATGAGGTTTTACTTCATGGAAAATGTTGTTGTACATATTATTTCTCACAGTCACTGGGATCGTGAGTGGTATCTACCTTTTGAAAGTCACCGGATGCAATTGGTGGAACTTTTTGACAATCTTTTTGATCTTTTTGAAAATGATCCTGAATTCAAGAGTTTCCACTTGGATGGCCAAACCATCGTCCTTGATGATTATTTAGAAATTCGCCCTGAAAACCGTGACAAGGTGCAGCGTTATATCGACGAAGGCAAGCTCAAGATTGGTCCTTTTTATATCTTGCAGGATGACTACTTGATTTCCAGTGAAGCGAACGTCCGCAATACCTTGATTGGACAAGCGGAATGTGCTAAATGGGGCAAATCAACTCAAATCGGCTACTTCCCAGATACCTTTGGAAATATGGGGCAGGCTCCTCAAATCCTTCAAAAATCAGGGATTCACGTAGCAGCCTTTGGGCGCGGTGTCAAGCCGATTGGATTTGACAACCAAGTCCTCGAAGATGAACAGTTTACCTCTCAATTCTCTGAGATGTATTGGCAGGGGGCGGATGGAAGCCGTGTACTCGGCATTCTTTTTGCCAACTGGTACAGTAACGGGAATGAAATTCCAGTGGATAAAGATGAGGCTTTGACTTTCTGGAAGCAAAAATTGGCAGACGTTCGTGACTACGCATCGACCAACCAATGGTTGATGATGAACGGCTGTGACCACCAACCGGTTCAACGAAACTTGAGTGAAGCCATTCGCGTGGCCAACGAACTCTTCCCTGACGTGACCTTTATTCATAGCTCCTTTGATGAATATGTGCAAGCAGTGGAAAGTGCGCTCCCTGAACAATTATCAACGGTTACAGGAGAATTGACCAGCCAGGAAACCGATGGTTGGTACACTCTGGCAAATACCTCTTCTTCACGCGTTTACCTCAAACAAGCCTTCCAAGAAAACAGCAATTTGCTAGAGCAAGTGGTGGAACCTTTGACCATTATCACTGGTGGCCATAACCACAAGGATCAATTGACCTATGCTTGGAAGACCCTCTTGCAAAATGCACCACACGATAGTATTTGTGGATGTAGTGTGGATGATGTTCACCGTGAAATGGAAGTTCGTTTTGCCAAGGTCAATCAAGTCGGAAACTTTGTCAAGACCAACCTTCTCAATGAGTGGAAAGAGAAATTAGCGACTCAGAAAGCCCAGAGTGATAAGCTCTTTACGGTGATTAACACTGGCTTGCATGGCAAGGTGGACACTGTCAGCACGGTTATTGATGTAGCGGTTTGTCCATTTAAGGAATTGCACCCGACAGAGGGCTTCAAGAAAATGGCTGCTTTGACCTTGCCAGACTATCATGTAGAGGATTTAGATGGTCATCTTGTAGAAGCGGAGATTGAAGATTTGGGGGCAAGTTTTGGCTATACCTTGCCAAAGGATAAATTCCGTCAACCTTATATAGCGCGTCAAGTGCGCGTGACGGTTCCGGTTCACCTAGCGCCTCTTTCTTGGACAACCTTCCAGCTCCTAGAAGGAAAAGCTTCCCATCATGACGGTCTGTTCCAAAATGGGGTGATCGATACACCATTTGTAACCCTTAGTATCGATGATGGTTTGACCCTCTATGATAAAACGACCAATGAGGCTTATGAGGATTTCCTTCGCTTCGAAGATCGTGGTGATATCGGAAATGAATATATCTACTTCCAACCAAAAGGAACAGAGCCAATCTTTGCTCAACTGAAAGGTTATGAAGTTCTAGAAAACAATGCTAGCTATGCCAAAATCTTGCTCAAGCATGACTTTACCATTCCAGTCAGCGCGGATGAACAATTGGATGCGGAGCAAAGAGGCATTATCGAGTTTATGAACCGTAAGGCAAGCCGCTCAGAAGAGCTGACAACCATCCCTCTTGAAACGGAGATGACCATCTTTGTAGATGACCCGCAAATTCGCTTCAAGACGCGCTTTACCAATACTGCTAAAGACCACCGTATCCGCCTCTTGGTCAAGACTCACAATACGCGTCCAAGTAATGATTCAGAAAGTATCTATGAGGTGGTGACACGGCCAAATAAACCGGCTGCTTCTTGGGAAAATCCTGAAAATCCCCAACACCAGCAAGCTTTCGTCAGCTTGTATGATGACGTCAAGGGGGTAACAGTAGCCAATAAAGGTTTACATGAATATGAAATTTTAGGGGATGACACCGTTGCCGTGACCATTCTTCGGGCTTCTGGAGAACTTGGTGACTGGGGCTATTTCCCAACACCAGAAGCACAATGCTTGCGGGATTTTGAGGTGGAATATGCAGTGGAATGTCATCAAGCTCAGGGCCGCTTCTCAGCTTATCGCCGAGCTAAGGCTTTACAGACACCGATGACTAGCCTCCAAGTTGCAAAACAAGAGGGTAGCGTTGCAGCAACGGGAAGTCTCTTTAACCATCCGGCACTGAACTTGCCACAAGTATGTCCAACAGCCTTTAAAGTTGCTGAAAATGAAGAAGGCTACGTCCTTCGTTACTACAACATGAGTCAAGAAAATGTGCGCGTGTCAGAAGGGCAACAAACGGTTGTCGATCTTCTGGAGCAACCGTATCCTATCCATACAGGACTATTGGCACCACAGGAAATTCGTACAGAACTCATTCAAAAAGAAGAAATTTAATTTCAAAAAGTAAACATAAAAAGAAAGGAGGAGCGAAAAAGTAAGAACCAACTGCTGATTCGCTCCTTTTTGCAGGTGAAAGCAATGACCATTGCAACAATTGATATCGGAGGGACTGGTATTAAGTTTGCTAGTCTAACTCCTGATGGAAAGATTTTAGATAAGACCAGCACCCCAACTCCAGAGACTCTAGAAGAGTTGCTAGCTTGGTTGGACCAACGTTTGTCAGAACAGGACTATCGTGGGATTGCTATGAGTGTTCCAGGAGCGGTCAATCAAGAAACAGGAGTGATTGAGGGGATTAGTGCCATTCCTTACATTCATGGATTTTCATGGTACCAGGCCCTTGCTCATCACCAGCTACCTGTCCATCTAGAAAATGATGCCAACTGTGTTGGACTAAGTGAACTGCTAGCTCATCCTGAGATTGAAAATGCAGCCTGTGTTGTCATTGGCACAGGGATTGGTGGGGCTATGATTATCAATGGTAAGCTTCACCGTGGTCGCCATGGTTTGGGTGGTGAGTTTGGCTACATGACAACCATCGAACCAGCAGAAAAACTTAACAACTGGTCGCAACTAGCTTCTACAGGGAACATGGTTCGCTATGTCATCGAAAAATCAGGTCAGTCAGACTGGGATGGTCGTAAGGTTTATCAAGAGGCTGCAGCTGGCAATGCCCTTTGCCAAGAAGCCATTGAGCGGATGAATCGTAATCTAGCTCAAGGACTCCTCAATATTCAGTACCTGATCGACCCAGATATCATTAGCCTAGGTGGCTCTATCAGTCAGAACCCAGATTTTATCAAAGGGGTGCAAAAAGCGGTAGACGTCTTTGTGGAAAGATATGAAGAGTATACAATTGCGCCAGTGATCCAAGCTTGCACCTATCAGGCAGATGCCAATCTCTACGGTGCCCTTGTCAACTGGTTACAGGAGGAAAAGCAATGGTAAGTTTTACAGGACTTAGTCCCAAACAAGCCCAAGCTATCGAAGCATTAAAAAATCACATTTCCCTACCAGATGTAGAAGTGGCAGTCGCCCAGTCTGACCGAGCCTCTCTCTCTATCAAGGGTGAGGGCGGAAACTATCAATTGACCTATCGCAAACCTCACCAACTCTATCGCGCCTTGTCTGTTCTCGCAACAGCTTTAGAAGAAGGTGATAAGGTAGAGATTGAAGAACAAGCGGCTTATGAAGATTTAGCCTACATGGCTGACTGTTCGCGAAATGCAGTTCTAAATGTTGCATCTGCCAAGCAGATGATTGAAGTCTTGGCTCTCATGGGTTATTCAAGCTTTGAGCTCTACATGGAAGACACCTATCAGATTGAAGGGCAACCCTATTTTGGTTATTTCCGCGGGGCTTATTCAGCTGAAGAATTACAGGAAATCGAAGCCTATACCCAGCAGTTTGACATGACTTTTGTACCTTGTATTCAGACCTTGGCCCACTTGTCAGCCTTTGTCAAATGGGGTGTCAAAGAAGTGCAGGAACTCCGTGATGTAGAGGACATTCTCCTCATCGGCGAAGAAAAAGTTTACGACCTAATTGACGGCATGTTTGCGACGTTGTCTAAGCTCCAAACACGCAAGGTCAATATCGGGATGGATGAAGCCCACTTGGTTGGTTTGGGACGCTATCTCATCTTAAACGGTGTTGTGGATCGTAGCCTCCTCATGTGCCAACATTTGGAGCGCGTGCTGGATATTGCAGACAAGTATGGTTTCCACTGCCAGATGTGGAGCGATATGTTCTTTAAACTCATGTCAGCAGATGGCCAGTACGACCGTGATGTCGAAATTCCAGAAGAAACGCGCGTTTATCTTGACCGTCTAAAAGACCGTGTGACCTTGGTTTATTGGGATTATTACCAAGATAGCGAGGAAAAATACAACCGCAACTTCGGTAACCACCACAAGATTAGCCAGGATATTGCCTTTGCAGGTGGTGCCTGGAAGTGGATTGGTTTCACACCACACAACCATTTCAGTCGTCTCATCGCTGTCGAAGCTAACAAAGCCTGCCGTGCTAATCAGATCAAGGAAGTCATTGTGACGGGTTGGGGAGATAATGGTGGTGAAACAGCTCAGTTCTCTATTCTGCCAAGTCTACAAATCTGGGCAGAACTCAGCTATCGCAATGATTTAGAGCGTTTATCTGCTCACTTCAAGACCAATACAGGTCTATCGGTTGAGGACTTTATGCAGCTGGATTTGGCCAACCTCTTGCCAGACCTACCAGATAATCTCAGTGGGATCAATCCCAACCGTTATGTTTTTTATCAGGATGTTCTCTGTCCGATTCTTGACAAGCACATGACACCTGAACAGGACAAGCCCCACTTTGCTAAGGCTGCTGAGACCCTTTCGGACATTACAGAAAAAGCAGGCACCTATGCTTATCTTTTCGAAACTCAGGCACAGTTGAATGCCATTTTAAGTAGTAAAGTGGATGTGGGACGACGCATTCGTCAAGTCTATCAAACAGGTGATAAAGAGAGCTTGCAACAAATTGCTAGGGAAGAATTGCCAAAATTAAGAAGCCAGATTGAAACCTTCCACAAGCTCTTTAGCCAGCAATGGTTGAAAGAAAACAAGGTCTTTGGTTTGGATACAGTAGATATCCGTATGGGAGGCCTCTTGCAACGAATCAAGCGAGCAGAAAGCCGTATGGAGGACTATCTAGCTGGTTCTATCTCACGTATCGATGAGTTGGAAGTAGAGATTTTGCCATTCAACGATTTCTACGCAGACAAGGATTTCGCAGCCACAACGGCTAATCAGTGGCATACCATTGCAACAGCGTCAACTATTTATACAACGTAAAAAATGCCAAATTGGATGACAGATGTCTTATCCACGGTCGATAGGAGTAGAAGAGGAGCTGTGTTTACAATCGCCCTTTTCTGCTCCTTTTTTAAAGCTATGTCATAAATTTGTAGAATTTTTTCTATAATTAGGAGTTTGAAAATAGAAAATGGCTATCTTATAATAAGTATTGTAAACGCTACCAAACCAAAAACACGCTCAAGGCTCAAAGGGGGGAGTTAAATGAAAAAGTTTGTAAGGACTCTGAGAGAAAATTTCATTTTTCTTTTAATGGTCTTACCTGGTGCAGCGTGGTTAATCTTATTCTTCTATATTCCGGTTTTTGGGAATATCGTAGCATTTAAGGACTATCATATTACAGGAGAAGGCTTCATCGACAGTGTCATGAAGAGTAAATGGGTTGGCTTTGACAACTTCAAGTTCCTCTTTAGTTCCAAAGATGCCTACATTATTACAAGAAATACGGTCTTGTACAACTTAGGATTTATCTTCTTAGGATTGATTGTTTCCGTTGGGATCGCCATCATCTTTAGTGAGTTGAGATCAAAAAGAGTGGTCAAGGTGCTTCAAACCTCCATGCTCTTCCCATACTTCCTATCATGGGTTATCATCAGCTTCTTCACCGATGCCTTCCTGAACGTGGACAAAGGATTGGTCAACCACATCTTAACTTCACTTGGCATGAAGGCCATCAATTTCTATTCAGAATTGTGGATCTGGCCAGCGCTTCTCCTCTTCTTAGGAATTTGGAAAGGCTTTGGTTATAGCAGTGTCATGTACTATGCAACCATCATGGGAATTGACCCAACTTACTATGAAGCAGCGACCGTGGATGGTGCGTCTAAGTGGCAACGCATTCGCAATATCACCATTCCTCAGTTGTCTTCCTTGATTACGGTCTTGACCATTCTTGCAGTCGGAAATATCTTCCGCGCAGACTTCGGTCTCTTCTACCAAATCCCGCATAATGCTGGAGCGCTCTATAGTGTGACCAACGTTATTGATGTTTATGTCTACAACGGTTTGACCAAGTCAGGGGATATCGGGATGACAGCAGCAGCCGGTCTTTACCAATCGGTAGTAGGTTTGGTTCTTGTTTTAATCTCAAATATCATTGCCCGTCGCATTGATAAGAATGCCGCTCTCTTCTAGAAAGGAGGATCATATGAAAAAATCAACCATTCAAAAAGAAAAAATTGATAATGTCGGGATCCATTCTTTCAGTAAGAAGAGCAACTTCTTCTTTACCTTGTTGTTGACCTTAGTCGGATTGACCTGTGTACTTCCCTTCATCTTCGTTGTCATGATCTCTTTGACAGACGAACAAAGTTTGGCAGTCCATGGATTCCAATTCTGGCCAGCAAAATTTGGATTTGATGGTTACCTTTTCTTGGTACAGTTCAAAGAAAAAATCTTGCAAGCCCTCTTCATTACCTTGTTTGTGACCATTGTGGGAACAGCATGTAATGTCTTTATCACAACAACCTATGCTTATGCTATCTCACGGAGTACCTTTAAATACCGCAAGTTCTTTACCGTATTTTCACTCCTTAGTATGCTCTTTAGTGCAGGGTTGGTACCAAGCTATATTGTCACCACTCAACTCTTGCAATTGGGTGATACCATCGGGGCTTTGATCATCCCAATGTTGCTTAGCCCATTCAACATCATCTTGATGCGGACTTTCTTTAAACGGACCATTCCAGAAGCCATTCTTGAATCTGCTCGGATCGATGGAGCAAGTGAAACACGGATTTTCTTCCAAATTTGCTTGCCACTCTCTCTACCAGGGATTGCGACTATTAGTCTCTTCACCGCTTTAGGATTCTGGAACGACTGGTTCAACGCCCTTCTCTATATTAAGAGTGACAACCTTTACCCATTGCAATACCTCTTGATGCAAATCCAAAACAATATGGATTACATCGCTAAAAATGTCGGGGTATCTGGCCAATTGGCAGGAGCTGTACAATCCATCCCACGGGAAACAGGACGTATGGCTATGGTGGTTGTGGCAACAGTGCCAATCGCCATTCTCTATCCATTCTTCCAACGCTACTTTGTAAAAGGCTTGACCATCGGTGGTGTGAAAGAATAGGAAAACAAGTGAAAATCGACAAGATTTTCAACTCATAACTTAGTCTAAAAAGAAAATAACATAAAGGAGATTTTTCTTATGAAAAATTGGAAAAAATACGCGTTAGCATCTGCTAGTGTCATTGCTCTTGGAGCTACTCTTGCTGCTTGTGGAAGCCTTACAGGTAACAACAAGAAATCAGCAACAACTGAAGACGGTAAACCAATCATCAAGATGTACCAAATCGGTGACAAACCAGATAACTTGGATGTTCTTCTTAAAAATGCCAACAAGATCATTGAAAAGAAAGTTGGCGCAAAATTGGATATCCAATATCTTGGTTGGGGTGACTACGCACAAAAAATGAACGTCATCATCTCATCTGGTGAAAACTATGATATTGCCTTTGCCAACAACTACGTTATCAATGCTCAAAAAGGTGCCTATGCTGACTTAACAGACTTGTACAAGAAAGAAGGGAAAGACCTTTACAAAGCACTTGACCCAGCATACATCAAAGGGAACACTGTAAATGGCAAGATCTATGCTGTTCCAGTAGCAGCCAACGTTGCATCTTCTCAAAACTTTGCCTTCAACGGACCACTTGTTGAAAAATATGGTATCGACATCTCAAACGTCAAAGACTATGCTTCTCTTGAACCAGTCTTGAAAGCCATTAAAGAAAAAGATCCAAACGTTGTTCCATTTGCAATGAACAAGAGCTACGGTGGACCTTCAGATGACTTCGACTATGTAGCTGTTGATGGACTTCCATTCGTTGTTGACTTGAAAGGTGACACTACGAAGATTGTTGACCGTTACACAATCCCTCGTTATGTAGAAAACTTGAAGACTCTTCACAAATACTACGAAGCAGGATACATTCCAAAAGACGTAGCTACAAGCGATACTGGATATGACCTTTCTCAAGATACTTGGTTGGTACGTGAAGAAACAGTAGGACCTGCTGACTACGGTAACAGCTTGCTTACTCGTGTAGCAAACCGTAAGATCGACATCAAACCATTTACTGAACTCTATAAGAAGAACAACACCACTCAAGTAGCTAACTTTGTTATCTCAAATAACTCTAAGAACAAAGAAAAAGCGATGGAAGTGTTGAACCTCTTGAACACTAATCCAGAACTCTTGAACGGACTTGTTTATGGACCAGAAGGCAAGAACTGGGAAAAAGTTGACGGCAAAGAAAACCGTGTCAAAGTCTTGGATGGCTACAACGGAAACACTCACATGTCTGGATGGAACACTGGTAACAACTGGATTCTTTACATCAACGAAAATGTAACGGATGAACAAATTGCACAATCTAAGAAAGACTTGGAAACTGCAAAAGAATCTCCAGCACTTGGCTTCATCTTTAACACTGATAAAGTGAAATCAGAAATCACTGCTCTTACAAATACTTTGAACCAATTCGCAGGTGCGATCAATACTGGTACTGTGGATCCTGAAGTAGAAGTTCCTAAGATGCTTGAAAAATTGAAATCAGAAGGTGCTTACCAAAAAGTGCTTGACGAAATGCAAAAACAATACGACGAATTTCTTGCTTCTAAAAAATAAGAAATAGGTCGTGTGAAAAGGCTTTGGGGCTGTCTCCAAGGCCTTTTCACTCCTCTATGAAAACAGATCTTGGAAATGAAAATTGAGATTTCAATATAAGAATGCAAATATGAGGAAAGCGTTTTATTTTTATGATATAATAGAATGACTAATTGGAAAAGAGGCTGAAAGATGGGGAAAATCATCGAGTTCATTTTTACGAGAGTCTATGTTGCTATGCTGGTAACAGGGATTTTTTGGGTTTTGACGATCTGTGGGGGTGTTCTGCTAGGAGTAGGACCAGCCAGTGCCACTATCATGAGCCTCTATGCGGAAAATGGCATGAACTACAAAGACTATCATTGGTCACGCGCTTGGGAACTCTTCAAAGAAAATCTGGTTCCGGCTAATCAAGTCTTTTACACCTTCTTTGCCATTGAAGGAGTCCTCCTCTATGGCATGTACCTCATGATCCAGATTCCTCACTTGAATTTCTTCCAAATTTTGGTTCTCCTGTTTAATCTAGTTTTCCTCTTGGTTGCGCCTCTAGCTTACGCTGTTTATTTGAAATTACAAGTGCATTTTGCTCTCTCTTATGCCAACAGTATCAAGCTCAGTTTGATCGGAATGTTGCTGGACATTCGTCCGGTTCTGAAGCTCATCCTTGGAACAGCACTACTTGGCGTCATTAGCTACTATATGCCAGCCCTTCTCTTTTTTGTCTTGATCGGCGTCTGGCATTTCTTTGTCAATGATATCTTTGACCCTGTTTATCAAAATATCCACGAAAAATTGGTATCCTAACGATGAAAAAAATCTGGTTAAGTACGCTTTTAAAATTCTACGCCTATGTCATGGTGGTCATTTTGACCATTATGGGTCTCGTCGTAGCGGGGATCTCTTGGAAAAACCAGCAAGCTGAAGCCGATCGGATCGCCCAACGGGTCTTGACTGAAGTCGTGACGGATCTCGAGACCTCTTATCAGCGGGTCACACAAGAAGGGCGTAGTCTCGTTGAAAACCCTGCAAAGTTAGAAGGGGTTTATCGCTATTTTACCTTGTCACCATCGGAGTATGAGACCTGGCGGTTGAATGCCCAATTCCCTTCTTATATCCAATTGTCCCTACATAAGAATATTGACAGTCTCTATTTGAGCAATAAAAACATCGAGGGTATCGATGTCACCTTGTCGGATTACAAGACAGTATTTGTCTCTACCCGGCAATCGAAGGGGGGTAAGCAAGTTTCAGCGGACCATTACAAGGCTCCTGCGACAGCCATTCCGGTTCCTTTGACGGATCCGACTACGGGTGCTGGAGTTGGGATTGCTTAT
The DNA here is from genome assembly GCF_053010205.1 of Streptococcus sp. W151. Lineage (NCBI taxonomy): Bacteria > Bacillati > Bacillota > Bacilli > Lactobacillales > Streptococcaceae > Streptococcus > Streptococcus sp. W151. The sequence goes on along the minus strand of NZ_JBRKNT010000002.1, from coordinate 270,944 downwards.
ATGACTCTGGACCAGGAAATTTTGACGGCAGCGATTGACAATGCTAGAGGAGATCTACCGGTTGCTGTGCGGATCTTCACGCCCTTTGGGAAAGAAATGTACCATGAAGGGGATAAGGAGCAAGCAAAAGATGTTAAATGGCAAACCCGTAGCACGATCTATGGCTACAAGGTGGATGTAGTCGTTTCTGAAAGTTATTTGGTCAAGAAGGGTCTAGCTAACCTGACCACTTTTCTCTCCATTGCTTTCCTGATTTTCTTGATCCTGTACTTGTTATTACGGCAGATTTTCAAAAATTACCGGCGTCAAGTCCTCGATTTGGTCGATACCATGAATCAGATCAGTCAAGGCGATAGTGAACGTCGGATTGATACTTCGACGAAGGACCAAGAACTTTTGGTCATTGGTAATATGATCAATACCATGTTAGACAATATGGACAAGAACATTCGAGATATCTACCAGTTGCAGCTCAGCCAAAAAGATGCCAATATGCGGGCCCTACAAGCCCAGATCAATCCCCATTTCATGTACAATACACTGGAATTTATCCGGATGTATGCCGTCATGCAAGAGCAGGATGAATTGGGTGATATTATCTATGAGTTTAGTAGTCTTTTGCGCAATAATATCTCAGATGAGCGAGTGACGACGATTGAAAATGAGCTCGAATTTTGTCGCAAATACAGCTACCTCTGCATGGTACGTTATCCCAAATCGATTGCCTATGGCTTTAAGATCGATCCAGGTTTGGAAAAAATGAAGATTCCAAAATTCACCATCCAGCCTTTGGTCGAGAACTATTTTGCGCATGGAGTGGACCATAAACGCAAGGACAATGTGATCAGTGTCAAGGTCTTGCAAGGAGAAGGGCAGGTCATCATCTTGATCACTGATAATGGGCGTGGGATGAAAGAAGAACAGCTAGAAAGCATTCAAGAGATGCTAGCCAATCGCAATCCACGCTCAGAAATCGAAGAAAAGAGTGATCGGCAGTCCATCGGAATTGTCAATGTCCATGAACGCCTGCTACTCTATTTTGGAGATCGCTACCATATCCAAGTCTTCTCCCAACCTCACCATGGAGTGACCTATACGATTACCATTCAAGATGAATAAAGGAGACAGAATGTACAAAGTCTTATTAGTAGACGATGAGTATATGATTACAGAAGGGTTAAAAAAATTAATCCCCTTTGACCACTGGAATATGGAAGTGGTCGCAACGGCAGAGGATGCAGACCAGGCTCTTGATTATGTGCGAGAGCATCCGGTGGATGTGGTGATCACGGATGTCAATATGCCTGGAAAGACCGGACTTCAGATGATTGCTGAAATGAAGGATTTGATTCCAGATGCTGCCTATATCATTATGTCAGGCTATCAGGATTTTGAATACGTCAAGACAGCCCTCAATTTGCGCGTGGCAGACTACCTGCTCAAACCTGTCAATAAGGTGGAGATGGGCAATATCCTAGAAAAAATTCATTCAAGCGGTGAAAAAAGGCTTTATCAGCTCGTCTTATCAAGTTCTTGGGCAAAATCTTCAACTCTTTATCTCGGATCAAGAAGAAGAAGCCATGATTGAGAAGGTCTTCGAGCCTCCGTATAAGGAGCACTTTCATCAATTTAAGGACTTAGTAGAGCGAAGCCTCTTTTATGAGGCGACCCCTCTTAATCAAGATGAAGAGGTCTTCCATTACTACGAGCCTGCCTATCGGGTGATCATGCAAGGAAATATCCAGCAGATCTTAGAAGAACTGGCCTGGTTAGAAAAAATGATCCTTGAGAAGACACCTAAGGTTTCGCTGACCAAGCAGCTCTTTATCCAATTTTTGATGGATGTCTTTCATTTGTTTGAATACCTGCAAGGAGATGATTTGGCCGATGTGGTCAAGAAAGTCCATGATGCTGCCACCTTTAGCGAGATGATTGGCTTTATCCAGGAAGAGTTGTCCCGTTTCTTATCCCACTATCGGATGAATGAAAATGTAGCGAGTGTCCTCCAAGTGATTAGCCGCGATTACCAAAAAGAACTGTCACTCAAGGACATCAGTCAGGGTCTCTTTATCAATCCAGTCTATTTAGGCCAATTGATTAAACGAGAAACCAATGCGACTTTCGCAGAACTCCTCAACAAACAGCGGATCAAGGCTGCCCAGCAGCTCCTCTTATCGACCAATGATAGCATTGAAGATATCTGTTATAAAGTCGGTTACAGCAATGTGGGCTATTTCTACAAAGTTTTCCGTAAACTCTGTGGCAAATCGCCTAAAACCTATCGCTTACAAGTCATGACAGAGCATACAGAAGATGAGTAAAAGACTGAGACGATTTGTCTCAGCCTTTTTACTTTGTATTTTAAGTCCTTTGTATCTTGATTTTCCCAACCAGCAGCTCAGCTTCAATGGTGATTTCTGTGAGTTGGGTCCAGTCGATTTTTTCTTGGTCAACGTGAAATAGAAGGGGGGTCATGGTGAGGAGCGCCTGGCGTTCTTCGGGAGTTAAACTCTTGGTAAGGCTGACCGTTTCGGATGAGAGGATCTGGCAGTGGTCTTCAAAGTGCTCCAAAATTTCCTGGTTGGAGTAGGATTGCTTGGCCAATTGATCTTGGGCCAACTGACGAATTTCTTTTAGATGAGAAGAGGTTGGGACGACCTTAATGATCACTCCTTCTGTCTTTAAGACACGTTCAAATTCAGCGTAATTAGCCGGGGAGAAGATGTCCAAAATGACCTCCATACTCTTAGATTGAATGGGTAAATGAGCCAAGTCTCCTACAAACCAATTGACCTTCCAGCTAGTGTCGCTCTTGGCAGCTAGTTGTACGGATTCCTTTGAAAGATCAAATGCATAGAAAGTAGCCTTGGGATAGGCTTCTTGTAGTTTTCGGGAGTAATAACCTTCTCCGCAACCGATATCTAGAATTCTGGCATCACTGGTCGGAATATTTTGTCCGATCGCTGTTAGAATCGGCTCATAAAACCCTGCTTCTAAGATCAGCTGGCGATTCTGGAAATTTTCTTTGTCATAGTCCTTTGATTGCTTGATCTGGGGAGCCAGGTTAACATAGCCAAATTTTGCCAAATCAAAAGAATGGGCCTTTGGGCATTTAAAACTAGTCCCCACAAGTTCTAGGTCCAATTGACAGATGGGACAGGCAAAGGCAGTGGCTGTTTGAAATCGTTGTAATTTTGCTTTGATCGGTGTATTCATATTAGTAGTGTAACAAAAGAGCCTCTAGATAGCAACTGATGCTTTAATGGGACTAAGTCACACTTTTTGACGGCTCTACGCAGTATTGAGTGGACCTTGAGTTTCTTTATCTAATTTTGTCCACTGGATTGTTCAGGACGGTTTTCAATTCTGGACAATATTTACTTGCCTCAAATTCAATGATTTCATATTGAGCAATCTCATTTTGATAGAATGGATCGTGTGCAATGATTTCTTGGACAGCATCTTTATTTTTTGCTCTCATGAGAATGATACCGCCGGTCCTTGGATTTTTCCTTCCAGATGCGATAAAATGACCTTTTGTATAATACCGATTTAAAAAATCTATGTGTTTTTCTAAGAATTTTTCAACTTCATCAAGGGGCTTGATATAGGTAAGATTTACAATAAACATAAGTGACTCCTTTAAAATAAATGATAAATAGATTATAATACTTTACAAACTACCTGAATAGTAGGCACATTTTTGTAAGGAGAAAAAATGTTAACAAATAAAAATTGGAACTGTAGTATGTCTCGAGTCTTAGATGTGGTTGGTGGGAAATGGAGGATGAATATATTATGGGTTATAAACAAGCATAAGAGAGTCCGTTTCAATCAATTGAGAAGAGAAGTTGAAGGGATTACAACTATCAGTTTGACACGTGGATTAGATGTTTTAATAGAGAACCAATTGATTGAGAAATACGATTATGAGTCTCTGCCTCTTCATACAGAATATGAGCTGACAGAAAAAGGGAAATCACTGATGCCGATTTTAAAGGACTTGAATCAATGGGGAAAAGAATGGTTGCAATAAATTTTCTTCTTCTTTTTGTCTCTTCCATCTCACCACTTGGACCCTCATTTTGACCGTTTATCCCCAAAAGTCGTTTTTATAACGGCTTTTTTGCTAGACTGATATTGTCAAAAAGGAGAGAGAACATGATATTACAAGCTAAAAACATCAGTAAACGGTATGGAAATCATCTAGCGGTTGATCATATTCACCTGCAGTTTGAAAAGGGAACGTTTAATGCGATTCTAGGACCAAATGGGGCGGGGAAATCAACGACGATTTCCATGTTGATTGGTTTGAAACAACCAACGCAAGGCGACATTATTTATGAACCCGGTACTAAAATTGGTGTGGTCTTCCAAACCAGTGTTTTAGATGAGATGCTGACGGTTAGGGAAAATCTGACCATTCGTGCCAGACAGTACAAAGGCCTAAAACCAAAGCGTGTGTCTGATCTTATTGATCGATTAGGCCTATCAGCTTTCCAAAATCAGAAATATGGGACGCTTTCAGGCGGCCAAAAGCGTCGGGTTGACATTGCGCGTGCTCTACTGCACGGTCCAGATCTTCTGTTCTTAGATGAGCCAACGACAGGTTTAGACATTCAAACCCGGAAGTCTATTTGGGATTTGCTCTATCAATTGCAGAGAGAAGAGGGAATGACCGTTGTATTGACCACGCATTATCTTGACGAAGCAGATGAAGCTGATCAAATTTATATTGTAGATCATGGGAAAGTGATTGCTCAAGGATCGGCACTAGATATTAAGAGCCAGTATGCTACTAATATCTTAAAGATTCGTTTCAAGGAGAGACAGCAGATAGAAAGTCTCAAAGCTTCGGGAATGTCAGTAGAGCAACAAAGTCAATTGGAGTATGTTCTTCAACCCGAGAGTGAAAGGGAAGCCATTGATTACCTGGCGCAAGTTAGAGATAAAATAGCCCATTTTGAGTTTCGTCCAGGGACTATGGATGATGCCTTTATTGCACTAACAGGAAGGGAGGTTCGCTAATGCTAGCCTTACTAAAGCGAAATTTTTTATTGTATTTTAGGAATCGTTCAGGTGTTTTCTTCTCCTTGTTGGGAGCCTTGATTTCCTTTATTCTCTATATTATTTTTCTTCAAAAAAATCTAACAGATGCCTGGGCTCAGCTTCCCAATAGTGGTCCTGTGTTAAATAATTGGTTAATGAGTGGGACGCTGGCTGTGACAGGGATTACGACAAGTCTGGCTGCCCTGACTCAGATGGTAAAGGACCGTGAACATCAAGTAGATCAGGATCTTTATTTATCGGATCAAGGAAAGTGGCGGTTAGCATCTTCATATCTAGCGAGTGCGATCATCATTTCTTTTTCCATGCAGATCCTTATGTATGTGCTGATGTGTGGCTATTTTAGAGAAGTTCCAACCTTATCTCTATTACCTGAAGTGCTCCTCATTATGCTACTTAGTAGCCTACTTTCTAGCTTAGTGAATGCCATTTTTGTTTATTTTTTCCAATCAGTAGACAGTCTTGGGAAGTTTTCGACCATAGTGGGTACAGCTTCTGGTTTTTTGGTAGGGACTTATGTACCTTTAGGTGTTTTACCCACTTTTGCACAATCACTAATGAAGTGCACTCCAGCAACTTATATTGCTGCACTTTATCGACAAGTCCTCATGAAAGAAGCATTAAGTGAGACCTTTAAAGGTCAAGATAATCTTCTTCAAGAGTTTCAAGAAAAAATGGGTGTTCAGCTCAAATGGCAAGCTTTATTGACAAAGGAACAAACATACCTTATAGTGTTAGGAGGTATTCTTCTAGCTTTGGGGATTTGGATTTCCTTGGCAAAAAGATCGAGTAAAAGAAAGTAAGTGAGAATTGGAGTAGGAATGAAGATTCGTTTTGAGGAAAAACAAGATATCCCAGAAAACGACCCCTGTGTGGTCATTCAAGCCAAGCAATTATCTGATCAAGCACGAGAGGTGATAGAGTATCTCGAACAATTTTCGACAGTGAATCAAGTAGTGATCCCTATCAAAACAGATGATCATTTGATCATGGTGAAAATTGATGACATTATTCTAGCCGAGATTGATAAGAATCAGCTAACCATTTATACGATAGACAAAACGTTCACCATCAGAGATACTCTGATAAATTTTCAACATCGGATTAATCGTCGTAATTTTTTACAGATATCACGCCACGCGGTGATGAATATCGACCATTTAGAATCGCTATCGGATAGTTTTTCAGGCAATATGATGGCTAAACTGACACGTGGAGTAAAATCAAGTGTCAGTCGGAAATATGTCAAATCCTTGATGGATTATTTAGGGGTATAGGAGAAAGTGATGAAACGAGTTATAGCTTATTTTGTATCTGGTATGAGGACAGGATCCTTCTTTTATTTGTGTTTGGTGTTATTATCCCATGTCTATACCAACATCGTCTATCCCGCTGTAAATGTCCGCAACATCCTAGCGATATTTTTGATGAGTGGGACAATGGGGGTCTTGACATTCATTCTTGAGGAAGAAGAGTTTTTGACCTATAGTTTGCGTGTGGCTTTGCATTTAGTTGTGACAGCTGCCATCTTAGCATTAACCTACTTGTTTTTTGGCTGGGGGACAGCCTTACGGAGCCCGATTCCTTGGTTGATCTTTCTAGCCATTTACGGCCTGATCTGGCTGTACCAGATTTGGCAACTCCATAAAAAAACTCAACGAATCAACCAAGCTTTGTTGCATCGCAGAAAAGGGAAATAGTCTCAGAAAAAAGTGTATAAGAAAACCACGAAGTTCATACGAAACTTCGTGGTTTTACTTTCTTAATAAGCCAAAACAAAGTATTTTTTCTTACCGCGACGGATAACGGTCAATTCATTTTCTAATTTATCGCTATCGCTCAAGACATAGTCAAGGTCTTGGATGCGTTCGCCATTGACGTAGATCGCTCCATTTTGAACATCTTCGCGGGCTTGGCGTTTAGAATTCACTACACCAGCTGTGACCAAGAGTTCTACAATGTTGAGGTTGTCTTCTGCTTGGACCTGGTAGTTTGGCACACCACGAAGTCCTTGTTTGAGTTCTTTGACAGAAAGGTTTTTGATGTTTCCTGCAAAGAGTTGTTCCGTGATGTTGAGGGCTTCCTTGTAAGCTTCTTCACCGTGAACGAGGGTGACCACTTCACGCGCCAAGATCTTTTGAGCCAAGCGTTCATGAGGAGCAGCCTCAAACTGTTTGCGAATCTCTTCGATTTCATCGAGTGACAAGAAAGTGAAGATCTTCAAGAAGCGCACAGCGTCGGCGTCCATCACATTCATCCAGAATTGGTACATTTCGTATGGAGATGTTTTGTCTGCATTGAGCCAGACGGCATTGCCTTCTGATTTACCGAATTTCTTACCAGTTGCATCTGTGATCAAAGGCACAGTCATAACATGACCAGTTTTATCTGCCTTACGACGCATCAACTCAGTACCAGCTGTCATGTTTCCCCATTGGTCAGATCCACCGATTTGAAGGGTGACATTGTGTTCTTGGTTGAGGACGTAGAAGTCATAGCCTTGCATGATTTGATAGGCAAACTCTGTGTAAGAAATCCCTGTCTCAATCCGTTTTTTAACAGATTCTTTACTCATCATAGCATTGACCGTAAAGTATTTTCCGACATCACGAAGGAAGTCAATAAAGCTAATGCTTCCGAACCAATCGTAGTTGTTGACCATTTCGGCTTTGTTGTCGCCATTTTCAAAATCGAGGAAACGAGACAATTGCCCTTGAATGGAGCGAACCCATTCTTGTACTGTTTCTTTTGTTTGGAGACTACGCTCAGCATCTTTGAAGGACGGATCTCCAATGAGACCAGTCGCACCGCCAACGAGCGCGTAAGGTTTGTGGCCTGCTAGTTGAAGGCGACGGCTCGTTAAGATGGCAACCAAGTGACCAAGGTGAAGGCTGTCAGCAGTTGGATCATAACCAGTATAATAAGAAACCTGACCTTCTTCCAGTGCTTTGCGCAAGGCTTCTTCATCCGTCGTTTGAAATACCAAACCACGCTCTTTTAGCTCATCAAAAATGTGCATGTGTCTTTTCTCCTTTATAAGTTTATTCATTTCTCTATTCTACCATAAACCACGGAAATGGCAATGCTTTCCGTCATTTTCTTGTCCTTACCCAAGAAGATTGAACGAGGATTTCTACGCTCTTGTGATTGAAAACAAAGGGGCTAATCTGCTATAATATAGGGAACAAGGAGAAAGAATCAGTGAATCAATTAAAAGAGAAGCTGCAAGAGTTTTGGAAGAAAGTCCAAAAATTCTTTGCAAAGATGTATACAGAAACTCCGAATAAGGAAAAAAATGAAGAAAGTAGCTGGTCTGTCGGCGATATTTTTGCGACCTTTTTGAGGACGCTCAAACTCTTGTGGGATGTGATGATCGCCTTATTTGTGTGCCTCTTTTTATTTGGCGCAGGGATCGGGATTGGTTATGCAGCAAGTCTCTTTAGCAATGTCAAGGTTCCAAAGACAGAAGAACTGGTCCAGCAGGTTCGCAATGTCAGCAGTGTTTCAAAACTGACCTATTCCGATAAGAGCCTGATTGCAGAAGTGGACAGTGATTTGATCCGCACGCCGGTAGCTGGAGATGCCATTTCCGACAATGTCAAAAAGGCTGTGATCGCTACTGAGGATGAGAACTTTGAAAGCCACAAGGGGGTTGTGCCCAAAGCTGTTCTTCGGGCGACGCTTGGATCTGTAGCCGGTGTCGGTTCCTCTAGTGGGGGATCGACCTTAACCCAGCAGTTGATCAAACAGCAAGTCGTAGGAGATGCTCCAACCTTTACTCGTAAGGCGACAGAGATTGTCGATGCCCTAGCTTTAGAGAGGGGAATGGATAAAAACGAAATCCTAACCACCTACTTAAACGTCTCGCCTTTTGGACGAAACAATCGGGGGCAAAATATTGCAGGTGTGGAAGCCGCAGCTCAAGGGATCTTTGGCGTCTCTGCGAAAGACTTGTCTGTTCCACAAGCAGCCTTTATCGCTGGCTTGCCACAAAGTCCAATTGTCTATTCCCCTTATGCTGCAGACGGTAGCCTAAAGAGCAAGGAGAACCTCGAGTTAGGTTTGGCGCGTGCCAAAGATGTCTTGTTCAATATGTACCGGACGGGAGCCTTATCGAAAAAAGAATACGAAACCTATGCTCAGTACGACTTGACCAAAGACTTCATTGCTCCAGATGGCATCGAGAAAACACCGCATGACTACCTCTACTTCCAAGCAATGGCAGAAGCAAAAGAGGCCATGTATGATTACTTGATCAAGCGAGACAATGTAACCAAGCAAGACCTGAAAAATAATGAAACCGTCAAGGCTTATCAAGAATTAGCTGAGAGTGAGTTGCGCGAAGGTGGTTACACTATCCAAACCACTATTAACAAACCGGTTCACAATGCGATGCAGGCTGCAGTCGCGAATTTTGGAAGCGTCTTGGATGATGGAACGGGTCTTGTAGAAGTTGGGAATGTCCTTATGGACAACCGAACGGGTGCTGTTTTAGGATTTATCGGTGGTCGGAATTTTGATGGTAACCAAAACAACCATGCCTTTGATACAGAACGTTCCCCAGGATCTACTATCAAGCCACTGTTGGCCTATGGGATTGCGATCGACCAAGGCTTGATGGGAAGTAATAGCATCCTTTCTAACTACCCCACTAATTTCTCAAGTGGAGAGCCGATCATGCATGTGGATAGCCGAGGAACAGCCATGATGGATCTCCGTGAGGCCCTCAATACCTCATGGAATATTCCGGCTTACTGGACTTACCGAACCCTTCGTGAAAAGGGTGTGGATGTCCCATCCTACATGAAGAAAATGGGCTATGATATCCCTGAATATGGCATTGAGAGTCTACCAATGGGGGGAGGAATTGAGGTCACTGTTGCCCAACATACCAACGGTTTCCAAACCATTGCTAACAATGGGAACTACCTCAAACGCTACATGGTGGAGCAAATCATCGACCGAGATGGGGATGTAGTATACAAGCACGAAGCAGATCCGGTTCGTGTCTACTCTCCAGCAACAGCAACGATTATGCAGGATCTCTTGCGTGGGGTCATCACATCTGGTGCCACAACGACCTTTAAGTCACGGATTAGCCAAGTCAACCCAACACTGGCAGGTGCTGACTGGATTGGAAAAACTGGTACCACCAACTCAAACGGGGATATGTGGTTGATGTTGTCCACCCCAAATGTTTCTTTAGGAGGTTGGATCGGCCATGACAACAATGCTTCCATGCAAACCTTGACCGGATACAACAACAATGCCCAATACATGGTGCAGTTGGCGAATGCGATCTACCAAGCAGATCCAAGTCTCTTTGGGATTCAGGATAAATTCACTCTCGATAAGAGTGTGATCCGTTCTGAAGTGCTCAAATCGACTGGTGAAAGACCGGGTCGCGTCAATGTCAATGGCCGGGATATCGATGTGAGCGGTCAAACGGTGACGAGTCTTTGGGCTAAAAACGGAGCGCCAACCACTCAATACCGCTTTGCCATCGGGGGATCGGATAGCGATTATCAAAGTGCTTGGGCAGCAATTCTCGGCAATACCAGTGGCAATCAGTCGAATAATAAGAACAATTCGACAACCAATAGTTCATCAAGCAATAGTTCAAATCGAAATAGTTCCAATCGCGGCAATCGACGCTAGTCTGATCCAGTAGAAAACCTAGAGAAAGCCTTGATTTTTGAAGCAAAAAACGATATAATAGTGGTAACTAATTTGTCGTGTGCTTTATTTGAAATATTGTCCAAATAAGAGCTTACAGCAGTTAAATCTTACTTGAATAAGTCGATTTAGCTGCTATTTTTGTGCCTATTTTTCAGGAAAAACCTAGTTTGTTACACAAATTTAATTTTTCTAAAAATTACAAAAAGCGACGAATGAGGTGAAGAGACAGCTCTTCACGTGATGCAAATCACACAATTGTAGTTAAAACCGGATAGGTGGTAGGAGTGATGTTACCAAGCTATCCTAGTATAGAAAAAGGAGCTAAAAACTTTGGCAGGACATGACGTTCAATACGGGAAACATCGGACCCGTCGTAGTTTTTCAAGAATCAAAGAGGTTCTTGATTTACCAAACTTGATTGAAATCCAGACAGACTCATTCAAAGATTTCTTGGATCATGGCTTGAAGGAAGTATTTGAAGATGTGCTTCCAATCTCAAACTTCACGGATACAATGGAATTGGAATTTGTGGGTTATGAAATCCGCGAACCCAAGTATTCGCTTGAAGAAGCGCGCATTCATGATGCCAGCTACTCAGCACCAATTTTTGTGACCTTCCGTTTGGTCAACAAAGAAACAGGTGAAATCAAGACCCAAGAAGTTTTCTTTGGTGATTTCCCAATCATGACTGAAATGGGAACTTTCATCATCAATGGTGGAGAACGGATTATCGTATCTCAGTTGGTCCGCTCACCAGGTGTCTACTTCAATGATAAGGTGGACAAGAATGGTAAGATTGGTTATGGATCTACTGTTATCCCTAACCGTGGAGCTTGGTTAGAGCTTGAAACTGACTCAAAAGACATCGCCTACACGCGCATCGACCGCACACGTAAAATTCCATTTACAACGCTTGTGCGTGCTCTTGGATTCTCAGGAGATGATGAAATTATCGATATCTTTGGGGACAGCGAATTGGTTCGCAATACTATCGAAAAAGATATCCACAAAAACCCAATGGATTCACGGACAGATGAAGCCCTCAAAGAAATCTATGAGCGTCTTCGTCCAGGTGAACCAAAGACAGCGGAAAGCTCACGTAGCCTGTTGGTAGCCCGTTTCTTTGATCCACGTCGTTATGACTTGGCTCCTGTTGGTCGCTACAAGATCAACAAGAAACTCAATATCAAGAACCGCTTGTTGAACCAAACGATTGCAGAACCGTTGGTGGATGCTGAAACAGGAGAAATCCTTGTAGAAGCTGGTACTGTCATGACGCGCGATGTGATCGACAGCATCTCAGAACAATTGGATAACGGTTTGAACAAAATCACTTACATTCCAAATGATGCTGCTGTTTTGACAGAACCAGTTGAATTGCAAAAATTCAAAGTTGTCGCTCCAACAGATCCAGACCGTGTTGTCACCATCATCGGAAATGCCAATCCATCTGACAAAGTACGCATCGTAACTCCAGCAGATATCTTGGCAGAGATGAGCTATTTCTTGAACCTTGCAGAAGGTCTTGGCCGTGTAGATGATATCGACCACCTTGGAAACCGTCGGATTCGTGCAGTTGGTGAATTGCTTGCCAACCAAGTGCGTCTTGGACTTTCACGGATGGAACGAAACGTTCGCGAACGGATGTCTGTGCAAGATAACGATGTTTTGACACCACAACAAATTATTAACATTCGTCCTGTAACTGCAGCGATCAAAGAATTCTTTGGTTCTTCACAGTTGTCCCAGTTCATGGACCAACACAACCCACTTTCTGAGTTGTCTCACAAACGTCGTTTGTCTGCCTTAGGGCCTGGTGGTTTGACACGTGACCGTGCCGGATATGAAGTGCGTGACGTGCACTATACCCACTATGGTCGGATGTGTCCAATCGAAACACCTGAAGGACCAAACATCGGTTTGATCAACAACTTGTCTTCATACGGACACTTGAACAAATATGGTTTCATCCAAACGCCATACCGGAAAGTGGACCGTGAAAAAGGTGTAGTGACCAACGAAATCGTTTGGTTGACAGCCGATGAAGAAGATGAGTACATCGTCGCTCAGGCCAACTCTAAGTTGAACGAAAAGGGTGGTTTTGCTGAGCCAATCGTTATGGGACGTCACCGTGGTAACAACCAAGAGTTCCCATCTGATCAAGTCGACTACATGGACGTGTCTCCAAAACAAGTAGTTGCCGTTGCGACAGCATGTATTCCTTTCTTGGAAAACGATGACTCCAACCGTGCCCTCATGGGTGCCAACATGCAACGTCAAGCTGTTCCATTGATTGATCCAAAAGCCCCTTATGTGGGTACTGGTATGGAATACCAAGCAGCCCATGACTCAGGAGCTGCAGTCATTGCACAACATGGTGGTAAAGTTACCTATGCAGATGCGGATAAGGTGGAAGTTCGTCGGGAAGATGGTTCTTTGGACGTCTACCATGTTCAAAAATTCCGTCGTTCAAACTCCGGTACAGCCTACAACCAACGTACTCTGGTTAAAGTTGGTGAAACCGTTGAAAAAGGTGACTTTATCGCTGACGGTCCATCAATGGAAAAAGGGGAAATGGCCCTTGGTCAAAACCCAATCGTCGCTTACATGACTTGGGAAGGGTATAACTTCGAGGATGCCGTTATCATGAGCGAACGCTTGGTGAAAGAAGATGTCTACACATCTGTTCACTTGGAAGAATTCGAATCAGAAACACGCGATACCAAGTTAGGCCCTGAAGAAATTACCCGTGAAATTCCAAACGTTGGGGAAGATGCTCTTCGTGACTTGGATGAAACAGGTATTATCCGTATCGGTGCAGAAGTAAAAGAAGGCGATATCCTTGTCGGTAAGGTAACACCGAAAGGTGAAAAAGACCTTTCTGCTGAAGAACGTCTCCTTCACGCTATCTTTGGGGATAAATCTCGTGAAGTGCGGGATACATCACTCCGTGTACCTCACGGTGGAGATGGAGTCGTTCGCGATGTTAAGATCTTTACCCGTGCAAACGGTGATGAATTACAATCTGGTGTCAACATGTTGGTTCGTGTTTACATTGCACAAAAACGTAAGATCCGCGTCGGAGATAAGATGGCCGGTCGTCACGGAAACAAAGGGGTTGTGTCTCGTATTGTTCCAGTTGAAGATATGCCTTACCTTCCAGACGGTACACCAGTTGATATCATGTTGAACCCTCTTGGGGTGCCATCACGTATGAATATCGGTCAGGTTATGGAACTTCACCTTGGTATGGCAGCTCGTAACTTGGGTATTCACATCGCAACACCAGTCTTTGATGGAGCAAGCTCAGAAGACCTCTGGGATACTGTGAAAGAAGCTGGTATGGATAGCGATGCCAAGACTATTCTTTACGATGGACGTACAGGTGAGCCGTTTGATAACCGTGTATCTGTTGGTGTCATGTACATGATCAAGCTTCACCACATGGTTGATGATAAACTCCATGCCCGTTCAGTCGGACCATACTCAATGGTTACCCAACAACCACTCGGAGGGAAAGCTCAGTTTGGTGGACAACGTTTCGGGGAAATGGAAGTGTGGGCCCTTGAGGCTTATGGTGCATCAAATGTCCTTCAAGAAATCTTGACTTACAAGTCAGATGATGTCAACGGACGTTTGAAAGCCTATGAAGCGATTACCAAAGGTAAACCAATTCCAAAACCAGGTGTACCAGAATCCTTCCGCGTTCTTGTCAAAGAATTGCAATCACTTGGTCTTGACATGCGTGTCTTGGACGAAGATGATCAAGAAGTGGAACTTCGTGACCTTGATGAAGGCGAAGACGATGATGTGATTCATGTGGATGACCTTGAAAAAGCACGTGAAAAAGCAGCAAAGGAAGCAAAAGCAGCCTTTGATGCCGAAGAATCAGAAAAATAATCAGTAAAAATGATTGTCCTGTGAGCAACCAATGCTTCTAGCAGGATGATTCGATAACAAGATACAGACACAAGGAGGTGGCAAGAAAGTTTCCTTTCTTCCCCTACCTAAGCTGTATCCAAATGAAACAAGTATGAAAACAAGGAAAGGTAAGAAATAGTGGTTGATGTAAATCGTTTTAAAAGTATGCAAATCACCCTAGCTTCTCCAAGCAAGGTCCGTTCATGGTCTTATGGAGAGGTCAAGAAACCTGAAACAATCAACTACCGTACATTGAAACCAGAACGTGAAGGTCTCTTTGATGAAGTCATCTTTGGACCTACAAAAGACTGGGAATGTGCGTGTGGGAAATACAAACGAATCCGTTATAAAGGGATTGTTTGTGACCGCTGTGGGGTTGAAGTAACACGTGCGAAAGTTCGTCGTGAACGCATGGGGCACATCGAGTTGAAAGCACCGGTATCACACATCTGGTACTTCAAAGGAATCCCTTCTCGTATGGGATTGACCTTGGATATGAGCCCTCGTGCCCTTGAAGAAGTCATCTACTTCGCAGCTTATGTGGTGATCGATCCAAAAGATACTCCACTTGAGCACAAATCCATTATGACAGAACGTGAATACCGTGAACGCTTGCGTGAATACGGACCAGGTTCCTTTGTAGCTAAGATGGGTGCAGAAGCCATCCAAGACCTCTTGAAACAAGTGGATCTGGAAGCTGAAATTGCTCTCTTGAAAGAAGAATTGAAGACTGCAACTGGTCAAAAACGTGTGAAGGCTGTGCGTCGTTTGGATGTCTTGGACGCCTTCTACAAATCTGGCAACAAGCCAGAATGGATGGTCCTCAACATCCTTCCCGTTATTCCACCAGATCTTCGTCCGATGGTCCAATTGGATGGTGGCCGTTTTGCTGCCTCTGACTTGAATGACCTTTATCGCCGGGTAATTAACCGGAACAACCGTTTGGCTCGTTTGTTAGAATTGAATGCCCCTGGTATCATCGTGCAAAACGAAAAACGGATGCTCCAAGAAGCGGTTGACGCTTTGATCGACAACGGTCGTCGTGGTCGTCCAATCACAGGACCAGGTAGCCGTCCACTGAAATCATTGAGCCACATGCTCAAAGGGAAACAAGGACGCTTCCGTCAAAACTTGCTCGGTAAACGGGTGGACTTCTCAGGACGTTCCGTTATCGCCGTTGGTCCAACTCTGAAGATGTACCAATGTGGTGTGCCACGTGAAATGGCCATCGAGCTCTTCAAACCATTTGTTATGCGTGAAATCGTTGCACGTGATATCGTGCAAAACGTCAAAGCTGCAAAACGCTTGGTCGAACGTGGAGATGAACGTATCTGGGATATCTTGGAAGAAGTGATCAAAGAACACCCAGTTCTTTTGAACCGCGCACCGACCCTTCACCGTTTGGGGATCCAAGCCTTTGAACCTGTCTTGATTGACGGGAAAGCCCTTCGCTTGCACCCCCTTGTCTGTGAAGCCTACAATGCCGACTTCGATGGAGACCAAATGGCCATCCACGTACCGCTTTCAGAAGAAGCTCAAGCAGAAGCTCGTATCTTGATGTTGGCTGCTGAGCATATCTTGAACCCTAAAGATGGTAAACCAGTCGTTACGCCATCTCAGGATATGGTATTGGGGAACTACTACCTCACGATGGAAGAAGCTGGTCGTGAAGGTGAAGGAATGGTCTTTAAAGACCGTGATGAAGCCGTGATGGCTCTTCGTAATGGCTATGTTCACTTGCATACACGTGTCGGAATTGCGACGGATAGCTTGAACAAACCATGGACAGAAGCACAACAACACAAGATTCTCTTGACAACTGTTGGTAAGATTCTCTTTAACGATATCATGCCTGCAGAGCTTCCATACCTTCAAGAGCCTAATGATGCCAACTTGACAGAAGGTGTTCCAGCTAAGTACTTCTTGGAGCCTGGTCAAGATGTCAAATCAGCGATTGAGAAATTGGAATTAAACGTTCCATTCAAGAAGAAAAATCTTGGAAATATCATCGCCGAAATCTTCAAACGTTTCCGTACAACTGAAACGTCTGCTTTCTTGGACCGCTTGAAAGACTTAGGTTACCATCATTCAACCCTTGCTGGTTTGACAGTGGGGATTGCCGATATTCCGGTCGTTGAAGATAAGGCGGAAATCATTGAAGAATCTCACAAACGTGTGGAACAGATCACGAAACAATTCCGTCGTGGTTTGATCACAGATGACGAACGCTACAATGCTGTTACAGCTGAATGGCGTGCAGCCCGTGAGAAATTGGAAAAACGCTTGGTGGACAACCAAGATCCGAAGAACCCAATCGTTATGATGATGGATTCTGGAGCCCGTGGTAACATCTCAAACTTCTCACAACTTGCCGGTATGCGTGGTTTGATGGCCGCTCCAAACGGACGGATCATGGAATTGCCAATCCTTTCAAACTTCCGCGAAGGTTTGTCAGTACTCGAAATGTTCTTCTCAACTCACGGTGCCCGTAAAGGGATGACCGATACGGCCCTTAAGACAGCCGACTCAGGTTACTTGACTCGTCGTTTGGTTGACGTTGCCCAAGACGTCATTATCCGTGAAGATGACTGTGGAACAGACCGTGGACTTGTGATCCGTGCCATTACTGATGGTAAGGAAATGATCGAGCCACTCGAAGAACGCTTGACAGGTCGTTATACCAAGAAATCTGTTAAACACCCTGAAACAGGTGCAGTCATCGTTGGTCCAGATACCTTGATCTCAGAAGACCTAGCACGTGAAATTGTCAAAGCTGGTGTGGAAGAAGTCACTATCCGCTCTGTCTTTACATGTAACACCCGCCATGGTGTCTGCCGTCACTGTTACGGTATCAACTTGGCGACTGGTGATGCGGTTGAAGTGGGTGAAGCAGTCGGAACCATCGCTGCCCAATCTATCGGGGAACCTGGTACACAGTTGACCATGCGTACCTTCCACACGGGTGGGGTTGCCTCAAATACCGATATCACTCAAGGTCTTCCTCGTGTCCAAGAAATCTTTGAAGCCCGCAATCCAAAAGGGGAAGCGGTCATCACTGAGGTCAAAGGGGAAGTCACAGCCATCGAAGAAGATGCTTCTACACGGACCAAGAAAGTCTTTGTTAGCGGAGCCACTGGTGAGGGTGAATACGTTGTCCCTTACACTGCTCGTATGAAAGTCGAAGTAGGAGATCAAGTTTCTCGTGGTGCGGCTCTGACAGAAGGGTCTATCCAACCGAAACGTCTCCTTGCCGTTCGTGATGTCTTGTCTGTTGAAACTTACCTTCTTGCGGAAGTACAAAAAGTATACCGTAGCCAAGGGGTAGAAATCGGCGACAAACACATCGAGGTAATGGTTCGTCAAATGATCCGTAAAGTACGTGTCATGGATCCAGGAGATACAGACCTTCTCATGGGTACGCTTATGGACATTACAGACTTTACAGATGCCAATAAGGATGTCCTTATCTCTGGTGGAGTTCCTGCGACTGCTCGTCCAGTCCTTATGGGAATCACCAAAGCCTCTCTTGAAACCAACAGTTTCTTGTCAGCTGCTTCCTTCCAAGAAACCACTCGTGTTCTTACTGACGCAGCGATCCGTGGTAAGAAAGACCATCTCCTTGGACTTAAGGAAAATGTTATCATTGGTAAGATTATTCCTGCAGGTACAGGGATGGCTCGTTACCGTAACTTGGAACCACAAGCGATTAACGAAGTTGAAATCATCGAAGAAGTGCCAGTAACAGATGGAACAGTCGATGAAGTTCAAACAGCTGAAGTCGTAGAAGAATAAGAAAAAAAGTCGGAACTACATGTTCCGGCTTTTTTTGAAAAAATTATAAAAATTTATTATTTGAAAAATAATTGTATAATTATTGAATTATTTTTTTACCAAAAATATTAGCCCGGTAGAAGTCGTGCTGTAAATAATTACAATTAGTGATTAAATGGATATGTATTCCAAACGTCAAAATAATAAAATGACTAACTATTAGTAATTTCTTTATAAAACCAAAAATCGGTTTGACTTTTAAAGTCATTGGCGGTAGAATGGAAAAAGATGTACACAAATTAAAAAAATGTCGAATTACATGTATGTCGACGGGGGAAGTTTATGGGAACATTGAAAATTATGGTTGTGTTTGGGACGCGACCGGAGGCCATTAAAATGGCCCCTTTGGTGTTGGAGTTGCAAAAGCAGAGGGAGACCATTGAGACCATTACGGTGGTCACTGCCCAGCACCGTCAAATGCTGGACCAAGTTTTAGAAACCTTTAACATCGTACCTGATTACGATTTGGATATTATGGGGAAAAGCCAGACCTTATTAGACATTACCTCTAAAATTCTGAATCAATTAGATCCAGTTATCAAAAAAGAAAAGCCAGATATGGTGCTCGTTCATGGAGATACGACCACTACCTTTGCGGCGAGTTTGGTTGCCTTTTACAATCAAGTCCGCATTGGTCACGTCGAAGCTGGTTTGAGAACCTTTGATAAATATTCTCCGTATCCAGAAGAGATGAACCGTCAAATGACGGATGATCTAGCGGATCTGTATTTTGCGCCGACTGGCGAAAGTAAGGCCAATCTCTTAAAAGAAAATCATCCGGAATCCTCTATTGTGGTGACAGGAAATACTGCTATTGATGCGCTGAAACTCACGGTTCAAGAGAACTATCATCACGAAGTACTGGATCAATTAGATCCAGCTAAAAAAATCATCCTTGTCACCATGCATCGAAGAGAAAATCAAGGAGCTCCCATGAGAGCGGTCTTTGGAGCTCTGAGAGAAATGGTGAATCAAGAACCGGATATTGAAGTGGTTTACCCAGTGCATCTTAGTCCAGCGGTACAAGAGGCGGCAAACGATCTATTAGGAGATCATGATCGGATCCATCTCATTGCACCTTTAGATGTGCTTGACTTCCACAACTTGGCTTCGAGAAGTTACTTTATCATGTCGGATTCAGGTGGGGTACAAGAAGAAGCACCATCATTGGGGAAACCGGTATTGGTATTGCGTGATACAACAGAACGCCCAGAAGGGGTCAAAGCAGGGACTTTGAAATTAGTTGGTACGGATCCTGCTGTCGTCAAATCCACGATGACGGAGCTCTTAACCAACGAACATCTTTATCTAGAAATGGCAAATGCCCGAAATCCTTATGGAGATGGAAGAGCTTCTGAGCGAATCGTGCAAGCTATTAAACATTACTTTGGCCAGGGAGATGCTGCTGAAGAATTTCATGAGGGAGAGAAAGAATAAATGAAAAAAACGGAAAAGTTAAGTAGATGGTTGCTGATTTTGATTGTTTTCGAAGTACTTCTTTTACTTTACTGCTTGTTTTTTGCAAGAGAGATTCTGATTGAAGAAGGATTATTCTTTGTTTTAGGATTATTTTCTGCTATTGTTTTATCAGATTTGTTGTTGACATGGACCATCCTGTTGTCATTTGCCCTAGGGATTGTCTTTTTGGTGGCGGGTGTTGTCTATATCCCATTTCATCAAGCCTTGCTTCTGCTCTTTAGTTTTCCAATCTTGATTGGAATTTTGACCCAAATTCGCTACCACCTCTTTAAAGAGATTGCAAAAGTGAAGGATCAAGAGCCAGAAGCTTACGCAGATTACCGCAACCGCATCGCTTCTTATGGTGGGGAAACCAATGATACGATTCAAGCCTTACTCATTCACTGGTCGCACGAGGAATTGTTCTTCCAATTGCAACCGAGAGAATACAATCGGACCTTGAACCAAATCAACTATTTGGTAACGCATCATCTAAAGCCAAATGAAAGCTTGTATTATGTATCAGACGGTAATTTCTTGATCTTATCTGCTGATAGCGAGCGGGATCTGAAAAAGGATTATGTGACGGTCTTAAAACCACAATTGGAAGGCCTTGTATTCCAAGGCGAAGATGGGGTGCAAGCCATCCAATTTCAGTCCGGCTTTCTTGTAGTAGATCAATCAAATCGCATCAAATACCATCGCTATAAAGAAATGATTCGTTACTTAAAACGTCAACTTGAAACAGACATTATTGTGGAATATTAGGAGGAAAACATGTCTCTTACAAATATATTTTTTAATATAGCTGTAGGCATTAGTGTATTTTTTGCCTTGTGCTTTATTGTATTATTTGTAGCTTATACGGTGATTTACCGCCGTGTCAATAAAAACTTTAAGGCGGTGGACCATGATTAGTCAAATTGTGATGATTATTGCCTTGATTTCGATTTGGCTATCCTTAGCCTGGGGCCTAGTAATCCTCTTTTCAGCCGTTCATTTTTGGTTTAAACACAGTGATTTTCGTGTCAATACGGATCCGCTTCCTTATTATCCAAAAGTGACGATCGTCGTACCTGCCCATAATGAGGATGTGGTTATTGCACAGACAGCCAAAGCGATCCTTGATTTGAACTACCCACATGATCGTGTAGAGTTACTACTGTTTGCAGATAATTGTTCCGATCGCACTTATGAAGAGTGTTTGGCAGTTAAAGCATTGCCAGAGTATGCAGGACGTGATTTGACCATCATCAATCGCAGTGGGACAGGTGGGAAAGCCGGTGTGTTAAATGACGCTTTGGCCATGGCGACCGGAGACTATATCTGTGTCTATGATGCAGATGCCATGCCTGAAAAGAATGCTCTTTATTTCCTTGTGAAAGAAGTGCTCAAAGATCCAGAGCGTCATGTGGCTTCTTTTGGTCGCAATAAAACGCGGAATGCTGGTCAAAACTTCTTGACCCGCTGTATCAACCAAGAAATTGTCGTCACCCAACGGGTTCACCATGTAGGCATGTGGCATCTCTTTAAGATTGGACGGATTCCAGGAACCAACTTTATTATTCAAACTGAATTTGTCAAGAGTATTGGGGGATGGAAAAACGGTGCCTTAACAGAGGATACTGATATTTCCTTTAAGATTATGCAAAGTGGGAAGTTGATTGCTCTAGCCTATAATTCAGAAGCATTTCAACAGGAACCTGAGACCCTGAAGAGTTATTATATGCAACGGAAACGTTGGGCCAAAGGGAATTATGAAGTGGTTCTTTCCAACTTCAAACATTTATTTGGTAAGGGAAATTGGCGCGTGAAGTTAGAAGTAACCAACTATTCCTGTATCTTCTTCTGGTTCAATGCAGCTATCGTGTTATCAGACTTGATCTTTTTTGCCAATATTCTGGCCATGTGTCTCCATACAGTGGTGCCAGGCGTGCAAATTCCATTTGCCTTTGATTCAGAAAATATCTATATTGCGCAATTGATGTTGTTCAATTGGATCTTGATGATTGGGATCTACTTACTTCAGATTAATGTGGCTCTTGCCTCACAATTTGGTCAAGCAACTATCAAGCAAATTTGGTTGGCCTTAGCTGCCTACTTCACCTATTCTCAACTGTTTATCATTGTATCGATTGATGCCATCTCTTCGATTGTAATGGATAAACTATTGCACCGGAAAGAAACTAAATGGGTTAAAACAAAACGATTAGCAGGATAGGAGAAATTATGAATACGAAAAAGATGAGATATGTATGGTTTCTAGTCATCCTTTGCATTTTCTGTTTGACCTTGTTTTTAGCGAGAACGAGAAGTAAAGTGGAGATGCGAAATCGAATTTACCGTCAGTGGGATGAGCATTTTGTTGTTTCAAAAGGGAAAGAATCCTATGTTCGAACCACCAATGATAGCAATCAAACGGTGGTTTTATCTGAAGCGCAAAGTTATGGAATGCTCATTACTGTTGCGGCTGCTAAAAAAGGACAAGCCCAACAAGCAGACTTTGACAGACTCTATCAATATTATCTAAATCATCGCTTGGAAGGTACCCAATTGATGTCTTGGAAACAAACCATCAGCAATGGAAAAGTAAAGGATGAGGACCATAATGCCACAGATGGAGATCTCTATATTGCCTATGCTCTTCTAAAAGCTGCTCAGCAATGGCCAAAGCAAGCCAAAGACTACCAGGCTCAAGCCAAAGCGATTTTAGAAGATATTCTCGCACACAACTACAATGAAGAAACCGGTGTGTTAACGGTGGGAAATTGGGCCAATCAGGATTCGGAATTCTATCATTTGATGCGGACGTCTGATACACTGCCAGCGCAATTCCAGATCTTTTATGAAGTGACAAAAGATTCGAAGTGGTTGGACATCAAAGAAAAGATGTTGCAGCAACTCCAAACGATCAGCTCCCAAACAAAAACAGGTTTACTACCTGATTTCATCTGGGTAGATGAGCAAGGAACTCGCGCAGCGGATCCCAAGACGATTGAATCCAAGTATGATGGAGCCTACTCGTATAACGCTTGTCGCCTTCCATATAACCTTGTTCAAAGTAAGGATGCAACCAGTCAAAAATTGGTGAAAAAGATGTTAAACTTTTTCAAGAGTCAAAGAAACCTGTACGCGGGTTATGACTTGAAAGGAAAGGCCTTGAACAATCATCAGGCAGCAAGTTTTTTGGCACCGATAGTCTATGCTTCTGAACACGAAAAAGGCTATCTGAAGTTGGTGCAACAGAATAAGTATATCTTCACACAAGATCTACCTCTGAACAACTATTATGATGCAACCATGACAACCATGATTGCACTTGAATTGTTCTAAATACTTGAGAAGAGAGAGTTCCCAGGATGGCTCGTCATTTTGTTGGGACTCTCTTTTTTGATTCTCGAAAAAAGGACCCAAGAGAAATCAAGTAGTCTATTTTTGAAAAATAACTGTAAAAATCACCTGAAAACTACCTGAAAATTATGCTCTGAGCAGAAAACTTTTATTCTCAAAGGATTTTCTATATAATAGAGGATACAAAGGATGGAAGAGTTTATGTATCGAGTGATTGAAATGTATGGGGACTGTGAACCCTGGTGGTTTCTAGATGGTTGGGAAGAAGATATCGTCAGTAGTCGGAAGTTTGAAGACTATTACCAGGCTTTGAAATACTACAAGCAGAAGTGGTTGGAGTTGAATGCACACTTTCCAAGTTATAAGAGTCGGAGTGATCTCATGACGATCTTTTGGGATACCAACGAGCAAGAGTGGTGTGAGGACTGCAGTGAAGATGTGCAATTGTTCCACTCGATTGTTCTGCTAGAAGACGAGCACAAGATCCCTAAAAGCAAGCTCCGCCCAGGTTATGAAAAAGAAAAAGGCAGTCGCAAACATCGTTCTTGTCAATATACACTCGATTCAAAAAAGGGGACAACCCTGTCATAAGAGATATTTAGAAGATTTTTTAGAGCTATCTAGGAAGTCTTCTTTTTTTGTCTTCTTTTTCGAATAGTATAAGTGAGAGGAGGAACTATGGTTCAAGAAATTGCAAAAAAATTGATCCGTATGGGAAAAAAAGAAGAAGCCCAGGATCTCTACTTTATCCCTCGGAGAGAGGAGTACCAGGTTTTTATGAGGGTTGGAGATGAGAGGCGCTTTGTACAATCCTTCCCTTTTGAGGAGATGACGGCTATGATCAGCCACTTTAAGTTCGTAGCAGGCATGAATGTGGGAGAAAAAAGGCGGAGCCAGCTAGGGTCGTGTGATTACCCTCTGGAGGATGGGCTGGTATCGATTCGCTTGTCGACGGTGGGGGATTATCGTGGCTATGAAAGCTTGGTTATTCGGCTCTTGCATGATGAGGAACGCGAATTGCGTTTTTGGTTTGATCAGCTACCTGAGTTGCAGAAGAAATTGGCTGGTCGTGGGCTCTATCTCTTTGCGGGCCCTGTTGGTTCGGGAAAGACCACCCTCATGCATGCTTTGGCGCAAGAGCGCTTTGCGGACCAGCAAGTCATGTCCATTGAAGATCCTGTCGAGATCAAGCAGGATAATATGTTACAGCTCCAGCTGAACGACCAGATCGGCATGACCTATGACAACCTAATCAAACTCTCCTTACGTCATCGGCCGGACCTTCTCATCATTGGGGAAATCCGAGATAAGGAAACAGCTCGTGCAGTCGTACGAGCTAGTTTGACAGGGGTCACAGTCTTCTCTACTATTCATGCCAAGAGTGTTCGAGGTGTTTATGAGAGGCTTTTAGAGCTTGGAGTGAGTGAGGAGGAGCTCAAGATTGTTTTACAAGGTATTTGCTACCAACGATTAATTGCAGGAGGAGGTGTTGTCGATTTTGCAACGGAAAACTACCAAGAACACTCAGCTAGCCGCTGGAACCAACAAATGGATCTCTTGGCTCAATCGGGATATATCCAGCTGGCTCAGGCACAAGCCGAAAAAATTATCTACAACTAAACAAAAGCAAATCATTGAATTGTTTTTGAATCTTTATTCGAGTGGTTTTCATCTGTCTGAGATTGTTGATTTTTTGGATCGTTCCCACCTAGTGGAGAGTCATTTGGTCTCCCAGATGCGAGCAGATCTCTCTCGGGGTCGGAGTTTTTCAGAGATGATGGCAGGGATCGGTTTTTCAGATGCGGTCTCGACGCAGCTGTCTCTCGCTGAGCTCCATGGAAATCTTGCATTGAGCTTGGAGAAAATCAGTGCTTATCTGGAGAATATGCGCAAGGTCAAGAAAAAGTTGATCGAAGTTAGCACTTATCCTCTTATCTTACTTGGTTTTTTAGTTTTGATTATGCTAGGCCTGCGCAATTATTTGCTCCCTCAAATGGATGCACAAAATATTGGTACGCAATTGATCAGTTCTTTTCCCCAACTCTTTTTGGCGCTCGTAGCGGGAATAGTGGCCCTCTTCTTATTCAGCTTTCTCTATTATCGAAAATCTAGCAAGATCAAAGTTTTTAGAAGCTTGTCCCATCTTCCTTTCGGGAAAGGCATGATTCAAGCTTATTTGACAGCCTATTATGCCAGAGAATGGGGCAATCTGATTGGGCAAGGATTGGAGCTGTCTCAGATTTTTACCATGATGCAGGAGCAAAAATCCCAGCTTTTCCAAGAGATTGGAAGAGACTTAGCTCTTTCTTTAGACCGCGGTCAATCCTTTTCAGAGACGGTTGGGGGATATTCTTTTTTCAAAAAAGAATTGCCGCTTATGATTGAATATGGTGAGGTCAAATCAAAGCTTGGAAGTGAGCTAGAGATCTACGCTGAAAAAACATGGGAAGACTTCTTTCGTCGGGTCCACAAGGCCATGAATGTGATACAACCCTTGGTCTTTGTCTTTGTGGCTCTTGTGATTGTCTTGCTTTACGCAGCCATGTTGCTGCCGATTTATCAAAATATGGAGGTTCATTTATGAAAAAATTAAAAACATATAAGGTAAAAGCTTTTACGCTGATTGAAATGTTGGTGGTCTTATTGATCATCAGTGTACTCTTATTGCTCTTTGTGCCGAATTTGACCAAGCAAAAAGACTCTGTGAAAGAGACAGGAAATGCAGCGGTTGTCAAGGTGGTCGAAAGCCAGGCTGAATTGTATGAACTCAATCATACCAATGACCAAGCCACTCTAGCCAAACTGATTGCTGATGGGAATATTACCAACAAACAAGCAGAATCCTACCGTGCCTATTATGCGAAAAATAGTGGAGAAACTCGTGCGGTTGCAGATTAAGGCCTTCACCTTGGTGGAGACCCTTCTGACCTTGATGATCGTTAGCTTTATCTATCTGGGTCTAACGGGATCGATCAAGACTAGTTTTCAGCAGGTGGAAGAAAAAGTATTTTTTGCAGAGTTTGAACACCTCTATCAAGAAAGCCAGAAGATAGCACTAGCAAGGCAAACGGAATTGGATGTTGAAGTGAGTGCAAGGAAGATTCAAACGCCTTACCAGACGGTGGAGATTCCTGATTCTGTCATTTTGCAAGATCCTAAAACCATTCGTTTAGACCGAGCAGGTGGCAATTCATCCCTGGCTAATGTTCACTTTCAGACACAGAGAGGAGTGGTGACCTATCAGCTTTCGCTTGGAAATGGAAAAATTAAAAAGAGCATCCGTTCCCGCTAGTATTCTCATAGAATCCCTAGTAGCTTTGAGTTTATTTGCCATGATTACGACCCTATTATTAGGGGAGATCCGGCGTTCGCGCAAGGAGCGGCTAGCGGATTTCAAGGAGGTAGAGGTCTTATCTGTCGCTCAAATGGCGCTTCAGACAGGGCAAAATCATCTTGAGGCTAATGGCATTCAGGTTCATGTTGAAAAAGATGCCGATCAAATCACGGTCTATCATCAAGGAAAGGTGGTACTGCATGTGGAATAAAGGAAGGGTTAAGGCCTTTACCTTGCTCGAAGCTTTAGTTGCTCTCTTAGTGCTCAGTGGGGGTGTGTTAGTTTTTCAAGGCTTGACTAAACTCCTGCATGCTGAATTGGACTACCAAGCGCATCAAAAGCAGGAAGAATGGATCTTATTTCAGCAACAAATGCAGGTGGAATTGGACCGGAGTCATTTTGAAAAAGTAGAGAACAACCATATCTACTTGATTCAGGATCAAAAACCAATTGCGATTGGCCAGTCTAAAGGAGATGATATTCGAAAAACAGATGCTAAGGGCAGGGGCTATCAGCCTATGATTTCAGGAGTTCACTCTAGTCAGATTTGGCAGGAGGGAGAGTTGATTCATCTGCGTTTGAATTTTGAAGAAGGTCTAGAAAGGGAGTATGTCTACCATGTGGTACCAGCGATACAAAATGAAAAAAGTTAAGGCTGGTGTCTTGCTCTACGCCCTTTTGATGGCAGCGATTTTCAGTCTCTTGCTTCAGTTTTATCTCCACCGTCAGGTCGCGGAAAAACGGATCTTAAAGACGTGTCAAGATCGACTTCGGGCCTATGCTTTGGTACAATTGGCTCTTGAAAAAGGAAAGGGTGATGAGAAGGCATCAGAGATTCACTTAAAGTCTGGAGTTGTTCAGCTACAGCAGGATACTGGTTTTTTTCATGCCCAGGCTAAGATGGATGGAGAAAGCTATGAGTTTGTTCTTCCTGTAAGGGAAGAAAAGGATAGTAGAAAGAGCAAAAAAGAAAAGAAGAAGACACAGAAAGATAAAGAGCAGATAGGGAGCGAAAAGCCTTCTGAAGAGACGTCAAAAGAGACGAAGGAGCCATCAGAAAATAGCGAAAAAGACTAATTTTTGGTATGATAGGGTGCGGAGGAAATCATGAATTTCGAAAAAATTGAACAAGCCTATACCTATCTATTAGAAAACACTCAAAGTATTCAAAATGAATTGTCGACCAACTTTTATGACGCCTTGATTGAGCAAAATGCCATGTATTTAGAGGGCAAGACAGATCTAGACATTGTCAAAAATAATAGCCAAAAATTAAAAGAACTAGGTTTAAGTAAGGAAGAATGGCGCAGAGCCTACCAGTTCCTTTTTATGAAAGCTGCTCAAACAGAGCCTTTGCAAGCAAATCACCAGTTCACCCCAGATGCGATTGGTTTTATCATTACATTTTTGATCGATCAGTTGGCCAAAAGCGACCAACTGGATGTCTTAGAAGTGGGAAGTGGGAGCGGAAATCTCGCTGAGACCATTGTCAACAATAGCCGTCTCAAGATCGATTATTTAGGATTGGAAGTGGATGATCTCTTGATTGACCTATCTGCTAGTATCGCAGATGTGATGGAGTCTAGCGTTGTCTTTGCACAAGGAGATGCGGTTCGTCCACAAGTTTTGAAAGAAAGTGACTTGATCATCAGCGATCTTCCAATTGGTTATTATCCAGATGATGCGATTGCGCAGCGCTATCAGGTAGCGAGCTCCGAAGGGCATACTTATGCCCATCACCTTATGATGGAACAGGCGCTGAAATACCTGAAACCTCAAGGAGTGGCTATCTTTTTAGCTCCCAACAACCTCTTGACGAGTCCTCAGAGTGATCTTTTAAAAGCTTGGTTGAAAGACAAGGCTCAAATCCTGGCCATGCTGACCTTGCCAGAATCTCTCTTTTCAAATCCAGCCTATGCTAAGACGATTTTCGTCCTACGAAAACAAGAAGAAGAGTCTGTTCAGCCCTTTGTCTATCCTTTTACCGATCTTCAGGATCAAGACCAAGTGGTTCACTTCATGGAAAGTTTCCAAAACTGGTTAAAGGATAGTGAAATTTTATCAAAGATCTGATATAATAGAAAAAGTGAAAACGCTTAATGAGGTGAATATATGTCGAAAACAATTTCTATTAATGCAGGAAGCTCTAGTTTGAAATGGCAATTGTACCAAATGCCAGAGGAAACTGTTCTTGCAAAAGGGTTGATTGA
Organism: Streptococcus sp. W151; assembly: GCF_053010205.1. NCBI lineage: Bacteria > Bacillati > Bacillota > Bacilli > Lactobacillales > Streptococcaceae > Streptococcus > Streptococcus sp. W151. The sequence goes on along the minus strand of NZ_JBRKNT010000002.1, from coordinate 242,093 downwards.
ACGGATCGGTTTGAAAGATTCTATTTCAACTGTTAAATTTGAAGGACGTTCAGAAAAACAAGTATTAGATATCCAGGACCATACACAAGCTGTAAAAATTTTGTTGGATGATTTGATTCGCTTTGATATTATCAAATCCTACGATGAGATTACAGGCGTGGGTCACCGCGTCGTTGCTGGTGGAGAATACTTCAATGATTCTGCCTTGGTAGATGACGAAGTCCTTCGAAAAGTAGAGGAATTGTCTTTGTTAGCACCTCTTCATAATCCTGCAAATGCAGCAGGGATTCGGGCTTTTAGAGAGATTTGTCCAGATATCACCAGTGTTGTAGTATTTGATACTTCTTTCCATACAACCATGCCAGAAAAAGCTTATCGTTACCCTCTTCCAACCAAATATTACACAGAAAATAAGGTCCGCAAGTATGGCGCTCATGGAACCAGTCACCAGTATGTAGCTGGTGAAGCTGCTAAACTTCTTGGAAAACCTTTAGAAGAATTGAAATTGATCACCTGCCATGTCGGAAATGGGGTATCTGTTACAGCGGTTGATAAGGGAATTTCTGTCGATACCTCAATGGGCTTCACGCCTCTAGGTGGCGTCATGATGGGAACGCGGACAGGGGATCTCGATCCAGCGATTATTCCTTACTTGATGGAACATACAGAGGATTTCAATAAGCCTGAAGACATCAGCCGCATCTTCAATCGTGAATCAGGTCTTCTGGGTGTTTCTGAATCTTCTAGCGACATGCGGGATATTCATACAGCGATGCATAATGGAGACGAAAAAGCCAAATTGGCTTACGATATCTTTATCGATCGTTTGCAAAAATACATTGGTCAATACTTAGCTGTCTTGAATGGTGCAGATGCCATCATTTTTACAGCAGGGATCGGTGAAAATGCAGTAAACGTTCGTTCTTCTATTATCAATGGGATCAGCTGGTTTGGATGCAAGATCGACCCTGAAAAGAACGTCTTTGGAGTTGTCGGAGATATTTCCACAGACGATTCCCGTGTGAAGGTATTGGTTATTCCGACTGATGAAGAGTTGGTGATTGCGCGTGACGTTGAACGTTTCAAAAATCAGTAAACTGAAATAAAGTGAGAAGGCTAGAGGCGAAAGCCCCAGTCTTCTTATTTTATACAAGAAAGAGGTTGTCCATTGAAAAAAATACAGTCTTTTGTTCGAGAGCACCCATTATGTAAGAATGCTCTCTGGCTCCTGCTTTTTGTGCCCTTATTCTTTCTCTCCCAATTTCCCCTCATCACCATGGTTTATTCCCTTCAAGAAGGAGTGAATGCGGAGTCGGTTACTGTTTTGACAGCCTTAGCTACAGTGGTGGTGCTCTTTGCTTTTTATAGAATCATCAAGATGAGCCCTCTGGAGAACTTAGATGTTCGGGTGATTACCTGGCCGGCTCTGGGGAGAAATTTTCTTTTTCTTCTCTTATTGATGGCTAATAACCTGCTCGCCTATCCCTTGTTGAAACAAGAGGCAGGTGCTACGACGGCAAATCAAGCAGCTCTAAATGAACTGCAATCTCATGCTCCTTTTCTTGCTATGGGAATGGTCGTGATCCTTGTCGCTCCGATTCTAGAAGAGCTGCTCTGTCGGGCCATCATCCCTCGTTTGATCTTTCGAGGAGCAGAACCGATCGGTTACCTAGCTGGTGCTCTCTTTTTTACCTACTTACATGGACCGAGTACCCTAGGGGAATGGGTAGCTTACGGAGGCATGTCCTTGATCTTAACTTGGGTGGCTTATCGCTACAAGCGGATCGAGTATAGCATCTGTCTCCATATGACCTTGAATGCGTTAGCTTATTATTATCCGGCTGTATTCCTCCTTTGTTTATTGCCGGTATCGAGAGTTTTCTTCCATGATAAATTATGATAAAATGGTAGGTACCAATGAGTTTTGATGCAGAATCTTTGTACAGAAGGTCAGAAAAAAATAAGCAATCTGTATGGAGAATGAACTCAGAGGTTTAGAACATTTGTTCTAGCCTCTTTTGTTCGCAATCATGCTGTAGGAAGGGAATCAAAGGAGGACGAAAATGATTGATAATAAATGGCTGAGTGGCCAAGGGACCCTTCTTTGTGGGATCTTAAATGTCACTCCGGATTCATTTTCTGATGGCGGTAAGTATACGAGTATGGATGCAGCCTTGCAGCAGGCAAGGAAACTGATCCAAGAAGGGGCTCAGATCCTGGATATCGGAGGAGAATCAACCAGACCTGGTAGTCATTATGTGGAGATCCAAGAAGAGATTGACCGCGTAGTTCCGGTGATTGAAGCCATTCGGAAAGAAAGTGATGTCTTGATCTCAGTGGATACCTGGAAGTCCCAGGTGGTGGCGGCAGCGCTGGAAGCTGGAGCCGATATTGTCAATGATATTACTGGTTTTCTTGGAGATTCTAAGATGGCTACTGTGGTTGCAGAGCATGAAGCCAGCGCAGTTCTCATGTTTAATCCAGTGATGGCAAGACCGCATCATCCAAGTTCCACTATTTTTCCAACTTTTGGTTTTGAACCAGCTTTTACAGAAGCAGAGCTTCAAACAATGGCTCAAGAACCGATTCAAGACGTGATGTGGACCTTCTTTGACCGCTCGCTTGCGGTCGCAAAAGAAGCCGGTGTCCAGACGGAACGGATCATGCTAGACCCTGGGATCGGCTTTGGTTTGACCAAGCGCGAGAATTTGCTCTTGTTACAAGAGCTTGAAACCATCCACCAAAAAGGTTATCCGATCTTTCTAGGGGTCTCCCGCAAACGTTTTGTGGTCAATATTATTGAAGAAGCTGGATTTGAGACAGATCCTGCAACGGAGACTGGTTTTTGGAATCGGGACCTGGCTTCGAGCCATTTGACGAGTATTGCAGCCAGTCAAGGAGTCGAAGTAGTGCGGGTGCATGATATTCCCCTACACAAGATGGCAGCCAGTCTGGGCCAAGCCATTTCCCAAGCCCAAGAGGCAGCAGATACCAATTTAAAACAATACAAGTAAATGAAGACAAAAGAACATCAGTTGGATCTTCGTTGGCTAGAAGCCTATCGTTCGCAGGATCCACATTTTGGCTTGGAGCGCATGGAAGCTCTCTTGGCTTTGAGAGGAAATCCTCACCTAGACTGTCGTGTCATTCATATTGCGGGGACCAATGGCAAGGGCTCAACCATTGCTACCTTGTCCCAACTTTTGGGGCAGGCAGGTTTACGCGTTGGAGTCTTTACCTCTCCTTATCTGATCCATTACAATGACCAGATCACCATTAATGGCGAAGCCATCTCCGTTCAAGACCTGCAAACCTATCTGGATAGCTACCAACAGCTCTTGGAAGCTGAAGAATCAAGAGACATCTTTCAAGGTTTGACGGAATTTGAAGTGATGACGGCGATCGCCTATGATTATTTTGCTCATGAGGAGCTGGATTATGTGATTATGGAAGTCGGTATGGGGGGACGACTAGACAGTACCAACGTCTGCCAGCCCGTTATGACTGCGATCACATCGATCGGCTTGGACCATGTTGCTCTTCTTGGGCCAGATTTGGCTTCCATTGCCCGTGAAAAGGCAGGTATCATTAAGCCAGGAATTCCTCTGGTTCTAGGGAAATTAGAAGCAGAAGCTAGCCAAGTCATTGAAGGCATTGCGATTCAAGAGCAGGCACCGATAACAGCCTATGACAGAGATTACCAAGTTGAGCTAGAAGCCTCTTGTCTATCGGGCCAATCCTTTTCTTATTACAGTTCTAAAAGAGGAACAGCTTCTTATCAAGTAGCACTCTTAGGTCATCACCAGGCCAGAAATGCAGCTCTTGCTATCAGTATCTGTGATGTACTTTTTGAAAGAGAAGGGCGTGAACTCTTGTCAAAAGAGTTGGTAGATAAGGCCTTGCGTCAGGTTGTCTGGCCTGGCCGGATGGAAGTGATCTCTCAAAAACCCATGATCTTGCTGGACGGGGCCCATAACCCCCATGCCGTTGCGCCTTTGATCGCAAGTCTTCGAGAACTGTTCCCAAGTCAAAAAAAGACCATTCTTTTTACTTGCATCCGGACCAAAGCCTTAGAAGAGATGCTCATTCAGTGGCAGAAACTGGAAAATAGTCGCTTGATCCTCACGACCTTTGAAGATCCAAGAGCCTATTCTCAAGAAGAGATGACAGCTACTGCAAACCACCACCAGCTTGAGGAAGTGGACTGGCGAGAATTTCTACAAAACTGGCAAGCTGGAGATGATGAGTTCCTCATTGTAACGGGATCGCTCTATTTCCTTAGCCAGGTACGACCTTATTTATTAAAAACAGAAAAATCCAACTAGGAGATGATATGGATACAAAGAAAATTGAAGAAGCAGTAAAAATGATCATCGAGGCAGTCGGTGAAGATGAGAACCGTGAAGGGCTTCAAGAAACCCCGTCCCGCATTGCAAAGATGTACCAAGAAATCTTTTCAGGACTAGGACAGACGGCAGAAGAGCACCTGTCTAAATCATTTGAAATCATTGATAACAATATGGTGGTTGAGAAGGATATTTTCTTCCATTCCATGTGTGAGCATCACTTTTTACCGTTTTATGGTAAAGTGCACATTGCCTACATTCCAAATGGCCGCGTTGCTGGGCTTTCAAAACTGGCTCGTACGGTCGAAGTTTATGCTAAAAAACCACAGATTCAGGAACGATTGACGGTAGAAATCGCAGATGCCTTGATGGAATATCTTGGAGCGCAAGGTGCCCTTGTCTGGGTAGAAGCAGAGCATATGTGTATGAACATGCGTGGTGTCCGTAAACCTGGGACTGCAACAGTGACAACTGCTGCACGTGGACTGCTTGCGACAGATAAAGACTTGAAAAATGAAGCCTATAAACTCATGGGCCACTAATGGCCGGCTATAAGAGGTGAAGAGAGTGGATCAATTACGGATCAAGGACTTAGAGATATACGCCTATCATGGTGTTTTTCCGGCAGAAAAAGAATTGGGACAACGCTTTGTCCTAGACCTATGGGTGGATTATGAGATGACCCGTGCAGCCCGCACAGGAGATTTGGATGCTTCGATCCATTACGGGATCTTAGCGGAACAGTTGACCGAGTGGATGCAGGCAGAAAAGATCGATCTGATTGAAACGGTTGCCTTTCAATTGGTGCAAAAGATTTTCGAAAGCTATGCCTTTGTAGAAAAAGTTCGTCTGGAGTTGAAGAAACCTTGGGCTCCTGTTTCCTTGCCACTCGAGACTTGTTCGGTGACAATCGAACGAGAGAAAAAACGAGCCTTTATTGGCCTTGGTACCAATATGGGAGATAAACAACTGCAGCTAGAGACGGCGCTAGAAAAAATCAAGGATCGAGGCATTCACCTTCTTCAAACGTCCACAAGGATTGAAACGGAACCTTGGGGAGGAGTGGAGCAAGACGCCTTTTTGAATCAGGTGGCAGAGGTTGAAACCTGGATGACCCCAGAGGATTTACTAGAGACCTTACTTGCCATCGAGCAGGAAATGGGGCGTGTCCGTGAGGTCAAGTGGGGACCGCGTGTGATTGATTTAGATCTGCTTTATATGGAGGACACGATTTGCTACAGCCCTAGCTTGATCTTGCCGCATCCTTATGTGGCAGAACGAGCCTTTGTATTAGAATCTTTAAATGAAATTGCTCCTCATTTTGTGGACCCTGTTCAAAGAAAGCCCATTCGCCAATTATGGGATGCCGTCAAATAATCTCTCTTCTTTGCTTTATAAAAAAACAATCCCTGCTCAAGGGATTGTTCAAATTGAAGACAAAGACTTCTTAAAAAACTTTCCTTAGGTGAGTACGGACGTCTGCGAACTTCTACGAAGTTCCAAGACTAATGATTGAGCCTGAGGTCTCAATCATTCCGAGTGCCTGAAACTGAGTCGTTTCAGGCACTTTTCTCACGGCGGAAAGTTTCAGAATATGATTGAATAACTATAACAAGTATAATTTTTAAAGAATTGATTAGATTTTATTAAAGATTCGTCTATCTACACTCTCAACAATCCCTTGAGCAGGGATTGTTTTTGTTTGTCTTGATTTATTTACGATACAAGCGATCGTACTGGTAGACAGGGTCCATTGTGACGTTGATACCGAGCTTGCGAAGGACGTTCTTGTCTTCGTCTGTCAGCATAACGGTTGAATGGGCTTCGCTGCCTTTCAACTTGCCTAATTCTTGCATAGCAAGCTTAGCGTCTTCGTTGCTCATAGCCGTAATGGCAAGGGCAATGAGGATCTCGTTTGAGTGAAGACGAGGGTTACGGCTACCCAAATGATTGATCTTCAAGCCTTGGATAGGTTGGACGTATTCTGGCTCGATTAATTTGGTTTCTTTATCAATATGCGCTAATTTCTTAATCGCATTGATTAAGAGGGCTGCGGTTGGGCCAAAGAGATCAGACGTTTTTCCGGTTACCATCTCGCCGTTTGGCAATTCAAGCGCCAAAGCGGGCTCCCCTGTTTCTTCTTCTTTTTGGCGGGCAAGGACGGTCACTTTCCGATCATTTGGAGTAATCCCCAAATCATTCATCAAGAGCTCAATTTTCTTCACAGCCCCTTCACCGACACGCTCTGCTTTGACATCTAAGATGGTTTGGTAGTAGCGACGGATAATTTCTTGTTGGGAAGCTTCAATCGCAGCGTCATTGTCCACAATGGCAAAACCAACCATGTTGACGCCCATGTCTGTTGGAGAAGCATAAGGTGAGGTTCCTAAGATCCGTTCCAACATGCGCTTCAAGACAGGGAAGATTTCAATATCGCGGTTGTAGTTGACCGTTGTTTCCCCGTAGGTTTGGAGGTGGAAGGGATCGATCATATTGACATCGTCTAGATCGGCAGTCGCTGCTTCATAAGCCAAGTTGACTGGGTGGTGCAAAGGAAGATTCCAAACTGGGAAGGTTTCAAACTTAGCATAACCAGATTTGATTCCATTTAATTGGTCATGGTACATATTAGACATACAAGTTGCCAGTTTGCCAGAACCAGGTCCAGGAGCTGTCACAACGACCAAATTGCGGCTAGTCTTGATGTAGTCATTTTTCCCCATCCCTTCAGGAGAGATGATGTGGTCCATATCGGTCGGATAGCCCTTGATCGGATAGTGTAGATAAGAGGCGATCCCGCTCTTATCCAGTTGCTTGCGAAAGGCATCTGCTGCTGCTTGTCCAGCATATTGGGTGATCACGACAGAGCCCACAAAGATCCCCAATTCATTGAATTTGTCGATCAAACGTAGCACTTCTTGGTCATAAGAAATTCCTAGGTCTCCACGGGCTTTTGAGTGCTCAATGTTGTTGGCGTTGATGGCAATGACAATTTCCACCTGGTCGCGCAATTCTTGGAGCAGCTTGATCTTATTGTCTGGTTCGTATCCAGGGAGGACACGAGCAGCGTGGAAGTCTTCTAACATCTTACCACCAAATTCAAGGTAGAGCTTACCATCGAATTGATTGATCCGCTCAATAATGTGGTCACGTTGCAAGTTCAAATACTGTTCAGAACTAAAAGCTTGTTTTTTCATGTAAAACTCCTGTATATAAGGGAAGGGTCTGCCACACGAATCCAAGGATGAGTGTTCCCTTCCCTACCATTTCATTCTTTCATATTATATCAGAAAACAGATGGAAGACAAACTATTCTTTGTCACTTTTCTTAGAAGAGTTTGGATGGCCCAGAACTCACGGTAGAAAGTTTCCAAGAGAAGTTTGTTTCCCCCCCTAAAAAAGCCCCTTATGGGGGCTTCAGATTGGATTTGCTTAATAGTGTTTGATCAGATCAACTGTAGAGCGATCCAATTTCTTAACCAATGCTTGCAAGAAGGCTTGCGCTTGCAAGAAATCATCCATGGCATAGAGGGTTTGGTGAGAGTGGATGTAACGTGCACAGACACCAATGGTTGTTGATGGGACTCCGCCGTTCTTCAAGTGTGCTGCACCTGCATCGGTACCACCTTTGGCACAATAGTATTGGAATTTAATGCCCGCTTCCTCAGCAGTTGTGAGCAAGAAGTCTTTCATATTTGGTAGCATGATGTGACCTGGATCGTAGAAGCGAAGCAGTGTTCCTTCACCAATCGCGCCCTGGTCCCCAAAGACATCCGCTGCTGGTGAACAGTCTACAGCAAGGAAGATTTCAGGATCAAATTTAGTAGTTGAGGTGTGGGCTCCACGAAGTCCTACTTCTTCTTGAACGTTAGCCCCCACATAGAGTTCGTTGTCTAAGGCTTGTCCAGAAAGACTCTTGACTAATTCGCTGACCATCAAGACGCCGTAGCGGTTATCCCATGCTTTAGAAATGACGTTTTTACCATTAGCAGTGAGAATCGCAGAGCTATCTGGGACCAAGGTATCTCCAGGACGGATGCCATAGCTCTCAGCTTCGGCTTTAGAGCTAAAGCCTGCATCAAAGACGATGTCGCTAATGGCAGGTACGGTTGGTCCACCTGTTCCACGTGTCAAATGTGGAGGAACAGATCCGGAAATAGCAGGGTATTCACGTCCATCACGTGTAAAGAGTTTAAAGCGCTGGCTGCTGACGACCATCGGATTCCAACCTCCGATTGGGACAACACGGAAAGTTCCGTCAGCTTTGATTTCGCTGATCATAAAACCAACTTCGTCCATGTGGGCAGCTACTAAGATACGAGGAGCATCGGCAGCTGTTGAGTGTTTGACCCCAAAGATCCCACCGAGACCATCTGTCACGATTTCGTCCACATGAGGGGTCAATTGTTGGCGTAAATAATCCCGTACAGGAGCTTCATGACCTGAGATGGCAGGGATTTCAGTTACTTCTTTGATTTTAGAAAATAAATCAGTCATAGGTTACCTTCTTTCTGATGCTATTTTATCACTTTTTCTACAAGGATGGTAGCGTTATTATAGAAATCGGTCCCGAAAAACTGAAGGAGGAGATCCAGCCTAGACCATTGTCCCTCTGCTTATTTTGTGTTACAATAGGCACTATGAAAGCTAAAAAAATTATTTTGTCTAGTCTGGCTGTAGCAAGTGCAGGAGCTCTTGCGGCCGGTGTTTATAAAATTGCCAAAGATCAAAAACGTCTCCGTACTCAAGAAGAGTTGGTGGCAGAAGTACGGGAGCAAATGGAAGCTATGGGGACGATTGCGACCTTGTATGTGGAACTCTACGAGTCTAGTGAAGAGCGTTTAGTAGGAGGCGTCATTTTTGAAGATGAGCGCCATTACCGCTTTGTCTATGAGGATGGTCTTTTGCGGTACGAAGAGGAAAAACTATGATTACACCAAATTCTCTAGAAGAAATTGCTTCTTATGTAGAGCAAGAGGGCAAGAAAGTCTTTGTCTTTTCAGCTGACTGGTGTGGGGATTGCCGTTATCTCAAGCCTTTTTTGCCGGAGATTGAGGCTGAAAATCCCGAATTTACCTTTATCTTAATTGACCGAGATGCCTATATGGATCTGGCGAAAGTCTGGGATGTTTATGGGATCCCTAGTTTGGTGGTTCTGGAAAAGGATAAGGAAATCGGACGGTTTGTCAATCGGGATCGGAAAACTAAAGCTCAGATTACAGCATTCTTAGCAGGATTAAAATAGGAGAAGAACATGATTGTAACATACAACAAAGAACAAGTCGGCGATGTATTGATGCTGACCTTGAAAAACAGTGGGGAAGCTAAGCTAGCGGTGGAGAGAAAAGGAAAGGTGGCTCGCGTTTACCGTGAGGACAACCAAGAAACGGTTGCCTGGAATATCTTTGAACTCTCAACTATCTTTGCCGTAGAAGGCAAGGGCCAAGTCTTTTTGACAGATGAGCAAGTGACTCGTTTGAACCAAGAATTGGAAAGAGAAGGTTTTTCAGAACGCTTGGTCAATGATCGGGAACCAAAATTTGTGGTGGGAGAAATCCTTGAAATGGTGGCCCATCCAGATAGTGACCACTTGAATATCTGCCAAGTAGCAATTGGGGCAGATAAGACGGTTCAGATCGTGGCAGGAGCTCCAAATGCGCGTGTCGGTCTCAAGACCATTGTCGCTCTTCCAGGTGCCATGATGCCGGATGGCGGCTTGATTTTCCCAGGAGCACTTCGTGGTGAAAAAAGTTATGGCATGATGTGCAGTCCTCGCGAATTGCACTTGCCAAATGCTCCTCAAAAACGAGGCATTATTGAATTGGATGACGCAGAAGTAGCAGGAACACCATTTGATCCTGCTCGTCACTGGCATGAATAAAGAGAAGAATCTAGGATTTTTTGAATCCTAGATTTTTTTGATTTTGGTTTGCCACTTCCATTTTTTGAAATTTTTTCGAATAAATAGATAGGAGGTAAATGATGTATAATAAAGTTATTTTAATCGGTCGCCTAGTAGCGGCTCCAGAATTGCATAAAACCAGCACAGACAAATCCGTTGCCCGAGTGACCGTTGCGGTCAATCGTCGCTACAAGGACCAAAACGGGGAGCGAGAGACTGATTTTGTCAATGTCGTTGTCTGGGGGAAATTGGCTGAAACCATGGCTAGTTATGCCAGTAAAGGGAGCCTGATCTCTTTGGATGGAGAGATTCGGACGCGCCGCTACGAGAAAAATGGTGTCATGCAGTATGTGACAGAGGTCCTCTGCCAAAGTTTTCAGTTGCTAGAGAGCCGGGCTCAGCGGGCTATGCGTGAAAATGGTGGAACAGGAGATTTGGCCGATATTATCTTAGAAGAGGAAGATCTTCCCTTTTAGAAGTAAAAAAAGCTAGTTCGTCCCTAGACTAGCTTTTTTCATACTTATGAGGGATTTTATTCGGGAACGACTCTTTTTAAAATGAATCAAATAAATACATCTGTACAATAAAAACAAGCACTTTTTTTGAAAAAGTAGTAAAATAAACTAATATATATTCAAAAATTTCAGAAAAGGAACGGAGTTTGAAAGGAAAAGAAGAGAGAAAAGAACGGTTGAAATGGCTGTTAAAACGGGTTCTACTGTTGATTCCAGTGGCCTGCATCCTCTTGTGGATCTATGCGATTTGTCAAACCAGTAGCATGAAGGGACAGACCAAGATCGGTGTTACCTATATGACAATGAACAATGAGTTCTATAAAAGTATTCATTCGGAAATTAGTCGAATTGCCGATGAGAAAGGGGCTCTTGTTTATGTCCGAGATCCAGAATTGGACGAAAAAAGGCAGAGCCAGCAGATCGATGATTTTTGTGCCCAAAAAGTGAATGTGATTGTGATTAATCCGGTCAAGGGGGATAGCCAGCCGATTTTAAAGGCTCTTAAAAAAGCTAGAAAGCAAGGAATTAAGATCATTGCGGTCGATACCCAGCTGAAGCATTTTAAGCCTGATGCCAGCATTGTATCCGATAACTACCAAGCAGGAGTCTTGATTGCGAAAGAGCTGATGAGACGCTCTTCAAATGCTCGGATCCTTCTCTTGGAGCATAAGGGGACGGTTTCAGCAGATACGCGAATTCAGGGATTTAAGGATACCATCAAAGGTCGGGGGTCTTATCAGATCATCTCGGAACTAGAAACCAAAGGGCAGACGGAGATCGCCATGCCAGCTGTTCGGAAGTTCTTGCAGTCAGGGGTGGATATCGATACCCTGGTCGCTCTGAATGATCGCTCAGCTATTGGAGCTCTAGCGGCCATCAAGGAACAAGGGATCACCCATCCCATCGCGATATATGGGATCGATGGCTCACCCGATATGAAATCCTTGCTGCACTCGACCGATGATGTCGAGGGGACCGTTGCCCAGTCTCCTTTGAAGATGGGAGACCGCGTGATGGAGGTCATCCAAGATATGACGGCTGGGAAGAGCTACCAAAAAGAGATAACTATTCCGGTTCAAATGATGACAAAGGAAAACATCGATCAATTTGATGTGAATGGGTGGCAGTGATGAGAAAATTTAGAGGTGTGAGGTACAGTTTGGCCATCCTGATGGTCGTGAATTTTATCGCTGTTATGCTCAACAGTATCATCTATCTTCAAGCAACTAACTATATCATTGCTCAACGACAAGCCCCCTTATTATTGGAGCGTTTGGAGCGCATTCCTTTTGCACCCTCTACGACTTTTTGGTTGTCAGCGGTCTTATTTGCTGGGATTGCCTTGATCTCCATGAGTCGTTATCGGTCTCAAACGAGTCGATGGTCCATTTTTGATCAGTGGAATATTCTAGAGATCCTCCTGATGTTGCTCTTGATGTGGGTCCAAAATGTAGCTTATAACGGGCTTATTCTCTTGGTTTTTGCGGATATCTTCTATGGTTCCAAAGAGTTGAATACCAAGCGAGACCGCAAGTATTGGTTTGCTTTTATCCTAGTGAGTTTCTTGATGCTCCTTGTGACCAATTCAGACGTCTTTTCGCTTTTCTTTCCGATACCTTCTCTTGATGTCTATATTCATTTTTATCCTGCCTCCATTCGAATTCTGGCCTTTTTCTTGAAGAATTCCCTCTATGCCTTGAATATGGTGCTCTTTATTATTTCGCTCTTGTTCTATATTATGAATGTTCTTGCGGAAAACCACGAGGTTGAAGAAGAGTTGGCCATGGTTTCGAAGGTCAATACGGAGTTGAACAACTATATGGCCTTGTCTGAGAAGATTGCAGAAGATCGGGAGCGTAAGCGGATTGCTCGGGAGATTCACGATACCTTGGGGCACGCGCTAACAGGGATCTCAGCCGGTTTAGATGCTGTCGGAGTCTTGATTGATATCGATCCCAATCGAGCAAAGGAGCAAGTGAAAAGCGTATCAGAAGTTGTCCGTGAAGGGATTCAAGATGTGAGGGGCTCTCTCAACCGTCTTAGACCGGGAGCTCTTGAGGGACGGACCCTCAAAGATGCTTTAGAAAAGACGATCCGCGAGTATCAGGCGCTTTCAAACTTGCAGGTTGATTTACACTATGAATGGATTGATGTCGATATGGATGTCATGATTGAGGATACGATCTTTCGTGTCATCCAAGAGTCCATGACCAATGCGGTTCGCCACGGCCATGCCAGTCAGATGAGTCTTCATTTTTTTGAGGACGAAAAAGATTATCTGATCGAGTTGCAGGACAATGGGGGTGGGTTTGAAACCTTGACCTATGGCTATGGGCTCAAGCAGATGATGGAACGAATTTCTATCCTAGGAGGACAGATTCAATTTGAAAGCCGCGATGGATTTTTCACGCGCGTCAGTTTACCGAAATATAAAGAAGGGAGATAGAGATGGTGATAAAAGTAATGGTGGCAGATGACCAGACCCTGATTCGAGAATCTCTGAAAATTATTTTGTCAGCCCACCCCGATATCGAAGTGGTGGCCACAGTGGAAGATGGGAATCACGTCTTGTCTAGCATTCCCCAAACCCATCCTGACCTGATCTTAATGGATATTCGGATGCCAGGCATGGATGGGGTTTTGGCGACAAAAGAAGTAAAAGAACACTATCCGGATATCAAAATTATTATTTTAACGACCTTTGACGATGATGAATTTATCTATAGTGCACTCAAGTATGGTGCTTCAGGTTATCTTTTAAAGGGAGCCTCGACAGAGGAACTCTATGAAGCGATTAAGGTGGTCTACCAAGGCGGTGCTATGATCAATCCCAATATCGCTAGTAAAGTCTTTCAAATTTTTTCACAAATGGCCAAATCTAACTTCTCTATCGCTGTGGATGAGGACAATGTCAAGGATTTGAGCACAACGGAATGGCGCATTATCCAAGAAGTCGGCTATGGGGAGTCCAATAAAGAAATTGCGGCCAATCTTTTCTTATCAGAAGGAACCGTGCGTAATTACTTATCAACGATTTTGGCAAAATTAAACCTACGAGATCGAACGCAATTAGCGATCTGGTCAGTCCAAACAGGAGTGACCAGACGTGATTTTTCAAAAGGAAATTCGGAATGAAATTGAAGCAAAAGTATCTTTCTTGGGGAATTGGCCTCCTTTCTGTGCTCTGTATAAGTGCGGGTTTCTGTTGGTGGGAACAGCAGCCAATTGTGCTCCATATAGGCCTTTATGCAGGTTCTAGTTGGGATGTGCCGACCAGTCAACGTTCTGATGCCTTGGATCGCGCCATTCAAAAATTTGAGAAGTCCCATCCCCAAGTCCGTGTAGAGTATGAAAACGGGATTCCGCAGTCAGATTATTCAGACTGGCTCTCCGAAAAGATTGTCTCAGGAAAGACGCCAGATGTATTTATGGTTTCTGAGCAAGATCTTTCCTTATTAGCAGCGCGGGGGGTGTTAGAAAAGTTAAACGGCTATATGGATCGAAAAGATCAAGCAGCCTTTTATCCCGTTGCCTTTGAATCAGGTGTCTATCAAGGGCAAACCTATGCCTTACCTTATGAAAGTAATCCTATTTTGATGTGTGTCAATAAAGATCTCTTGGATAAAGAAGGTATCGCGGTTCCCAAAGAAGGTTGGACCCTTGAAGAGTTCTATACGATTTGCAAGAAACTAACCAAAGATACCAATGGGGATGGGCAACTAGACCAATTTGGGAGTACAGAATACACCTGGAAAGAAGCCTTAGCAGCAAATGGGGGTCATCTCTTTCAAGAAGGGATGCTTAAGCTGACGGCTCCAGAAGTCAAAGAATCCTTGACTTTCCTACAAAAATTGGAAGATTTAAATAAAAATTACAAGGTGAGCTCCAAAGATTTTGACCAGGGGAAAGTCGCCTTTTATCCTATGACCTTGGCCCAATATCGGACCTATAAACCTTATCCCTACCACGTTTCTAAATATTCAAACTTTACCTGGACCTGTATCCCGATGCCTGCTAAGTCAAAAACGACCAAGGCGACCTTAGTCACAACGACTTCTTTTGCTATGTCCGCTCGGACTTCTCATTCTAAGTTGGCTTGGGAGTTGATGCAGGTTTTGACAGAGGATCCAGACATTCAACAAACCCTTTTTGCCCAATCTCAAGGGATCTCCGTCATGCCACAGGTAGTCAAGAGTCGCTCCAGTAAAGACCTTCTGCAGGTGGATGATTTTGGGACGGACTCCTTGACCAATCAGACCTTGAACCGCATCATGGAACAAGCTGTTGAAAGTAGTCCTAAAAATGTCTCAAAAGAGGTGCTAGAAAAGCTAGACTACTTGATCGGCAATGCCTTGCGCGATCAGGATGTCGAGAACCGTTTGCCTCAAATTCAGAGGGAGATGGAAAGCAGTCTTCAGGTAGGAGTTTAGAGTAAAACAAGATGGCATTTTGTCAAGTGACAGATGTCATTTTTTTATTGCTAAATGTCATATTTGAAATGTGACATTTGACAATATAAAAGCGCTTTCAAATGATCTACAATAGAGTCAAATAAAGGAGGCGTAACAAAATGAAATACCTCGTTTTGGTCAGTCATGGTGGACTGGCAGAAGGTCTAAAAACATCACTGGCCATGTTTGCTGGTGACAAGATGGATCAGGTCATCGCAGTTGGACTCAAAGAAGGAAAATCAGTCGATGACTTCGCAGTTGATTTTAGAGAGAGCATTTCAGGATTGACAGCTGATGATTCTGTTTTGGTCTTGGCAGATATTGTAGGTGGTAGTCCATTAACCACTGCAGCTACTGTTCTAGAAGAAGCTGGAAAGCTCGATGGAGCCTTGATTCTTGGGGGAATGAACCTCACCATGGCCTTGACGGCAGTTGTGATGAAGGATGTGTTGGATGGAGACGATTTGTCAGCCACCATCTTAGCAGAAGCACGATCTGCACTCCAGCCTTTTGAAGTTTCAGCTACTAGTGCTGAAGAAGATGATGACGATATTTAATAGGGAGGTACCTTATGGTAGTAACATTTGTACGGATTGATGACCGCATGATTCACGGTCAGACAGTCACACGCTGGGCGAAGGAAAAACCATGTGATGGTTTGATTGCTGTAAACGATGCAGCAGCATCAAACAAGGTTTTGATCCAAGCTTACAAAGGAGCATCCGACAAGAAAACCTTTGTATGGACAAAAGAAGCCTTTAAGGAAAAATCAGCAAAAGTAACGGAATCAGATAGTCGTTACTTCTTGATCACTAAGAATCCCATCGATATGAAGGAAATTTTGGTCGACCAAGGGTTTGTCCCAGGTGATGTCAAAGAAATCATCGTTGGCCCTGCAAATGATCGTCCAGGTGCTGTGAAATTGGGGAATAACCAATCCATCACTCAGGAAGAAGCAGAAGCTTTCCAAGCCATTCAAGCAGCAGGCTACAAGGTGAAATTCCAATTGTTACCAGATGTTTCGATCGGGTATTGGGATGATTTCAAATCAAAATTTGGTTTTTAAACCCAACAGCCTGATCTGTTAGGTAAATAAATTTACAAACAAAAGGAGCGTTTGTTATGACAATTTCATGGATTCAAGCAATCTTGCTTGGTATTTTCGCTAGCTTGTCTTCAATGCCTGGTATGGGAGGTTCCAGTATCGGGAACTATACACTCGGTCGTCCCTTGATCGGTGGGTTGATTTCAGGTTTAATTCTTGGAGATGTGACAACCGGTATTATGGTCGGGGTTGCCCTTCAAGTCGTTTATATCGCCTTGGTAACACCTGGTGGTACCGTATCTGCCGATGTGCGTGCCATCTCTTATATCGGTGTTCCTCTTGCTATCTTGTTTGTGCATGCCAATAACATCACAGATGAAGCAGGAATCGCCGCAGCTGCAGCTCCAATCGGTGCAGCCGTTGGGACCATCGGTACGGTTCTTTTCTACGGTACTGCTACTATGAACTTGGTATGGCAACACATTGGTTGGAAAGCCGTTGAAGAAGGAAACTTCAAAAAACTCTACGCAGTTGACTGGGTTTACCCTTGGATCTCTCACTTCCTTTTCTCTTTCCTTCCAACAATGATTATCACCAAATACGGTGAAAACATGGTTGATTTGATGAAACAATACCTTCCTATGGATGGTTACTGGATGAAAGCCCTCTTTACAGTCGGTGCTCTTCTCCCATGTGTCGGTATTGCCATCTTGTTGAAACAAATTGTTACAGAAGCAACTGACTTCATTCCATTCTTTGTTGGATTTACCTTGGCAAAATCTCTCGGATTGAACTTGGTATCAAGTGCCGTTGTTTCATTAATCTTTGCAGTAATCTACTATGAACTTGAAGTGATCAAATCGATGAAAGCTGCTCCAGCCGGAGTGGTGGACCTAGACGATGATGAGGAGGATATTTAAAATGGCTGATAGAAAGAAAATTTCAAAGAAAACATTAGCAAAAGCATTCCATCATTGGTATTATGGTCATTTGACTTGTTTCTCTCAAGAACATATGCAAACCTTCGGGTATTTGACTTCTATGCTTCCAATCGTAGAAGAAATGTATGACACCAAAGAAGAACAAAAAGATGCGATGCAAACCTATACGGCCTTCTTCAACACTGAACCACAACTTGGATCTCTTGTTGTAGGGATCACAGCTGGTTTGGAAGAAGCGCGTGCAAACGGAGATGCAGTAGATGGCGAAACCATCAACGGTATGCGTGCCGGTTTGATGGGACCAATCGCTGGTATTGGTGACTCATTGGTCGTTGGTACCTTGATTCCCGTTCTTTTAGGGATTGCCCTTGGCCTTTCTAAGGGTGGGAACATCGCTGGTGCTCTCTTCTACATCGTCGTATGGAACCTCTTAGTTTACTTTGGTATGCGCTTTGCCTTCTTCAAAGGTTACCAATTAGGGGATAAAGCCGTTGAATTCCTTGTAGGACCAAAAGGACAAGCTCTTCGTAAAGCGATCAGCGTTGTCGGTGGTATGGTTATCGGTGCCGTAGCAGCTACTTGGGTATCTGTTACAACAGCCCTTCAATTCAAGAATGCTGAAGGAAAAGTCTTCTTGAACATCCAAGAAAAGATCGATGGTGTTTATCCAGGTCTCTTGACAGCAGCCTTCATCACTCTTTGCTGGTGGTTGATGTCTAAGAAAAAAATTTCACCAAATAAAGTCATGTTACTTCTCGTTGTAGTTGCTTTGATCGGTGTTGCCCTTGGTATCTTTGATCCACATCTTAAATACTAAGGTAAAGAAAAAACGAATTTGCTAGTAGGAGTTTTTGAGAATGAAGTGAATGGACCTCCTTTACTTGCACTTCATTCTCAATTTTTATCAGGAGGAATCCCATGGTTACAAAACAAGAACTTGTCAATGGATATGAAACAGAAATCAAGTACCAACGTCACATGCTTGAAAACCTTGGTCGTTGGTTTAGCTTACTCTTTATCATTGCCAGTATTGGTGTGGTATTGATCTATCTCTTTCACAAAAGTTTCCTCCCACTCTTGATCCTCGGGATTTTACTAGCCTTGATTGGGATTTTAGGCATGATTGTTTTTGGATATGGTATCTACCGTGGGCGGATCAATCTTCAAAAAGTGATCGATGATTTCAATCAAAAATTGACAATTTTAAATTAAAATTTTAGAAACATCTCATCTATTTTTGAGGTGTTTTTTTCTTGACTATTTCTGACCAAGTGATACAATAGAAACATAAGTTAGCACTTACGTATAGAGAGTGCTAAAAACACGTATGGAGGAATGAACATGTTAAAACCATTAGGAGACCGCGTGGTCTTAAAAGTAGAAGAAAAAGAACAGACTGTTGGAGGTTTTGTTCTCGCTGGTGTGAGCAAGGCCGATACAAAAACAGCTGAAGTAGTGGCTGTTGGTGAAGGCGTGCGTACCCTAAGTGGTGAACTCATCGCCCCAGCTGTAAAAGCAGGAGATCAAGTTTTGGTTGAAAGCCATGCAGGAATTGAAGTTAAAGATGGGGAAGAAACCTACACCATCGTTGGAACATCAAACATTCTTGCAATCGTAGAGTAAGAGAAGAAAGAGGTTAGAGAAATGGCAAAAGATATTAAATTTTCATCAGATGCACGTTCTGCAATGGTCCGTGGTGTCGATGTCTTAGCAGATACAGTGAAAGTTACTTTGGGCCCTAAAGGACGCAATGTGGTTCTTGAAAAATCATTTGGTTCGCCTTTGATCACAAATGACGGTGTGACCATCGCCAAAGAAATCGAATTGGAAGACCATTTTGAAAATATGGGTGCCAAATTGGTATCAGAAGTGGCTTCTAAGACCAATGATATCGCAGGTGACGGGACAACGACTGCGACTGTCTTGACCCAAGCCATCGTCCGTGAAGGGATCAAGAACGTTACAGCAGGAGCGAACCCAATCGGTATCCGTCGTGGGATTGAGACCGCTGTTGCAACAGCAGTAGAAGCTTTGAAAAACAATGCAATTCCAGTATCGAGCAAGGAAGCCATTGCTCAAGTAGCTGCTGTGTCTTCGCGTTCTGAAAAAGTCGGTGAGTACATCTCTGAAGCTATGGAAAAAGTTGGCAAAGATGGGGTTATCACCATTGAAGAGTCTCGTGGAATGGAAACAGAACTGGAAGTTGTTGAAGGCATGCAGTTTGACCGTGGTTACCTTTCACAATACATGGTGACGGACAATGAAAAAATGGTAGCCGATCTTGAAAATCCATACATTTTGATTACGGACAAGAAGATTTCAAATATCCAAGAAATCTTGCCATTGTTGGAAAGCATTCTTCAAAGCAACCGTCCACTCTTAATCATCGCAGATGATGTAGATGGCGAAGCTCTTCCAACGCTTGTCTTGAACAAGATCCGTGGTACTTTTAATGTTGTAGCTGTTAAGGCGCCAGGATTTGGAGATCGCCGCAAAGCTATGCTAGAAGATATTGCGATTCTCACAGGTGGTACAGTCATTACAGATGATCTTGGTTTGGAATTGAAAGATGCAACTATTGAAGCTCTTGGTCAAGCAGCTAAAGTTTCAGTTGATAAAGACAGCACTGTCATTGTCGAAGGTTCTGGTAACCCTGAAGCGATTGCTAACCGTGTTGCTGTCATCAAGTCACAAATCGAAACCACAACATCTGAATTTGACCGTGAAAAATTACAAGAACGTTTGGCTAAATTGTCTGGCGGTGTTGCCGTGATCAAGGTCGGTGCTGCAACAGAAACAGAATTGAAAGAAATGAAACTCCGTATCGAAGATGCCCTTAATGCGACTCGTGCAGCTGTTGAAGAAGGAATCGTTGCCGGAGGTGGTACAGCTCTTGTCAATGTCATCTCTGCAGTCGCAGCCCTTGAATTGGAAGGGGATGAAGCGACCGGACGCAATATCGTGCTTCGTGCTTTGGAAGAGCCAGTTCGCCAAATTGCTCACAATGCTGGTTACGAAGGATCTATTGTGATTGATCGCTTGAAAAATGCCGAAGTCGGAACAGGTTTCAATGCTGCAACAGGTGAATGGGTGAATATGATTGATGCAGGAATTATCGATCCTGTCAAAGTGAGCCGTTCAGCCCTTCAAAACGCAGCTTCTGTTGCTAGCCTCATTTTAACAACTGAAGCAGTCGTAGCCAACAAACCAGAACCAGCAGCCCCAGCAGGACCAGGAATGGATCCAAGCATGATGGGTGGGATGATGTAAGACGCTACAAATGATTGAGGCTTTGCCTCTCATCATTTGACGCCAGCCGCTATTGTGCGGCCTGGCTAATCGTCTGACTAGCTCAAAGGGAGGAAAGTATCGTTCCTCCCTTTTTATCGTACTTTGGGAATTTCATTTGTTATGGAATAATATTTTTATTTTAAATTTTGTAACAGAAATGATAAATACTAGTTAAAGAGGATTTGTGTAAATATTTGGGAATTAAGCGTTTTCGGTATTTTTTGGTGGAGAAGTATTTGCCAACAAATTGCAATACAAATTAACTGATTTTGTAATAATTCTAGTGTATACTATTAAGAGTAGATCACAGGTCTACATTGTTGCAAGGGGAGAACTTCCCACATACATGTCTATTGACAATAAAACTTGATCGTAATATCGCTGTTAGTAAAATGAGAGTTTGAACATAGAGTAGATTTTATCGACCTTTTTCATATTAAAAAATATTTTTCAAATTCCCCTTGCGCAAGCTCTTCCGGATTCCTCCGGGAGAGTTTTTTCTTGTTAGGGAGAAAAAGATAGAATGCCTTTTGAGTCTACTTTGAAAGAGTGGCTCAGCAGCTATTATTTATGGTAAAATAGAACATATTCGTCGAGGGGAAGGAGTGAAGACTTTGTTGAAGATTTTTGTGTTAGAAGATGAGTGGATCCAGCAATCACGAATCGAATCGGTCTTGCAGGAACTGGTTGCTCAGAAATCCTTGCAATGCAAAGCGCCAGAAGTGTTTGGAAAATCAAGCCAGTTGCTGGATGCTATCACAGAGAGAGGCGCTCATCACCTATTCTTTTTAGATATCGAGATTAAAGGTGAGGAGAAAAAGGGTCTAGAGATCGCAAAAGAGATTCGTAAGAAAGATCCCCATGCGACCATTGTCTTTGTCACCACTCACTCTGAATTCATGCCCATTACCTTTCAGTACAAAGTAGCCGCCTTGGATTTTATTGATAAAACGCTGGGTGAGGAAGAGTTCAGAGAGAGAATCAGCTCAGCCATCGACTATACCTTGGAGCAAGCTGGGACCACGATTGCGCAAGATGCTTTTACATTTGAGAGTGCGATGGCGCGTGTACAAGTTCCCTTTAATAAGATTTTGTATGTTGAAACGTCTCCAACCATTCACAAGGTTATTTTACACACCCAGGATGAGCGCTTAGAATTTTACGCCAGTATTGCCGATATCGAAAAAGCAGATCCCCGCTTGTATCGGTGCCACCGCTCCTTTGTGGTGAATCCACAAAATATTACGAAGATTGACAAAGAAGCCAAGAAAGCTTTTTTTGAAAATGGGGACAATTGCTTAATCTCACGGACCAAGTATAGAGGCTTACTGGAAGCTTTGAAAAAATAGAAGGGAGAAAGAATTGCTGTTAGATATTCTAATGTCTTACTTAAAGTTCTTCGTCAGCATGCTGATCTATCGTCATATCAGTAGACAAGAGTTCGCCTTACGTTGGCTCTTTTTGTGCCCCTTCTTCTTTGCAGTCGTCTTTACCCTTGTGCCACCGGTAGGCTTTTTTGGCTATTTCTTAGTATTTATTGCCTATAGTTTCTATCGGAATCGTAACATACGACACCTTTTGAACATTTTTTACGGGCTCTACCCGGTTGTCATGGAGAGTCTCATTGGGCGTCTCTTAGCCTTTTATGTCTTTCCAATGCTCGGGATTGTACTTGTTCATGAGGCATCTGTCAGCTGGTATGATGCTCTACTTGAATTGCTGGTCTTTCCTGTCTATTTAGGGCTCACTAAATTGTTAAAACTAGATTTTACAGATTTAAAAGTAGGATTTCAACGGCAGTATTTTAATCGTTTCTTACTTCCAATGGATCTTTCTATGTTTGTGTATTTAGTCAGTGTTATAGGTCTGGTGGTTTTTGAGGATGCTATTCCTTATGCAGATGCTTTACGGAAACAGTTAAATAGTATTTATCTGATTTTGTTTTTTGTGATGCTCTTGTATTTCAATGCAGTGTCCAAAGAACGATTGAAACAAGAGATTCTAGAGCAAAAAGATAGGCAACTGCAGGAGTTAGCCACCTATAGTCAACACGTCGAAATGCTCTATGGGGAGATTCGTGCCTTTCGTCATGATTACCTGAATATTTTAACCAGTCTCAAGTTAAGTATTGAGCATGAAGATCTCAATGCGATCAGGGAAGTCTATGAGAATGTTCTTCGAGAGAGTGGCCAACAATTTTACGATAGCAAGTTTGATATTGCCAAACTCAGTCACATCGAAAATCCGGCTGTAAAAAGTGTTCTGTCCGCAAAATTGTTGGAAGCGCAAAATAAAGGGATTGGGATCTCTGTAGAGATCGATGAACCTGTTCGTGATTTATTCATCGAGGTTTTAGATTTCATCACCTTCTTATCCATCCTTTGTGACAATGCTATTGAAGCGAGTCTTGAATCAGATGACCCACAGCTGACTCTTGCCATGCTTCAGGAGGAAAACTCCCTCATCTTAATAGTTGAAAATAGTACAAAAGCTGAAAAAATAGATCTGGCGAGAATTTTTGAAAAGGACTACTCAAGTAAAGGAGATGGCCGCGGTCTTGGCTTGTACAAGATCCAACAATTACTGGAAAAATATCCCAAAACGACAGTGTCTACCAAGAGTTCAAATTACCGATTTACCCAGAGCCTGACCTTTTGGAAGGAATAATAGAAGAGAGAGTGGGACAGAAATCGGTAATTCGTTAGAATTCGATTTCGTCGTCCCACCTCCGCACAGTTGGGTAGGGCTGTAAAAGCTGATGAAATCAGCGTAGTAGAGCCCACTCAGCCACTGCGTCTTGCTTGACAATCCAAAAACAATTGAGAGGCTAGGACTTTTGTCCCAGCCTCTTTTTGGACCATTCACGACGATTTTTTGACCGATTCTGACAGAGAGCCTCCAAGGTTTTCCTCTTGAAGTATAATGGACACAAGATCAATAAGAAAAGAGGGATCGTATGTTTCAGGTAGCATCTATTACAAAATCATTTAAGGAGAAAGCTGTATTAAAGGGGGTGTCTTTTTCGATAGAAGAAGGAGACAAAATTGCCTTGCTGGGAAATAATGGGGCAGGTAAAAGCACCCTGTTCAACATTATCGCTGGACAGCTCCAGGCTGATTCGGGGACGATAAAGACTTCGCTTGATTTTCAAAGGGAAATTGGGATGATGCCTCAGGGAGATCTGCTCATCGAGGATCTAACCCTTGCTGAATTCGTTGAATTAAAAAGCCGGATGAATCAGCTGAAGCAGGCTGATATCAATGGACTCTTAGAGATGGTCGAATTAAGAGAATCAAGAGAGCAGATGGTGGGAAGTCTTTCCGGTGGTCAAAAGAGACGCTTGTCCTTGTTGTTAACCATTTTGAATCACCCAAAGTTGATTTTTTTAGATGAGCCGACGACAGGCATGGACTTGGAAGCAGTGGATAATTTTTGGAAATTGCTGGAGCAGCAAGAGTTTACATCTGTTGTGGTGACCCATGATTTTAACCAAATTGATGCCTTTTTTACAAAAGTCCTGATTTTAAAAGACGGTCGAATTGCTGCAACAAAGGCTGTTGAGGATATTCACCAGGCTGGTCAAACCATTGAGCAGTATTTCCGAGAAGAGATGAATAAAGGAGGGGAACAAGCATGAGAAAGATTCAATTAAAACAAGTTTTACGAAATAAGCGCTTCGTATTATTCACCATTATTTTACCCATAGGCTGGTATATCTTCTTTTATCAGCTTCAAAAAGGGGTTTCACCAAGTATTTTATTAGGCATTGCCGTATTTATCGGGGTCATTGGCAATAGCCTTGCAACTTTTAGTAAGCGAATCGCCTCAGATATCGGTTTTTATTCTTTTGAATCCCACTTTACAAGCTATAGTGTCAAGAACTATTTATGGGATCAATCGATTGTACAACTGATTCTGAACAGCTTGATCTTTTTAGCAGTCCTAGTAGTTGCTGTCCTAGGTTTTCACTTTCCAGTGACGACTAGCCTGTTGGTACAATTTTTCCTCTTATCCTTGATGGGGATCTACTTTAGTGTGATTGGCTTTGTACTTGGGGTGAGGGTAGATGCCAAGACGATTGATACCATTGGCTTTCCAGTTATTATTTTAGCAGCCATGACCATTATTCCCTTTGATTCGCTTGGCGCAAGTGGAGGATTTATGGACTTGGTTAGCAAGCTACAACGGGTTTTCCCAGGCTATTATTATACAAAGCTGATCCAAGATTTGACTGAGAAACAAACGATTGATGCCACCCAATTAGCGCTCTTTGTTGCCGTATTTGGATTGAATTTGCTATTTTTCTATCTGCTCGTACCCAAAGGGGAAATGGGGAACTAAGAGCAGTCAAAAAAGCCTTGAGAACAACTCAAGGCTTTTTCTTTGCTACAAAACGGTTATTTGATATTCGTTCGTCAAGTACTTGGATAGGTTTTGCCAATCTTCTTCCTTAAATTTACAAAAATTGACGAAGAGTTTTACGGTATGGTGCTCTGTGTCAATGATCGTATTAGATTTTGAGAGATTTTCTAGTGCAGTATTTTCCCTAAGCTGAAATTCGATAAAATAACTCTTACTATTTTGGTGATCGGGGTCACTAACGTCAGCCACTTTATAGGCTGCACTCACCAAAGCTTCCTTGGGGATAAAGATATCTTTTGTCAGGATCACTCCCTGATAAGCATAGATCCCATCAGAAGTCAGCTCAAAGGCGATCTGACGGCTGGTCAGTCTTTTGATCCCAGCAATGGTTGCATAGATCGCAATTAGAAATAAAAGGATCTGAATGAGGGTGACGAAACTGACTTTGGGAATCCCCTCAAAACCTAGGAACGATAAAAACGCTAAGTGGATAAAGAGCGCACAGGCAAAAGCCAAAAAGCCATATCCGACATATTTTGAATAATAGATTTTCATTTTTGACTCCTTACATTTTAAATGCTACGAAAACTCGGAATTTCAAGTACCCTTATCATAGCGGATTCAGGCAAGAACTGTCAATTGTTTGGTAGGGTTCAAAGGTAGTTTTTATTTTAAATGGAATAACAATGGTGCAGAATGATTTAACTTCGTACGCTACATTATAGTATCTAAAAAAGTGAGCTAAATACTCTTAAGGCAAGCAAAAAAGCCTTGGTTATCAAGGCTTTTTGTGCATAAAAGATGCCCCCTACATGGATTTGGAAAGGATTTTCATATTGAGAGTAATTAAAAATATTGAAATATAAGTGATTTTAGGGAAGTACTTTTAGGTATTTCCAATGTCATGATTTAAAAATGGGACAAAAGTGGGGCAAAAACGAATGACTCTCATTTGGTTTGAAAACCTATAATATCTAATGATTATGCTATACTAGAAATATAGTGTTGTTATCAATAAATATCAGTGCGAGACTAATCGGAGGATAAAATGGAAAAACAAATTAATGAAAAAATTATCGAAATGGATAGGGAATATCCCTTTTTATTTTGCTTTAAATCAGATTTTTGGATGGAATAGTAGATGATAAGACAAAATATCTTTGAACATACAAAAAGACAAACGCCAAAAATGACGTTTGTCTACGTTCTGAGGTAGCCTTTAGGCTCCCTTTTTTCTTAGAAAATACCGATGAGTAATTGCATGCCAAGACTAGTCAGGATGATAGCGATCCAGCAAAGGGCTCCAAGAAGAATGGATTTTCCACTGGATTTGATCATAGCAACGAGGTTGGTTTTGAGACCGATAGCACTCATGGCCATGATAATAAGGAATTTAGAGAGTTGTTTGAGAGGTGCAAAGAAGCTATTGCTAACACCAAAAGAAGTAAGGACGGTAGTTAGCAGAGAAGCTAGGATGAAGTAGAGAATGAAAACGGGGAAGATTTTTTTAAGCTTTACTCCTTGGTTGTTGTCTTGTTGACGGCTTTGCCAATAGGAGAGGAAGAGAGTAATAGGGATAATAGCTAAGGTACGAGTCAGTTTGACAATGGTTGCAGATTCTAGAGTATTGGTATGATACAGACTATCCCAGGCGCTAGCTGTGGCTGTTACAGAGGAAGTATCGTTGACCGCAGTACCCGCAAAGAGAGCAAAACCTTCGTTGGAAAGATGGAGCCAAGAACCTAGAGTTGGAAAGATAAGAGCTGCCAAGACATTGAAGAAAAAGATAACAGAAATGGCTTGGGCTACTTCTTTTTCCTTGGCGTGAATAACAGGAGCAGTCGCTGCAATGGCAGAACCGCCACAGATAGAAGATCCAACTCCAATCAAGGTAGCTAGCTTTGTATCAAGGTTAAAAAAGCGTTGGAAAAAGAAAGCTATAATCAAAGCAATTGAAATAGTTGAAAGGATAACAGGAAGGGAAGATTTTCCAACTGCGAAAACTTGTGAGATATTGAGTCCAAACCCAAGCAAAATAACAGCATATTGAAGCAGTTTTTTGGAGCTATAAGTCAAGCCGGCTTCCAGTTGTGTATAGGAAGTGAGAAAGGGATGGAGAATCATTCCGATAAAAATGGCGAAAACAGGTGCTCCCACAACAGGAAGAAAGCCTCCTAAAACCCAAGAGATGATAGAAATGATCAGACAGGCTAACAGTCCTGCCCAATTTTTTGATAGAAATGACATAAAAACCTCCGAAAATAAAATACTTCTTATTATAATCTTGTTTGTCAGAAAAGTAAAATAAAAAGTGGGAATAAGGTTGCAAATAAACGGAATTTTGCGGTCAGAAAGCTATTGTAGCATAATAGATATATGTTCTTTGATCAATAAGGATGCAAATGTGGCATATGTTATTGAAAAAAATGAATTTGATGAGCCTGGACATGTGAAGTAATTATGTGAGATAAGAAAATAAATAAGAGAGTTGAAAATGTACTGCACCCCAAAAGTTAGACAGAAAAAATCTAACTTTTGGGATCAGTACATATCCTCGCTTTTTTTAATCTAATAGGTCCTTATTTTCAATTAAGAGTTCTAGTGGGGATTTATCTCTTGCTACAATAAAACCAGGTTCATATTGGTTATGAAATGTTCTTTTCGGAGAAGTTGGATCCATATACAACTCTTCTCCATCTTCTGTGTATAGTTGGTTGCCTCTTGTTAGGTAAAGTAAATCCTCTAAGTACTGTCCATCTGTTTCTAGAAAATGTTCGATGTATTTGACAGCTTTTAAGATTTCACTTACTTTATCAGAGTATTCATTAGTTTCAAGAACACTCTTTTCTAACTCAATCTCTTTACTAGTTCCAAATAGTTGGGTTGGAGTTGCATTAAAATATTCTGCTATCTTATCCAAATTTGCAAAGGTAGGATAGCTTTTTTGTTTTTCGTAATCAGAGATGGACTGTTTACCGATTCCTAAATCTTCCGCAAGTTGAGTTTGACTTACTCCTTTTTCTATGCGTAGTCGTGCCAAATTGGGTCCAAAATTTTGAATAATAAAGGTCATGATAAACTCCTATGTTGTATTTTAAACTTATTCTATCACCTATAAACTTACAAATCAAGTTTTTAGTTGACTGCTCCAAATATTTTTTATAAAATATATTTATAACTTACAAATAAGTTATAAATGATACAAATAATTCATGTGTTTAGGAATAGTGAGTGAGGAGGATTTTGAGGACGAGACTATGACTATGACTGATGACTATTCGAAGCCTTGGAGCTAGAAATTGTGTGGACAAGGGCAAGGGACGAGCCTGACGGGAAGTCAGGCGAAGTCCTGCAGGCTGCCGTCCAGACAATTTCTAGCCAAGCAAAAGCTGGCTATTCTAACAGCCAGCAAAAAGGGACACTTAGGACAACGTCCAAAGAACGACGGAACGAGCAAACGTTGATTTGACGGTGTTTCTGAGGCCTAAAAAATCTAAAAGAAGGGGGGACAATTTTGTTGGTTTCTATACAAGATTTAAGAAGCATTCAAGAACGATGTGATGTAGGAGAATTAGTACAGAGGTTAGATGTCAGTATTGATAGACTAACGGTTATCTGGGATACAGATACTGGTTCCCTAAGACGGATTTTCAAAAATCTGAAACAGGCAATAAGTACAAGAGTTGATTCATTTGAAATATATGATAATGTTCGAGATGATGTCTTTACTTTAGCTAAAGTTTTTAATGAGTATGATTCGATCAATATTATATTTTTTCAATTATCCATTTATGGAGGTGAACAATTGATTCGGATTGATTTCAATCCTAACACTTTAAAAGAATTTGATGGAATGAAAGTATGGAGGCAATTAATGTACTTTGCCAGATTGAATTCATTGACGGTACGTTTGTCTCGTTTTGATTTGGCATTTGACATTTTCAACAGGCCTGAGATTGTTAATTTGCAACATATTAAAGGTGGTGTTACCCATAAGGTCTTCTATGGTCGAGGGGGCGAATTAGAGACGAAATATTGGGGTTCTAGCGGTAGTAATGTACAAGTTAGGTTATACGATAAGAATAAAGAAATCATTGCTCACAAGCGCGAAGAGAAGCTAGATTTGGCTGTAAATCCGTTTTGGTGGAGACTGGAGTTCCAACTTAGAACCAAAGCGATTGGTGAGGAGATGGTCCAAGATATTATGAATCGACTTGATAATTTCGGATTTTATAAGCTAGAACATATTCGAGTGGAGCAAAGAGCATTTACAATTATCTTTCTCAACAATCCTGAACTGTTGTCATTGGCTTTTCCAAATTTAAAATCAGATAGCATCAAAAAGAAAAAAACAAGAGTCCGCAAACTATTGAGAGAGGAAACGAATCAATTTGCGGAAGAATTAAAAGAAGTATTAATACAGAATCTCCCTAAATTAAATACAGAATTACAACTACTTGTAGGCGAGTTTCTGAATTTAGAAAATAAATAAGGAGGATAACTATGGATCATAATTTAATTAGTAACAAAGAATTAATTGAAATGGGCTATCGCCCTCACACTGCAAATGATATCATCCATCAGGCAAGAGAATTACTTGTATCACGAGGCTATACATTTTATAATCGCAAACGTTTGATGGTTGTTCCAAAAAGTGTTGTAAATGAGATTCTAGGAACAGAGGTGGCGTAATATGGCAAGTGTTCGTTACCGAAAGCGAGGAGATAGTAATTTATGGACCTATGAAATTCGTAACGAAGGAAAAACTGTTGCTCATAATAGCGGTTTTAAAACAAAAAAACTTGCAGAGTCAGAAGCTGAACCGATTCTGCAAGAACTTCGTTTAGGAAAAAGAATTTCTAGAGATATTTCTCTTGCCGATCTATATCAAGAATGGCTTGAACTAAAAATTTTACCAAGTAGTAGGTCGGAAGAAACAAAGAAAAAATATCTTCTCCGTAAAAACACAATTGAAAGATTATTTGGAAATAAAAAAGTCACTCAAATTCGTGCGAGTGAATACCAAAGAATTATGAATAAGTATGGGCAAACAGTTGGTAGAAATTTTCTTGGTAGATTGAATACGGGGATTCATCAGAGCATCCAAATGGCAATTGCTGACAAAGTTCTAATAGATGATTTTACACAACATGTCGAGTTGTTTTCATCCAAAGAACAACAGATGACAGAAGAGAAATATTTACATACAGAAAAGGACTATCTGGATTTACTTTTAGCAGTAAAGAGAAAATTCGATTACCAACGTTCAATTGTTCCTTATATCGTCTATTTTCTATTAAAAACAGGCATGAGGTTTGGAGAGTTAGTAGCGTTAACTTGGAATGAGGTTGATTTTGATAGAGGATTGTTAAAAACATACAGGAGGTATAATACTCTCTCTCATAAGTTTGTTCCACCAAAAAATAAAACGTCTATTCGGATGGTTCCAATAGACGAAGAGTGTATCAAAATTTTGCGCCTTTTACAAACGGAGCAAGAAAGAGCAAACATGGAGTTAGGAATCAAAAATCGATATCGAATGATCTTTCAACATTTTGGATATATTCATTCAGTTCCAGATATTGCAAGCGTCAATAAAGCTTTGAGTGTTCTCTTAAATGAGTTGGACATTTATCCAATTATCACGACAAAAGGAGCACGTCACACCTATGGAAGCTACCTCTGGCACAAAGGGTTTGACCTTGGAGTTATCGCAAAAATTCTAGGGCATAGAGATATTTCAATGTTGGTAGAAGTATATGGACACACTTTAGAAGAGAAAATTTTTGAGGAATTTAATCAAATCAGAGATATCTGGAAAGATTGCTCATAAAAAAATGTGGGGCAAATGATGGGGCAAATGCTCTTAAGACAAGCAAAAAAGCCTTGGTTATCAAGGCTTTTACTGTTGAAGTTTGATGCCCCCTACAGGGCTCGAACCTGTGACCCATAGATTAAGAGTCTACTGCTCTACCAACTGAGCTAAGGAGGCAAATATAAAAAGCTGTATTGGTGCCGAAACTTCACGATTTGTATTGAACCCGCGCAATTAAGCAGGTGGGCAACTCGCTCTGACTTAGCTGCTTCCGCGTGAAACGGCCTGCATACTGCCAGAAGTCTTTTGTTTCCCTAATAATACAAAAAATAGTCGGTCAACACTTAAGTGTGAGTTCGTACACCACAGCGTTTCTATATGTATATGATACCACATTTTGGAAATATTTCAAGAAAAAATCTCATTTTTTTGAAACCGATGTCACTTTTTCTTAAATTGATCAATCTTCTCCTTGGTGGCTCCGAGAGCACGTTCGTACTTGCCATTTTCATTGGGAATAAAGTAGGACGCGTGTTTGAGCTTGTCTGGCAGGTAGTCTTGATTGACCCAGTTGCCGGGGTAGTTGTGGGGATATTTATAGTTTTGTGCATTTCCCAGTTCCTTGCTTCCAGCATAATGACCATCGCGGAGGTGGCGAGGAATGGGAAGGTTGCCAGATGTCCTCAGATCAGATAGGGCCTTGTCCATGGCAACGTAGGCTGAGTTGGACTTAGGCGAAAGGGCTAGATCGATGACGATGTTGGCGATGAGAATGCGGGCCTCAGGAAAGCCGATACGCTCCGCTGCCTGAAGGGCTGTTACGGTATGGATCTGCGCATCTGGATTGGCCAGGCCGATATCCTCATAAGCGATGACGGTCAAGCGACGAGCTAGGCTGGGTAGATCTCCAGCTTCGATCAAACGAGCGGCGTAGTGAAGGCTGGCATCGACATCCGAACCACGGATAGACTTTTGCAGGGCAGAGAGCACATCGTAGTGGCCGTCTCCATCTTTGTCCATGGTGATGTAGCTGCGCTGGAGGCTATTTTCCATGATCTCTAGCGTAATGTGACGGATGCCTTCTGCATTTTCAGAGGTCGACAGCACAGCCAGATCGAGAGAATTAAAGGCGGAACGAAGATCTCCATTGGTCGAGGTAGCGATGAAATCCAAAGCGTCTTCATCGAGCACGACTGGAAAATCAAAGCCACGCTCGGGATCATCTAGCGCCGTTTTTAGAGCTTGCTTGACCTCCTCCGTCGTCAAAGGTTCCAGCTCAAAGATCTGTACGCGGCTACGAATAGCGGGTGTGACAGAGAAAAAGGGATTTTCAGTCGTTGCACCGATCATGATGACCAGACCACTTTCGAGCAAAGGCAAAAGAAAATCTTGCTTTGTTTTATCAAGGCGATGGATCTCGTCTAAAAGCAGGACCAAGCCACCAGAAAATTTGGCTTCCTCTGCGATTTCTTGGAGGCGTTTTTTGCTGTCAACCGTTGCATTGAAGGTCCGAAAGGCATACTTGGTTGTGCCAGCGATGGCAGAAGCAATACTGGTCTTTCCAATCCCCGGAGGTCCATAGAGAATCATGGAGGACAGACGATTGGCTTCGACCATGCGGCGGATGATTTTGCCTTCTCCGACCAGGTGTTGTTGACCGATGACTTGATCGATCGTCCGTGGGCGCATACGGAGTGCGAGATTGTCGGGCATTTCCTTCTCCTTTCTAGCTTTGTCTCCTTTCAAAGAGGCGGTTTTTATGGTAAGATTGTAGTAACTATTGTATCATATTCCGCTCTAAGAGTGGGAAATTAGAAAGAGGACATGATGTCTAAATACGGATTTTTGGATATTTTAGAAGAGGAAATGGACAAGGTCTTTCCCTTTGACTTTGAGATCAATTGGGATAAGAAGAATCATGCGGTAGAAGTGGCTTTTCTCTTGGAAGCACAGAATAAGGGAGGGGTTGCACTGGTTGATGAAGCGGGTGAAGAATCTGACGAGGATATCTTCTTTGAAGAAGCCGTCATCTTCTACAATCCAGCCAAGTCGCATGTGGACGAAGATGCCTATTTAACGGCGATTCCTTATGAGCCTAAAAAAGGCTTGTCTCGTGAATTTCTAGCCTATTTTGCGACTTTTCTTCGGGATACAGCTGAGTTGGCCTTGGATGAGCTCATGGATTTCTTAGCAGACGAAGAAGCAGAGAGCTTTGAGATCGTCTGGAACCAAGAAGTCTTTGAAGAAGGCAAAGCAGGCTTGGAAGAAGGAGAATTTTACCCTTATCCGAGATATTAGGAGGGAAAGCTCATGCTTGAAGATTGCTTAGAAGCACAGTTTGAATTTACGGGTTGTAAAATCGCCTTGCTTTGTGATGGGCAAATTTTGACCATCTTGCGTGATGATAAACCAACCATTCCCTGGCCTAATCTGTGGGAGTTACCGGGAGGTGGACGAGAAGGAAATGAGACCCCTTTTGAGTGTGTAGCACGTGAAGTCTATGAAGAATTGAGCATCCAACTGTCGAAAGATGACGTCATCTGGTCTTGGATCTATCCCAGTATGCTAGATGAGAACAAGAAATCCGTCTTTTTAGTTGGACAGTTGACACAGGAACAGTTTGACAGTATCGTCTTTGGAGACGAGGGGCAAGGCTATAAATTAGTGAGCCTTGAAGAGTTTTTGACGTCAGATCGGGTTGTTCCGCAATTACAAGAACGAGTGAGAGATTATGTGGAGGAAAGTTTATGATAACACTTGAGAAAGCAGGAGCAGAGGATTTAGAAACCATTATTGCCATTCAAAGAGCCAGTTTTAAGGCAGTCTATGACAAATACCAAGATGAGTATGATCCTTATCTGGAGGACCGTGAACGAATCAAATGGAAACTGGCAGAACGACCTAATAGCTATTACTACTTTGTAAAAGAAGATGAAGAGAAGATAGGCTTTTTACGAATTCAGACCAATGAAGAGTTAACGAAAGCTTGGTTGGG
Source organism: Streptococcus sp. W151 (assembly GCF_053010205.1). Taxonomy (NCBI): domain Bacteria; kingdom Bacillati; phylum Bacillota; class Bacilli; order Lactobacillales; family Streptococcaceae; genus Streptococcus; species Streptococcus sp. W151. Next base: position 208,430 of record NZ_JBRKNT010000002.1, on the reverse strand, counting down.
AACAGCGGCGATTTTACCTCCCTATCAAGGAAAAGGGTATGGATCTAAAGGTTTAAGCTTGCTGGAAAAAGAATTTCCAACCATCACACAATGGGATTTGTGTACGGTGTTACAGGATGCAGACATGGTTGCGTTCTACGAGAAGAATGGCTACCATCAAACCCATATCGAGCCTGAAAAAGAAGGCATGGATATGGTCTACATGAAAAAATGGATAGAGAAATAGAAAGGACGGTTCAGTTAAATTTTTAAACTGAACCCGCCCTAAACACTGTGCCAAAAAGATAAACATCTCTTAGACACAAACGTCTTCAGAGAATTTCCTGTTTTGGCTTTGTGTTTTACGGGCTTGGTATCTTAATGATGGAAACATGGCAAGAGTTAAAGGTTACAGTCAAGCGTGAGGGAGAGGAGTTGGTTTCCAATCTCTTGATCGAGTTAGGTGCCCAGGGTGTTGCGATTGAAGACAGCATGGACTATGTGGGCAACGTCGACCGCTTTGGTGAGATTTTCCCTGAAATCGAGCAGCAAGAAGAAATCGTGGTGACCGCCTACTACCCGGAGACGGTCGATGTAGCTGCGGTTGAAGCGGACTTGCAGGCTCGCTTAGCAGAATTGACAGACTTTATGGATCTGGGTGAGGTCAAGATGGGGACGACTGCCTTGGCTGAGGAAGACTGGGCCGACAATTGGAAGAAATACTATGAACCAGCTCGTATCACTCATGACTTGACCATTGTGCCGTCATGGACGGACTATGAGGCGACTGCGGGAGAAAAGATTATCAAGTTGGACCCTGGTATGGCCTTTGGAACTGGGACCCACCCAACAACCAAGATGAGCCTCTTTGCCTTGGAGCAGGTTCTTCGTGGTGGCGAAACAGTGCTAGATGTAGGGACTGGTTCAGGGGTTCTTTCTATTGCTAGCTCACTTCTGGGTGCTAAGGAAATCTTTGCCTATGATCTGGATGATGTAGCGGTTCGAGTCGCTCAGGAGAATATTGAGCTCAATCCGGGCATGGAAAACATCCATGTGGCACCAGGTGATTTGCTCAAGGGAGTGGAGATTGAGGCAGATGTCATCGTGGCCAACATCTTGGCGGATATCCTCATTCATCTGACGGATGATGCTTATCGTTTGGTCAAGGACGAAGGCTATCTGATCATGAGTGGCATTATTAAGGATAAGTGGGACATGGTCAGTGAGTCAGCTGAGTCAGCTGGATTTTTCCTTGAAACCCATATGATTCAAGGGGAGTGGAATGCCTGTGTCTTCAAAAAAACTAAGGATATCTCTGGTGTGATTGGAGGCTAGCATGCAGCAGTATTTTGTAAAAGGTAGTGCAATCTCTCCTGTCACCATTGAGGACAAGGAAACCAGCAAGCACATGTTTCAGGTCATGCGCCTGAAGGAGGATGATGAAGTTACTCTAGTCTTTGATGATGGCATCAAGCGCTTGGCGCGTGTGGTCAATGTAGAAGCCCGTCAGTTGGAACTAATCGAGGAATTAGCAGACAATGTGGAACTGCCAGTCCAAGTGACCATCGCATCAGGCTTTCCAAAGGGGGACAAGCTGGAGTTTATCACTCAAAAGGTGACGGAACTGGGTGCTAGTCAAATCTGGGCCTTTCCCGCAGACTGGTCGGTCGCTAAGTGGGATGGCAAGAAATTGGGCAAAAAGGTTGAAAAACTAGAAAAAATCGCCCTTGGAGCAGCAGAGCAAAGCAAGCGAAATCTTGTCCCAAGCATTACCCTTTTTGAGAAAAAAGCAGACTTTCTAGCTCAATTCGATCAGTTTGACCGCATCGTGGTGGCTTACGAAGAGTCGGCCAAAGAAGGTGAAGCTGCTGCTCTGATGCAAGCAGTTGCCGGTCTTGAAAAAGGAGCTAAACTGCTCTTTATCTTTGGACCAGAGGGTGGTCTATCCCCTGCAGAAATTGAAAGTTTTGCAGCTAAAGGAGCAGTCCTTGCAGGATTTGGTCCTCGCATTCTCCGTGCAGAAACAGCACCACTCTATGCTCTCAGCGCTGTGAGTGTTGTTACAGAATTAATGAACTAACGAAGCGAAGGAACCGCTTCGTTAGTTTTTTTACAAAAATCTTCTATTTTCAAAAATTTTTACGAATTATTAAAGTGAAGGGAGATTCAGAATGATCTCTTAATAAGATCCGTATATCCGTATATTAAAGTAGCTTCATTGGTTCCCATCTGCTTCTAAAAGTGTTAAAATAGTATCCAAGAAACTGGAGAAAACGAATGCCAAAAGAAGAGAATTTAACTGGGGACCAAGTCGTTGCCCTTACAAAAAAATATTTATCACCTGAGGATGTTGCTTTTGTGCAAAAGGCTTTGGTCTATGCAGTTGATTGCCATAGTGGTCAATTCCGTCAGTCTGGTGAGCCTTATATTATTCACCCGATTCAAGTGGCAGGGATTCTTGCCAAACTGAAATTGGATGCTGTGACGGTTGCCTGTGGTTTTTTGCATGATGTCGTGGAAGATACGGACGCGACCTTGGATGATCTTGAGCGTGAATTTGGTCATGATGTGCGCGTGATCGTCGATGGGGTGACCAAGCTTGGGAAGGTCAAGTACAAGTCCCACGAAGAGCAGTTGGCGGAAAACCATCGCAAGATGCTTATGGCCATGTCTCAAGATATCCGTGTAATTTTGGTTAAACTAGCCGACCGCTTGCATAATATGCGCACCCTCAAGCATTTGCGCAAGGATAAGCAAGAACGCATTTCTCGTGAAACCATGGAGATCTATGCGCCACTCGCCCATCGTCTCGGGATTTCCAGTGTCAAGTGGGAACTGGAGGATTTGTCTTTCCGTTATTTGAATGAGACAGAATTCTACAAGATTTCTCATATGATGAAGGAAAAACGTCGCGAGCGAGAAGAGTTGGTGGAAGAAGTCGTTCACAAGATTGAGACCTATGCAGGGGAACGCCATTTGCATGGAAAAATTTATGGCCGACCAAAGCATATCTACTCGATCTACCGCAAGATGCAGGATAAAAAGAAACGCTTCGATGAAATTTACGACTTGATTGCCATCCGCTGTATCCTGGATACTCCAAGTGATGTCTATGCCATGCTGGGTTATATCCATGAACTTTGGAAACCGATGCCGGGGCGTTTTAAGGACTATATTGCCAACCGGAAGGCCAATGGCTACCAGTCCATCCATACGACTGTATATGGCCCTAAAGGACCGATTGAGTTCCAGATCCGTACCAAGGAGATGCACGAGGTTGCCGAATACGGGGTTGCCGCTCACTGGGCTTACAAAAAAGGGATCAAAGGTCAAGTCAACAGTAAGGAATCTGCTATTGGGATGAACTGGATCAAGGAGATGATGGAACTCCAAGACCAGTCAGGCGATGCCAAGGAATTCGTAGAAAATGTAAAAGAAGACATCCTGGCAGAAGAGATTTACGTCTTCACTCCAGATGGAACTGTGCGCTCGCTTCCGAAAGATTCCGGACCGATCGATTTTGCCTATGAAATCCATACCAAGGTTGGGGAAAAAGCGATTGGTGCCAAGGTCAACGGCCGGATGGTGCCCCTCAATACCAAACTTCGGACGGGAGATCAGGTGGAGATTATCACCAATGCCAATTCCTTTGGTCCGAGTCGTGACTGGTTGACCCTTGTTAAAACTAGCAAGGCGCGCAACAAGATTCGTCAGTTCTTTAAAAATCAAGACAAGGAATTGTCGATTAACCGTGGCCGTGACCTCTTGATGGCCCAATTTCACGAGCATGACTTGGTAGCCAATAAGTTCATGGATAAAAAGCACATGGACAAAGTGCTACAAAAATCAAGCTATAAGACAGAAGAGGCCTTGTTTGCTGCGATTGGTTTTGGAGAGATTGGGGCTATTACTATCTTTAACCGCTTGACGGAGGATGAACGCCGAGAAGAAGAGCGGGCTAAGGCACGCGCAGAAGCAGAAGAGCTGGTCAAAGGTGGCGAGGTCAAGGTTGAAAATAAAAAAGACACCTTGAAGGTCCGTCACGAAGGTGGCGTGGTCATCCAAGGTGCTTCTGGGCTCTTGATTCGGATTGCAAAGTGCTGTAACCCAGTTCCAGGCGATGAAATTGTCGGCTACATCACCAAAGGGCGCGGTGTCGCCATTCACCGCCGAGACTGTATGAATCTTCGCGCTCAAGACAACTACGAGCAACGCTTGATTGATGTAGAATGGGAAGATAACAACACGACTAAAGACTACATCGCCCATATCGATATTTACGGCCTCAACCGTGCCGGACTTCTGAACGATGTACTCCAAGTCCTCTCCAATACAGCTAAGATGATCTCAACTGTCAATGCCCAACCAACCAAAGACATGAAATTTGCCAATATCCACATTTCCTTTGGAATTCCGAACCTATCGATGTTGACAACGGTTGTGGATAAGATTAAGAGTGTGCCGGAGGTGTACTCTGTTAAGCGTACTAACGGCTAAACGGCTACTTAGTTATCTTTTATAGCTTCGTTAGCTCGCCTTGCCGTACTGAAGTACTGTCTGCGCCTCGCTGCCTTGCTCTAAAAGCAACTGAACAGCCGTTGCTTTTCAGCTAGTCTGCCTGCATCGCACTGCCTTGTCTGAAGATGATATTCTTTGAAAGTTAGTAGTGAATGCCAAATAGATTTATAAAATAGGATAGTAAAATGAAATTAGTGATTCAACGGGTTAAGAGTGCCTCAGTTTCCATTGATGGTCAAGTCTACAATGCGATCCAGCAAGGTTTGCTGCTCCTAGTAGGTGTCGGTCCAGATGACGATCAGAAAGATTTAGATTATGCGGTTCGCAAGGTATCGCAGATGCGTATTTTCTCAGATGAGGAAGATAAGATGAATCTTTCGGTCAAAGATATCCAAGGGGAAATCTTATCGATCTCTCAATTTACCCTCTTTGCGGATACCAAAAAAGGCAACCGTCCTGCTTTTACAGGTGCTGCCAAGCCAGATATGGCCAGTCAGTTATATGATGCCTTTAATGATCAATTAGAAAAAGAAGTCCCTGTCAAACGAGGAATCTTTGGGGCCGATATGGCGATTGAATTGATCAATGATGGTCCAGTGACGATTTTGTTAGATACAAAAAATCCATAAGTAAGAAAACATGCAGTCGGATTAGACTGCATGTTTTTCGATATAGAGTTGTTGGGCGATCACTTGGTTAATAGAAATTTCTTGTCCATGGATGACTAAGTGATAGAGGCCTGTGTAGTCATCATATCGTTGAAACGCGATAGTATCCCCAATCTGGAGATGGATCTGGTCTAAGAATTTTAACAATTCATAGGTGTCATGGACCCTTTGCAGAATATACAGACCAGGTTGGGTCGCTTTGCTGAGACGGTCTTGGTAGGCTTCGACAAGCCTTTCGCCTTTCTTTGGAATTGTCCCACCGTGAGGGCAGGTCTTAGGAGTTCCAAGCATGTGATCCAGCTGGTCAATGAAATGTTCAGAAACGGTATGCTCGAGAACTTCTGCCTCTTCATGGACTTCTTCAGTTGTATAGTCAAGATTTTCCAGAAGAAATACTTCGATCAAGCGGTGCTTGCGGTAGAGATCAGAGACCAACTGCGATCCTAGATCCGTTAGCAAATACCCACGAGACTTGTCCTTCACCAAGAGACCCTCTGAGATCATGCGCTTAATCATCTCGGTCACAGCGGGTGGAGAGACCTGCATGCGACTGGCGATTTCCTTGTTGCTAATTTTTTCTACTTCTGTGCCAATTTCATAAATGCACTTGAGGTAATCTTCTTTGTTTGGTGTCATGCTTTCCTCTTTTCTTCGCTCACTTCTAGTATATCAAAAATATCCTCAAAAACGCTAGTGGAGTAATGAGAATTGTCTCAAGCTCCAAAAGATGGTAGTATAGAAGCATAGAAAGGACGGCACTATGAACAGACGAGAATTAGTGAGATTAGGCTGGAGAGAGAGTAGTTTAGCCTATCTAGAGAAGCACTTGCAGGGATTGAAAGATCCACAAGACTACCAAGAACAATACCAGTCTGTCTTTTTCTTTGCCAGTCCTCTGTTTCAAAATATGTGGTTTCAAGAGATCAAAGATCTAACGGAAACGGCTGCCCAAGACTTGCTGAGGGGAGTCATGAAAATTCTTCTTATGCCAAGTGACCTGTCTGGAACTTGCGAAGAAACAGCCTTTCTTCTGAGTAGGATGGCTCCAGATTGTCCGCCAGGTTCCGACTTTTGGAAGGCTTTTTCACACGTCGTGCAAATCGCCTTTGAAAAGGATCCCTTAGCAGATCAGTCGGGAGATCAGCTCTTGAAACGCCAGGTTCACCAGTTGCGCTACCTACTTTCAAGTTACCAAGCCCAGTGGATTCGGACGCATGAGGCCAGAGCTGGACAGACTGACGAGGAAGCCTTACAAGCTTACCTACAGGAGGCTAGAGCGGTCAGGGTGGATGCTTATGCGGCTGCTCGCCTTCACAATAAGGTCTCCCTAGGGTCAGATGGTCACCTTCATTATCCATCAGGGGCCTCCCAACAAGTCAATTTCAAGGTCTTGTTAAATTTCCATACGGAGTATATTCTCGATCAAGCCGGGCGTTTTCTCAATGAAGTCGATCCAGTAGAAGTTTCTGAAAATGGCATTGTCAATGGGGCTAGTTTTAACTACGGGCTGGCTAGGGGCCGGACTCATAAGGACTTGGATATTGACCCCGTCAAAGCTTGGGATCCAGCCTTTCGTAAGGAGGTCCTTTATCGTCAAGGTGTTCGCTATCTAGCTCCTAAAAATGATCGCAGTGTCGAAGGTTACTGGAGTCGGAAGGGAACCTTTGCACAAGGAGGCAAGAGCTATAAGCAACAAGTGGCACAGCGCGTGCGGAGTTTCCTCAGAGGCATCCCTCGCTTACGCTGGCGGTTCCTCCTACAGAATGGACTCCATCGGATTTTATAGCAATGAAAAAGAGGTCGCAGACCTCTTTTTTCATTTATCCAAGCGCTTTGACGGCTTCGATTGCAGCGTCGTAATTTGGTTCGCTGTTGATATTGTCTAGGTATTCAACGTAAGTAACCTTGTTATCCGCATCTAAGACCAAGACAGCGCGTGCGAGCAAGTGCCATTCATTGATCAAGAGGCCGTAAGCTTTCCCGAAGGAATGGTCGTAGTAGTCTGAGAGCATGATGGCATTTTCGATCCCCTCAGCAGCACACCATTTGCCTTGAGCGAAAGGAAGGTCGACAGAGACGGTCAAGACCACAGTGTCTTCCATGTCAGAGAGGGCCTGGTTGAAGTGACGTGTTTGAGTAGAACAGATACCTGTGTCGATAGATGGGATCACACTAAGAACTTTTTTCTTCCCAGTAAAATCAGCCAAAGATTTTTTCTCCAAGTTAGGGGTGGTCAGTGAAAAATCGTGAGCAGTATCGCCAACTTGAAGTTGAGATCCGGTAAAGGTAACAGGGTTTCCTAAAAATGTTGTCATAGCAAAGACTCCTTTTTTCTTTTCATTGTACATCAATGAAGGAGGAAGAGCCACTGATTTGTTTATGAATCTAATCAATTTAGAGACTTATTTGTTCAATCCTTCTGCGATCTTGTCTAAGTTCCACTTCATCATGCTGTAGTAGCTATCGCCTGTTTCTCCTTCTTTGGCAATAGAATCAGTGAAGATCTTTGCATAGATCGGGATATTGGTATCTTTAGCCACAGTTTTCATAGGACGTTCATCGACACTGGATTCGACAAAGAGGGCCGGTACCTTGGTTTGCCGGAGCTTTTCTACCAGCGTTTTGATTTGGTCAGGTGTGCCTTCTTCTTCCGTATTGATTTCCCAGATATAGGCAGATGGGACGCCGTAGGCTTTGGAGAAGTACTTGAAGCAGCCTTCGCTGGTTACAATCATCTTCTTCTCTTCTGGGATATTGTTGAATTTTTGTTTGGCTTCTTGGTCGAGCTTGCTGAGTTTTTCAGTATAGGCAGCTAGATTTTTTTCGTAGAAGTCCTTATTTTTGGGATCTTTTGCGATCAATTGTTTGGCAATGTTTTTAGCGTAGAGGATCCCGTTTTCGAGATTGAGCCAAGCGTGAGGGTCTTCTTTTCCAGCTTGGTTTTGGCCTTCCAAGTAGATGACGTCGACTCCGTCGCTAGCTGCGAAATAGTCTTTGTTTTCAACTTTATTGGCATTTTTGACCAATTTAGTAAACCAAGCATTGCCACCGGTTTCGAGGTTGATCCCGTTGTAGAAGATGAGGTCTGCTTGCGAAGTCTTTTTGACATCTTCTGGAAGCGGTTCGTATTCGTGAGGATCTTTGCCGACAGGAACGATACTGTGCAGATCGATCTTATCCTCAGCAATATTTTTAGTTATATCTGCAAGGATTGAATTGGTGGTGACCACTTTCAATTTACCAGAAGCTCCAGAAGAAGAGCCTTTGCTACAGGCCAACAGACCAAATAAGAGCGCCACAAAGAGGGCAAGGATAGAAGCGGTTTTTTTCATGTGTTTCCCCTTTTAATGAGATGAAAGAGCGTGCTTATTCTTTCTCTGTTTAGGAGCGATAAAGAAGCTGATGAGAAAGAATACAGCAGAAGTGAGGACAATACAAGACCCGACGGCGATGTTTAAGCTATAGCCAATAAAGAGTCCCAGGATGGATGCAAGAGCACCTAATCCGGATGAAAGGAGCATCATAGACCAGAGACTATTGGCATAGAGATAGGCCGTCGCAGCGGGTGTAATGAGCATGGCGACGATGAGAATGGTTCCGACACTCTGCATAGCAGTGACAGAAACCAAGGTCAAGAGCACCATAAGGAGGTAGTGATAGACCTTGACCCGGACGCCCATGGATTGAGCCAAAATGGGATCAAAAGAAGTGAGCAGTAAGGGACGAAAGAGTAGGACAATCACCAGCAAGACCGCAGCACCGACACCAATGGTCATCCACATATCCTGGTCTTGAACGGCCAAGATATTCCCAAAGAGGATGTGGAAAAGGTCGGTGGAACTTTTAGCGACTCCAATCAGGATGACTCCTAAGGCGAGGAAAGAAGAAAAGGTAATCCCGATGGCAGTGTCACTCTTGATGATGGAGTTGCTCTTGATATAGGTGATAAGGACGGACGCCAGGAGGCCAAAGACAATGGCGCCGATAAAGAAATTGATGCCTAGGATAAAGGAGAGAGCCACACCAGGAAGAACTGCGTGAGAGATAGCGTCTCCCATGAGAGACATGCCTCGCAAAATGATGAAGCATCCAACGGCTCCAGCGACAATCCCGATGGCGATGGCCGTGATCAGGGCATTCTGTAAGAAGTGGAATTGCTGTAATCCATCGATAAATTCTGTAATCATCCGACGCCACCTCCTATAAAGAGTTCATGCCCATAGGCTGCATGCAGATTCTCTTTGGTAAAGGTTTCCTCTGTTTTCCCAAAAGCAATCAGCTTGCGATGAAGGAGGAGGACCTTGTCAAAGTAAGCAGGAACCTTGCTGAGATCGTGATGGACGATCAGGATGGTCTTGCCTTCCTTTTTCAAGGTTTGAAGTGTCTGCATGATGATCTCTTCGCTAACAGAGTCAATCCCAGCGAAGGGCTCATCCAAAAAGATGACTTCTGCTTCTTGGACTAAGCAGCGGGCGATTAGGACCCGTTGGAATTGCCCTCCTGAAAGCTGGCCAATCTGGCGATCGGCTAGATCAAGGAGATTGACAAGCTGCAAGGCATCTTCCACCTTTTGGAGATCCTCTTTGCTTTTTCTCTTGAAGATAGAAAGATGGGGGTAGAGGCCTAGTGAGACACACTCCCGTACCGTGATGGGGAAGTGGAAATCAATAGCTGTCTTTTGTTCGACGTAGGCCACTCGTTGAAGAACTTGGCCGAGATCTTGTTGATCGAGCTGGACCCTTCCCGAATGAGGGAGAAGTCCTAGCATGGCCTTGATCAGGGTTGATTTCCCCGCACCGTTGGGTCCCAAAATTCCTAGGATGGTTGGACCCTGGATGGTGAGGGAAAGATCCTCCAAGGCTAGTGTTTGCTGGTAAGCAACACTGAGATGTTCAATTTGAATCATGATTTTGCTCCTTTATCATTAATATACATGAATGAAAAAATTAAGTCAAGTTAATTTTTAAAATAATTTAGGTTAACTCACTTGTAATCGTTGAAAAATAGACCTATTTTTGATAAGGTTAATAGAAAAGAATGAAAGCGAGAAGATCATGGTACGTTTACAAGATGATTTTTATGATTACGTCAATGGGGAATGGGCTGAGACAGCCGTCATCCCTGATGATAAACCGTCAACTGGTGGTTTTATGGACTTGATCCAAGACATCGAAAACTTGATGTTGGATATCACTGGGAAATGGCAACAAGGAGAAGAATTGCCTGAAGACAGCATTCTGCAAAACTTTGTCAAATACCACAAGATGGTGGCAGATTTTGATGCGCGGGAAGCAGCTGGTGTGGCTCCAGCTATGCCCTTGATCAATGAAATCAAGGCTCTATCTTCTTTCGAAGACTATACCAGCAAGTTGGGCGCCTATGAACTAGCTGGCAAACCAAATCTCATGCCATTTAGCGTGTCACCGGACTTTATGAATGCCCAAATGAATGTCTTGTGGGGAGAATCTCTTTCTCTTATCTTGCCGGATACGACCTATTATGAAGAAGGCAACGAAAAAGGCCCAGAATTACTGGCTATCTGGCGCCAGATGATGGAAAAGCTCTTGCCAAAATTTGATTTCTCAGAGGCAGAAATCAAAGATATCCTGGATAAAGTGATTGCGGCCGATGCAGAATTGGCTAAGTATGTCTTGTCAAACGAAGAAAGATCTGAGTACAACAAACTCTATCATCCATATGAGTGGGAAGAATTCAAAGCCTTGGTTCCAGAATTGCCACTCGAGACCTTCTTTACAGAAGTAATCGGACAAACACCAGATAAAATCATCGTTCCGGAAGAGCGTTTCTGGAAGGAATTTGCGCCAACATACTACTCAGCAGCCAACTGGGAAACCCTTCATGCTAAATTGAAACTCGGTGCAGCTCTTTCTTGGACGTCCTTCTTGACTGAAGAAATTCGTGTCTTGTCTGGTGAGTATGGACGGACCATTACAGGGATTCCAGAACCTCGTCCAAAAGAAAAAGCAGCTCTGGCCTTGGCAGAAGGCCCTTATAGTCAAGCGCTTGGACTCTGGTATGCAGGTGAAAAATTCTCACCAGAAGCGAAAGCAGATGTAGAGCATAAAGTAGCGACTATGATTGAGGTCTACAAGGATCGTCTGGAAAAAGCAGACTGGCTCGCTCCTGAAACCCGCGAAAAAGCCATTGTCAAACTCAATGTCATCACACCGCATATCGGCTACCCTGAAAAATTACCAGAAACATACGCCAAAAAGATCATCGACGAGAGCAAAAACTTGGTGGAAAATGCTCAATCCCTTTACGAAATTTCCATTGCCCATACTTGGAGCAAGTGGAACCAACCAGTCGATAGGAGCGAATGGCATATGCCAGCTAATATGGTTAATGCCTACTATGATCCGCAACAAAACCAAATCGTCTTCCCAGCAGCGATTTTGCAGGCACCTTTCTATGATCTTCACCAATCGTCATCAGCTAACTACGGCGGAATCGGTGCAGTCATTGCCCATGAAATCTCCCACGCCTTTGACACCAATGGTGCTTCCTTTGACGAGCATGGTAGTTTGAAAGACTGGTGGAAGCCAGAAGATTACGAAGCCTTTACCGCTCGGACGCAAAAGGTTATCGATCAGTTTGAAGGTCAAGATTCTTACGGTGCCAAGATCAACGGGAAATTGACCGTTTCTGAAAACGTGGCAGATCTCGGAGGAATCGCTGCAGCCCTTGAAGCCGCTAAGAAAGAAGCAGACTTCTCAGCAGAAGAATTCTTCACCAACTTTGCTCGCATCTGGCGCATGAAAGCTCGGACAGAGTACATGCAACTCCTCGCAAGTGTTGATGTCCACGCACCAGGAAAACTCCGTACCAATGTTCAATTGCCAAACTTTGACGAATTCTTTGAAACCTTTGATGTCAAAGAAGGAGATGGCATGTGGCGCGCACCAGAGGATCGTGTAATTATTTGGTAGTCTCGACTTCAGTTAAGCAATTTATTGATTTTCTTGCTCGCTCGTGAAAAAAACTAAAAATCCCCAAAGCCAAGTTTCAACTGACTGAAACTAACTTTGGGGATTTTTGAGTGGATTAGAAATAACAGTGAATGTCATGATCTAAAAAAACTTGCTGGTAGTCATATAAATCTTCTGGATGCAGGGCCTTTATTCCTTCCATTTCATAGCGACGTCCTAAAAGCTTGTATTTGTTTTCTCCAAACTGGTGAAATGGGAGAAGTTGTACTTCATCGATGTTAAGCGAATTAAAAAGAGAAGCAAATTCTTCAGCATCATTTAGAGAGTCATTGAAATTAGGAATGACTGGAATACGTAAAACGATTGTTTTGTTTTGAGCAAAGGCGTAATGGATATTTTTAATAATCAGATGATTGTTAACACCAACGACTTTCTTATGTTTAAGTGTATTGTAATGTTTAAGGTCTGTATAAATAAAATCGACATACTGAATGAGATCGACAAATTTCTCATGTTCAACAAAAGCTGTCGTTTCGATTGCAGTATGAAGTCCAACTTCTTTCGCAGCTTTTAAGATAGCTTTGGCAAATTCAAATTGAGCAAAGATTTCTCCACCAGACAGGGTAAGGCCACCACCAGATTCTTCATAGAAGTCAACGTCTTTTAAGACATCATCTATGATTTCTGTGACTGTTTTTTCTTCTCCCGTGATAGTTTCCTTTTTAGTAACAGCATCTAACATTTTTTCAGGATTTGCACGCTGGGATTCAGGATTGGAGCACCATGGACAACGCAGGGGGCATCCTTTTAGAAATACTGTAGTTCGGATGCCAGGGCCATCATGGATACTAAAGTGTTGGATGTTAAAGATAATGCCACGATTTTGTTCCATATTTTGCTCTCCTATCAATCTAGTAAGTCTATTATACATTATTTAAGAAACTAATTCAATTACGAACGAAAGTTTATTTTGTTTTGAATTCACTCGAAATTTTGCTAAAATAGAGTAGAGGTAAAAAACAATGCAACGTTTAGATGAAATATTGAAATTAGTATCGGAGTTTGAAAAGATTGATGTTAATAGCTTGTCGGAGAAATTACAAGTTTCTAAGGTGACTATTCGAAAGGATTTGGATAAGCTGGAATCAAAAGGATTATTGCATAGGGAGCATGGCTATGCAGTTTTAAATAGTGGAGATGATATCAATGTTCGATTGTCCTTTCAATATGATACCAAGAAAAGAATAGCCCGGGAGGCCGCTAAATTAATTAAGGATAACGACACCGTTCTGATTGAATCAGGCTCTACGTGTGCCCTGCTAGCGGAAGAAATTTGCCAAACAAAAAAGAATGTCAAGATTGTGACAAATTCTTATTTTATTGCAGATTATATTCAGGAATATGATTCCTGTAAAATCATCCTACTTGGTGGTGAATTTCAAAAAGAATCGAGAGTGACTGTAGGTCCGCTTTTGAAAGAATTAATCCGCTCGTTTAGAGTTCCCTTTGCTTTTGTAGGGGTAGACGGATATGATGACGAACTTGGCTTTACTGGGAAAGATATGATGAGAAGTGAAGTTGTTCAAGCTATGTCCGATGTTTCTAAAGAAGTGATTGTCTTAACAGATTCAAGTAAATTTGGGAAATGTGGAACTGTCAGACGATTTGCACTTTCACAAGTTTCGAGAGTCATAACAGATAAGAATATATCTCAAGATGCTAAAGAAAAACTTGAGGATTCACAAACGATTTTAACGCTAGTATAAGAAGGAGAAGCCAATTGAAAGATGAACGGAAAAAGTTACTTGCTAAATTAGCCTATCTATACTATGTTGAAGACAAAAGTCAATCGCAAATCGCAACAGAAACTGGAATCTACCGTACAACTGTCAGCAGAATGTTAGCGGAGGCTAAAAAAGAGGGAGTTGTAAAAATTGAAATTGAAAATTTTGATACTCGCCTCTTCCATTTAGAAAATTATATCAAACAAAAATATGGCTTAAAAGCTATTGAGATTATATCGAATCTAGTTGATGAGCCTCGAGAAAGCCTTGAAAAGCGACTGGCGCAAGCAAGTGCGGTCATGCTTCGAAATTTGATTGAAGATGGAATGACAGTTGGATTTTCATGGGGAAAGTCTCTCAGATTAATGGTGGAACAAGTTGGAACGAAGCGTTTGGATGGTGTTCAATTTTATCCCTTAGCTGGAGGTCCTAGTCATATCCATGCTCGCTACCATGTCAATACGCTAATCTACAGTATGGCGAGTAAATTTCATGGGGAATGTCATTTTATAAATGCGAGTGTCATTCAAGAAAATTCTGAGGTGACGGAAGGCATCTTATCTTCTAAGTATTTTGAGGACTTGAAAGCTAGTTGGCGTTGCTTGGATGTTGCGGCTGTGGGGATTGGTGGCTATGCAGATAGCAAGAATCCTCAATGGTTTGATATGCTGACATCGAATGATTTTAAGAAATTGGAGTCAGAACATGCTGTAGGAGAAGTATGCTGTCGTTTTTTTGATCAAGAAGGTATCCCCGTTTATCCTGAATTACAGGAAAGAACAATATCTATCACATTGGAGGAATTGAGAAAGGTACCAAACACCATCTCTTTGGCCTACGGTGATCAGAAAACAAAAGCAATTTTATCGGTTTTGAAAGCCAACTATATCAATCATTTAGTCACAGATGAAGCAACGATCTTAAAAGTCTTAGAATTAGATGGTGATCAGCAATTTACTAAAAAATAGGACAGCAGGAATGCGGTCCTTATTTTTTTGAGTTAAAAAGCACAAATGTGCAAAAATTAAAAACAACAATCAAATGTTGCGATTTTTATTGACCGGCAAAAATATAAATGGTATATTGACAATAGAAAAAGCGCTTTCAGTAGATTGACAAAGGAGTGTAGTGCACATGGAAATAATTGTTGCAGACCAAATTATTATGGGATTGATTTTAAATGCGGGTGATGCTAAACAGCATATTTACCAAGCTTTATCATATGCTAAGGAGGGCGATTTTACATCTTCTGAAGACGAAATTGCAAAAGCAGATGCAGCATTGCTAGAAGCGCATAACCTGCAAACACAATTTTTAGCCCAGGAAGCAGGTGGGACAAAGACAGATATTACAGCTCTGTTTGTGCACTCACAAGATCACTTAATGACTTCCATCACAGAGATTAACTTGATTAAAGAAATGATTGACTTACGTAAAGAACTTTCAGCGAAACAATAAGGAGGAAAAGATGATGAAAATTGGATTGTTTTGTGCAGCAGGATTTTCAACAGGAATGTTGGTAAATAATATGAAGGTGGCGGCTAAAGAATTAGGGATTGATGCTGAAATCGATGCCTATTCTCAAGCGAAATTAGCAGATTTTGCCCCAGAAATCGATGTTGCATTGTTGGGCCCTCAAGTAGCTTATACTTTGGATAAATCAAAAGCGATTTGTGAGGCAAACAATATTCCTATTGCTGTCATCCCTATGGCAGATTATGGGATGTTGGATGGTAAGAAAGTACTAAATCTAGCTCTAGAATTGCTAGGAGAAAAATAAGGAGGCTTCCCATGTCTAATTTTAATTCTCAGAAAATTATCGCTCCAATCATGCGTTTTGTAAACATGAAAGGAATTATTGCTCTTAAAGATGGGATGTTAGCGATCCTTCCATTAACGGTAGTTGGTAGTTTGTTTCTGATTATTGGGCAATTACCATTTGAAGGTCTTAACCAGGCTATTGCTAGTGTATTTGGCGATACATGGACAGAGCCATTTATGCAGGTTTATTCAGGAACATTCGCCATCATGGGATTAATTTCTTGCTTCTCCATTGGTTATTCATATGCTAAAAACAGTGGAGTAGAACCCTTGCCAGCAGGAGTTTTGTCCCTATCTTCATTCTTTATCTTGTTAAAATCTTCTTATGTACCAGCTAAGGGAGAACCGATTGGTGATGCCATTGCAAAAGTATGGTTTGGTGGTCAAGGGATTATCGGTGCTATTATTATTGGTCTGGTAGTTGGTGCGATTTATACTGTGTTTATCCAAAGACATATTGTTATTAAAATGCCAGAACAAGTACCTCAAGCCATTGCCAAACAATTTGAAGCGATGATTCCTGCTTTCGTGATTTTCTTACTATCAATGATTGTCTATATCGTATCAAAAGTAGTGACAAGTGGCGGTACCTTCATTGAAATGATTTATGATGTCATTCAGGTTCCTCTACAAGGTCTAACAGGATCCCTTTACGGAGCGATTGGAATTGCCTTCTTTATTTCATTCTTGTGGTGGTTTGGTGTACACGGACAATCAGTTGTCAATGGGGTAGTAACAGCCTTGCTACTTTCTAACCTAGATGCCAATAAATCAATGTTGGCAGCTGGGAAGCTATCCGTTGAAAATGGTGCCCACATTGTAACTCAACAATTCTTAGATAGCTTCCTTATTTTGTCTGGATCAGGTATAACCTTTGGGTTGGTTGTTGCCATGCTATTTGCTGCTAAGTCAAAACAGTATAAAGCTTTGGGGAAAGTTGCAGCATTTCCTGCAATCTTTAATGTCAATGAACCCGTCGTATTTGGATTTCCGATCGTAATGAACCCAGTGATGTTCCTTCCATTTATTTTGGTTCCAATTTTGGCTGCAATAATTGTTTATGCATCAATTGCTATTGGATTTATGCATCCATTCTCAGGTGTGACTCTTCCTTGGAGTACACCAGCCATTATTTCTGGATTTATGGTTGGAGGTTGGCAAGGTGCTTTCGTTCAAGTGCTAGTTCTTGCGACCTCGACTGTCGTATATTTCCCATTCTTCAAATTCCAAGATAATCTTGCCTATAACAATGAATTACAAGCTGAAAAATAGTGCGTTTATTAGGAATGCACAGATGTGCGACTAGATTAGAATTTATATGTATAATCCATAATTCATTGAAATTCGTAAAATTTAATGCTACTATAGTTACGAAAGAAAACAAAATGATTTCAAAAGAAAGGTTTTGAAAAAATGAAACAAGTAGAAGTAGCAAGTACAAGCATTAAAACAGAATATTTTGGAAGCCTCACTGAACGCATGAATAAGTATCGTGAAGATGTCTTAAACAAGAAGCCTTACATCGATGCTGAACGTGCTGTTCTTGCAACTAAGGCATATGATCGTTATAAGGAACAACCAAATGTTCTTAAACGTGCCTATATGTTGAAAGAGATTCTTGAAAATATGACAATCTATATTGAGGATGAATCCATGATTGCTGGAAACCAAGCGTCCTCTAATAAAGATGCTCCGATCTTCCCAGAATATACTTTAGAGTTCGTTCTGAAGGAATTGGATCTTTTTGAAAAGCGGGATGGTGACGTCTTCTATATTACGGAAGAAACGAAAGAGCAGCTCCGTAGTATCGCACCGTTCTGGGAAAATAATAACTTACGTGCAAGAGCTGGAGCTCTTCTACCTGAAGAAGTATCTGTCTATATGGAAACAGGATTCTTCGGTATGGAAGGGAAGATGAATTCAGGAGATGCCCACTTAGCAGTTAATTATCAAAAATTATTGCAATATGGCTTGAAAGGTTTTGAAGAAAGAGCTCGCCAAGCTAAAGCAGCCCTAGATCTAACAGATCCAGCTAGCATTGATAAGTACCATTTTTACGATTCTATCTTTATCGTAGTTGATGCTGTTAAGACCTATGCTCAACGATTTGTGGAACTTGCTAAACAACTTGCTGAAACAGCAACTCCTGAACGTAAGAAGGAATTGCTTGAAATAGCAGAGATTTGCTCAAAAGTTCCATACGAGCCTGCAAGTACATTTGCAGAGGCTGTTCAGTCTGTTTGGTTTATCCAATGTATACTTCAGATTGAATCAAATGGACACTCACTTTCATATGGCCGTTTTGACCAATATATGTATCCATACGTTAAAGCTGATTTGGAAAGTGGACGGGAAACTGAAGAGAGTATTGTTGAACGCTTGACCAACCTTTGGATTAAGACTATTACAATTAACAAAGTACGTAGTCAAGCACATACCTTCTCATCTGCAGGTAGTCCGCTTTATCAAAACGTTACGATTGGTGGTCAAACGCGTGATAAGAAAGATGCTGTCAACCCATTGTCTTATTTAGTGTTGAAGTCTGTTGCTCAAACTCACCTTCCTCAACCAAACTTAACTGTTCGTTACCATGCTGGTTTGGATGCCCGCTTCATGAACGAATGTATTGAAGTTATGAAGCTCGGATTCGGTATGCCTGCTTTCAATAATGATGAGATCATAATTCCATCCTTTATTTCAAAAGGTGTTCTTGAAGAAGATGCTTATGATTACAGTGCAATTGGTTGTGTAGAAACAGCTGTTCCAGGTAAATGGGGATATCGCTGTACAGGTATGAGTTATATGAACTTCCCTAAAGTTTTGCTCATCACGATGAATGATGGAATCGATCCTGCTTCTGGCAAGCGCTTTGCACCAAGCTTCGGTCATTTTAAAGACATGAAGAGCTTCGATGAATTGCAGACTGCTTGGGACAAGACTTTGCGCCACTTAACCCGCATGAGTGTGATCGTAGAAAACTCGATCGACCTATCTCTTGAAAGAGAAGTGCCAGACATCCTCTGTTCAGCTTTGACAGATGACTGTATTGGCCGTGGAAAACACCTAAAAGAAGGTGGAGCTGTCTACGATTATATTTCTGGTCTACAAGTGGGTATTGCAAACTTATCCGATTCACTTGCAGCAATCAAGAAACTGGTATTCGAAGAAGGACGCTTAACGCCACAAGAGCTATGGCATGCTCTAGAAACCGATTACGAGGGCGAACGTGGAAAAGAAATCCAAGAGATGCTTATCCATGACGCACCGAAATATGGAAACGATGATGATTATGCGGACAGCTTAGTTCGAGAAGCATACGATATTTATGTGGATGAAATTGCTAAATATCCAAATACTCGCTATGGACGTGGGCCAATCGGTGGTATCCGTTACTCAGGTACATCTTCTATTTCAGCCAATGTAGGACAAGGTCGTGGAACATTAGCTACTCCGGACGGTCGTAATGCCGGAACTCCACTAGCAGAAGGATGCTCTCCATCCCACAATATGGACCAACATGGCCCAACATCTGTTCTAAAATCTGTTTCTAAATTGCCAACAGATGAAATTGTTGGTGGTGTTTTACTGAACCAAAAAGTAAACCCACAAACTTTAGCCAAAGAAGAAGATAAATTAAAACTTATTGCTTTACTCCGTACGTTCTTTAATCGTCTACATGGATACCATATTCAATACAATGTGGTTTCTAGAGAAACGTTGTTAGATGCTCAAAAACATCCGGAAAAACACCGTGACTTAATTGTACGTGTTGCAGGCTACTCAGCTTTCTTCAATGTACTATCAAGAGCTACACAAGATGATATTATTGGACGGACAGAGCATACTCTATAGTAAAGAGGTATGTATATGGAATTTATGCTTGATACTTTAAATTTAGATGAGATAAAAAAATGGGCACGAGTGTTACCCCTTGCTGGGGTAACTTCGAACCCAACAATTGCTAAAAAAGAAGGGGACATTGATTTTTTTGATCGTATCCATAAGGTGCGAGAAATCATTGGGGGCTCTCCTTCCATCCATGTTCAAGTTGTCGCAAAAGATTATGAAGGAATTTTGAAAGATGCGGCTAAAATTCGCGAACAATGCGATGAAAACACCTATATTAAAGTCCCGGTAACACCTGAAGG
Organism: Streptococcus sp. W151; assembly: GCF_053010205.1. Lineage (NCBI taxonomy): Bacteria > Bacillati > Bacillota > Bacilli > Lactobacillales > Streptococcaceae > Streptococcus > Streptococcus sp. W151. The sequence continues at coordinate 188,562 of NZ_JBRKNT010000002.1, read as the reverse complement.
ACTTGCTGCAATTAAAGTGTTAAAAGCAGAGGGTTACAAAATTACTGCAACAGCAATCTATACTGTTTTTCAAGGACTGTTAGCTATTGAAGCAGGAGCCGACTATTTAGCACCTTATTACAATCGTATGGAAAACTTAAACATTGATTCAGCTCAGGTTATTTCTCAGTTAGCGAGTGCCATAGAGCGTAATCATTCATCAAGCAAAATTCTAGCAGCTTCCTTTAAAAATGTGGCTCAAGTTAATCGAGCATTTAAAGAAGGAACACAAGCAATTACGGCAGGGGCAGATGTCTTTGAAGCAGCTTTTGGAATGCCTTCTATTGCAAAAGCAGTGGATGACTTCGAGGCAGATTGGTCAGCCGTTCATCATAAGAATACAATTTGATAAAGGAGGAGTGTATGAGAAATTTTGCAAGCCCATCCCGTTACATTCAAGGTGAAAATGCTTTATTTGAAAATGCAAAACCTATTTTAGAACTGGGGAGTCATCCCGTTTTACTCTGTGATTCAGTAGTCTATGATATCGTAGGGAAACGTTTTGAAAAGTATCTCCTTCGGTATGGCTTTACAGTCTTGCCAGTGTTCTTCAATGGTGAAGCTTCTGATAATGAAATTAATCGTGTGGTCGGCCTAGCTAAAGAAAATGGCTGTGATTTAGTTATCGGACTTGGTGGAGGAAAGACCATCGACAGTGCAAAAGCTATTGCTGATCTTTTAAAATCACCAGTTGTCATTGCTCCGACTATTGCCTCTACAGATGCTCCGGTTTCAGCCTTGTCAGTTATCTACACGGATGAGGGAGCCTTTGCTCGCTATATCTTCTATTCTAAAAACCCTGAATTGGTATTAGTGGATAGTAAGGTTATTTCTCAAGCACCAAAACGTTTGCTCGCTTCTGGTATTGCAGATGGATTAGCGACTTGGGTCGAAGCGCGTGCGGTAATGCAAGCCAATGGAAAAAACATGTTGGGTCAACGACAAACCTTAGCGGGTGTTGCGATTGCACAACGTTGTGAAGAAACCTTATTTGCAGACGGTCTTCAAGCCATGGCTGCTTGTGAAGCCAAAGTCGTAACTCCTGCTCTTGAAAACATCATTGAAGCCAATACCCTTCTTAGTGGGATTGGATTTGAAAGTGGAGGGTTAGCAGCGGCTCACGCCATCCATAATGGCTTTACAGCCCTCACCGGAGACATTCACCATTTGACTCACGGTGAAAAAGTAGCCTATGGAACCTTGGTTCAATTGTTCTTGGAAAACCGACCAAAAGAAGAATTGAACAAATACATTCGTTTCTATCAACAAATTGGCATGCCAACGACTCTGAAAGAAATGCATCTTGAAAATGCAAGCTACGAAGATCTTCTCAAGGTTGGCCAACAAGCTACCATCGAAGGAGAAACCATCCATCAAATGCCATTCAAGGTACAAGCTTCTGATATTGCTCAAGCGATTGTAGCTGTAGATGCCTATGTTCAAGGTTTGGACTAAGTAAACATTAGTCGTTCATCGAGAACGTGATTCCTTTCCAATACAAGAACTCCCATACCTTATGGTAATGGGAGTTCTTGGTTTATTTTCTTCTTTTTGGATCGGTTTGTTTAAAGATTAGGTATAAAATTCCGGCTGGCAAGAAGCAGAAGAGCCACATAACATCTAGTCCCTTCTGTTTACTGCTAGAGTTTGTTGATGTAGAATCGCTCACGGCCATTCCCGCCTTAATACTTGGAGATACCTGTTGCAAGCCGTTTTGGACGACCAGGCGGTTGTTTTCCAGTTTAATTGCTGGATTCGTGCCTTTTTTAACGGTTGCATAGAAGTCTTGTTTCAAGTGTACTGTCTTTCCGTCGATCGTGTGTTGGCCTGCAGAGAGAACTTTTTTGTATTGGTAATCTGCAAACATTTTCTCGGCTAAGGTATTTCCGATTTGATTGCGGTAGCTTTCGGCGATCTCGACATCGTAGTTTCCAACGCCTAGGATGACTTCGATAATCCGCTGTTTCCCCCGTTTGGTTGTTGCGGTGTAGTTGTAGTCAGCAGTTGGGCTGGATCCTGTCTTGAGTCCATCAGTTCCCTTGAGTTCGAACTTTCCACCTTCGAGGGAAGTGTTGTAATTGTCATAGCTTTGCTCATACGGAGTGCCTGGCATAATAGTTGTGTGGGCCTGTTTGGTGTATTCCAGCATCTCTGGCAGGTCATTCACGATGTGATATGCCAAAATAGACATGTCCCGCGCTGTAATCTCATTATTGGCGTTCAGGTCATGGTGCTGCGGATTGTAATGGCCCTGTAAGACGGAAATCATCGCCCCGTTTGGGTTATTCCATTTGGTATGGCTCATCCCCATTTCTTGCGCGTACTGATTCATTAGATCCAAAAACTTATCGGGATCGTTGTCTGTGACAAGATTAGCTAGCATGATCACAGCCGCGCTGGAAGAGGGAACAAAGAGCATCTTGATCAATTCAGATACTTTGTAGTCTACGCCAGCTACAATCGGTGAGTTACTTAACAGATTGTTTTCCGAAATGGCTTGGTCAGCCTCTGTTGCTGTGACCACGGTATCGTACTTGATCTTGCCTTCTTTGAGGGCCCGAAAGACCACATAGGCACTCATGAGCTTGGCCATGCTGCCTGAGTCACGGACCGTATCGATATTGTCTCCGTATAGGATGGCTCCAGTATTGGCATCGATGACGATGTCGGCCTTAGGCTTGTAAAAATCATCCAATACCAGTCCAGCATCGGCTGCGATTTTCATGACATCTTCTTGCTGATAGATATCGTCCGCAAAAGCAGTAGAGATAGGACCTAATGTCAAGACTCCTACAAGGAGGGACAAGAGGCTGTATTTTAGTCGTTTGTGTAAATGTCTCCCGTTATTCATAAATTCCATTATATCATACAGGTTAGGGATTAAAACGGAAAAAATTCTAGAAAAAGAAAAAAGAGAATAATTTCGCAGTAAAAGCGTTTACATTTCCCTGGAAAGTGCTATAATTTAAATTGAATATAACATTTTTACAATGAGGTGAATGATATGAACAAAGGAAAGGTACTCTTAGCTACCAGCGCTCTGCTTTTATCAGCTGGTGTCCTAGTAGCTTGCTCAGGTGGAAAATCTGGAAGCTCCGGTGGACAGACGTTTAGCTATGTTTATACCCAGGATCCGGATACGCTCGACTATTCGATTTCCAATAAAAAATCGACTTCCGAGTTTACGGGAAATGCGGTAGATGGCTTATTGGAAGTGGACAAGTATGGGAACTTGATCCCATCACTTGCTAAAGACTGGACTGTTTCCAAAGACGGCTTGACCTATACTTATAAACTCCGCAAAGGTGTCAAATGGATGACTTCTGAAGGGGAAGAATATGGAGAAGTCAAGGCCCAAGACTTTGTGACAGGTCTCAAACACGCAGCAGACAAGAAATCGCAAGCGATCTATCTGGTTCAAAAATCTGTCAAAGGCTTGGATGATTATGTTTCAGGGAAAACATCTGATTTCTCAACCGTTGGTGTGAAAGCGATTGACGATTACACGGTTCAATATACCTTGAGCCAGCCGGAAAGCTTCTGGAATTCTAAGACCACGATGGGGATCCTGATGCCGGTCAACGAAGAATTCTTGAAATCTAAGGGAGATGACTATGGTCAAGGAACCACTCCGTCTAGCATTCTATACTGCGGTCCTTATTTGATCAAATCCATCACTTCTAAATCTTCAGCGACATTGGAAAAGAACCCAACTTACTGGGATGCAGATAATGTCAAGATCAGTAAAGTCAAGCTGACCTATTATGATGGACAAGACTCAGAATCCTTGATTCGTGGATTTGACAAAGGCGACTATACGGTTGCCCGTGTCTTCCCAAGTGGCTCTAACTATAAGAGTGTGGAGAAGAAGCACAAAGATGATATCGTCTTTAGCGACCAAGGTTCTTCAACCTATAACCTTTCCTTCAACATCGACCGTCAGTCTTATGAAATTACAGCGAAGACTACGGATGCTCAAAAGACTTCTACCAAGAAAGCAATCTTGAATAAGGACTTCCGTCAAGCCATTATGTTTGCCTTCAACCGCAAGGCATACGTAGCTCAAGCAAACGGAGAAGCGGCTGCCAATAAGGTGATCCGTAATACCTTTACGCCACCAAACTTTGTCCAAATCGATGGCAAACAATTTGGGGATGCAGTAGAAAAAGACTTAGAAGCTTATGGGGATGAATGGAAAGGGGTCTCTGTCGCAGATGGAAAAGATACCCTCTACAATCCAACTAGGGCCAAAGAAGAGTTTGCCAAAGCCAAGGCAGACTTGCAGGCTCAAGGAGTTGAATTCCCAATTCATTTGGACCTTCCAACTTCCTCAACTTATACAGAAGGAATTAAACAAGCTCAATCCTTCAAACAGTCGATCGAGTCAACTTTAGGAGCAGAAAATATTGTTATTGATCTGAAAATGATCTCAGATGATGACCTGCAACGGGTTACCTACTTTGCTGAAAATGCTTCGCAACAAGATTGGGATTTGAACAATAACTTGGGTTGGGGACCAGACTATACGGACCCATCTTCTTACATCGACATCACTAGTGGTAAATCTGGCGAAAATGCCAATGCCTACTTTGGATTCGATGCTGGTACAGATAATGCGGCCGCAAAAGCAGCTGGTTTTGATGAATACGATCAATTAATTGAGGATGCTCAAAAAGAAACCACAGATGTGAACAAGCGTTATGAAAAATATGCTGCCGCTCAAGCTTGGTTGACCGATAGTGCCCTCTTGATTCCGATCCATTCAGATGGGGCTTCTCCAGGCGTCCGTAAGACTGTGCCATACTCTGCAGCCTTTGCTTGGACCGGCCACAAGGGTCAATCCTTCAACTATAAGTATTTAGAAGTTCAAGACAAGGTCGTAGCGGCGAAAGACTATGACAAAGCGCGTGAACAATGGAAGAAAGAAAAAGAAAAATCCAATAAAAAAGCGCAAGAAGAACTTGAAAAGCATGTGAAATAGACTTTTCTTAGCGAAAACAGGATGGAGAGTGGGACAGAAATCGGTCATTCGTTAGAATTCGATTTCGTCGTCCCACCTCCGCACAGTTGAGTAGGGCTGTAAAAGCTGATGAAATCAGCGTAGTAGAGCCCAGTCAACCACTGCGTCATACTGTTATTTCTATCAAACATCGAAGGCTGGACAGTTTTTGTTCAGTCTCTTTTTCTTTGTCTGAACCTTTAAAAATCGCCTAAAAATGGTATAATAGGAGCATCACGAAAATTGGAGAGACGCTATGAGTTTTTACGATCATAAAGAAATCGAGCCTAAGTGGCAAAAATACTGGGCTGACCATCATACTTTTAAGACAGGAACAGATGCTTCAAAACCTAAGTTTTATGCATTGGACATGTTCCCTTACCCATCTGGAGCGGGTCTACACGTAGGACACCCAGAAGGCTACACAGCAACAGATATCCTTAGCCGTTTCAAACGTTCGCAAGGCTACAATGTCCTTCACCCAATGGGATGGGATGCTTTTGGTTTGCCTGCAGAGCAATATGCTATGGATACAGGGAATGACCCAGCGGAATTCACAGCAGAAAACATTGCTAACTTCAAACGTCAAATCAATGCGCTTGGATTCTCTTACGACTGGGACCGTGAAGTCAATACGACAGATCCGAACTACTACAAGTGGACGCAATGGATCTTCACTAAGCTTTACGAAAAAGGTTTGGCCTATGAAGCGGAAGTGCCAGTAAACTGGGTTGAGGAACTGGGAACAGCTATCGCCAATGAAGAAGTCCTTCCAGATGGAACTTCTGAGCGTGGTGGCTATCCAGTTGTCCGCAAACCAATGCGCCAATGGATGCTCAAAATCACGGCCTATGCAGAGCGTTTGCTCACTGACTTGGATGACCTTGACTGGCCAGAGTCTATCAAGGACATGCAACGCAACTGGATTGGGAAATCAACTGGTGCCAATGTCACCTTCAAAGTGAAAGGGACTGACAAGGAATTCACCGTCTTTACGACACGTCCGGATACCCTTTTCGGAGCGACCTTCACTGTTTTGGCGCCTGAGCATGAACTAGTAGATGCCATCGTAAGTGCGGAACAAGCTGAAGTCGTAGCAGACTACAAACACCAAGCCAGTCTTAAATCAGACTTGGCTCGTACAGACCTTGCCAAGGAAAAAACAGGGGTTTGGACGGGTGCTTATGCCATCAACCCTGTCAATGGCAAAGAAATCCCAATCTGGATTGCGGACTATGTTCTTGCTAGCTACGGAACAGGTGCAGTCATGGCCGTACCTGCCCACGACCAACGTGACTGGGAATTTGCTAAACAGTTTGGCCTTCCAATCGTAGAAGTACTGGAAGGTGGAAACGTAGCAGAAGCTGCTTACACAGAAGATGGTCTTCACGTCAATTCTGACTTCTTGAACGGACTTAATAAAGAAGAAGCGATTGCAAAAATCGTGGCTTGGTTGGAAGAAAAAGGCTGTGGTCAAGAGAAGGTGACTTACCGTCTCCGCGACTGGCTCTTTAGCCGTCAACGTTACTGGGGTGAACCAATCCCAATCATTCATTGGGAAGATGGAACTTCGACAGCCGTTCCAGAAAGTGAATTGCCACTTGTCTTGCCAGTCACCAAGGACATCCGCCCTTCAGGTACTGGGGAAAGTCCACTAGCCAACTTGACAGATTGGTTGGAAGTGACTCGTGAAGATGGTGTTAAAGGTCGTCGCGAGACCAACACTATGCCACAATGGGCGGGTTCAAGCTGGTACTACCTTCGCTATATTGACCCACACAACACAGAGAAATTGGCCGATGAGGACCTCCTCAAACAATGGTTGCCAGTAGATATTTACGTGGGTGGTGCAGAACACGCCGTTCTTCACTTGCTTTACGCTCGTTTCTGGCACAAATTCCTCTATGACCTCGGTGTCGTTCCAACTAAAGAACCATTCCAAAAACTCTTTAACCAAGGAATGATCTTGGGAACTAGCTACCGTGACCACCGTGGGGCTCTTGTGGCGACTGACAAGGTTGAAAAACGTGATGGTTCCTTCTTCCATGTGGAAACAGGGGAAGAATTGGAACAAGCACCAGCTAAGATGTCGAAATCCCTCAAGAACGTGGTCAACCCAGACGATGTGGTGGAACAATATGGTGCCGATACCCTTCGTGTCTATGAAATGTTCATGGGACCACTCGATGCTTCGATCGCTTGGTCTGAAGAAGGTCTGGAAGGAAGTCGTAAGTTCCTCGACCGTGTGTACCGTTTGATCACAAGTAAAGAAATCGTTGCGGAAAACAATGGTGCTCTAGACAAGGTTTATAACGAAACCGTTAAAGCTGTCACTGAGCAAATCGAGTCCATGAAATTCAACACAGCCATTGCCCAACTCATGGTCTTTGTCAACGCGGCTAACAAGGAAGACAAACTCTATGTGGACTACGCCAAAGGCTTTATCCAATTGATTGCCCCATTTGCCCCTCACTTGGCAGAAGAACTCTGGCAAACAGTGGCAGCAACAGGTGAGTCAATCTCTTACGTAGCTTGGCCAACATGGGACGAAAGCAAATTGGTTGAAGACGAAATCGAAATCGTCGTCCAAATCAAAGGTAAAGTCCGTGCCAAACTCATGGTTGCGAAAGATCTTTCACGCGAAGAATTGCAAGAAGTCGCTCTGGCTGACGAAAAAGTCAAAGCAGAGATTAATGGCAAGGAAATCGTGAAAGTGATTAGTGTACCGAACAAACTTGTAAATATCGTAACGAAATAAATTTAAAAGTCCTTCAGAGCTAAGTTCTGGAGGATTTTTGACTCTTCTTGACAAGAAAACGATATTTTGTTAATATCATTAACAAAAAGAAGGAAACTATGAATAAGAAAGAACTGCATAAGTTTAATAATCGTTTTAACAGCTTTGTTTTAGCCTTTGAACGGTTGAAAAAGGACCAGCATAGGAATAGTATTGATAAATCAATCACTATTAATGAAGTCCATTTGATTGACCTAATAGGTCGGAATCAGCCTGTGAATCTAGTAAAATTATCTGAGTTGCTTGAAGTATCAAGGAGTGCCGTTACTCAGAGTGTTAGACGTTTAACCAAGAAAGACCTCGTTTCTTTTGAATTTGCACAGGATAATGAAAAAAATAAATATCTGATATTATCCAAAAAAGGGGTTGAAGTTTTTAACATTCATAAAGAGCAGCAGGAACATATTGAAAAAGCCATTTTTTCAGTTTTAAGAAACTACAGTGAGGAAGACCTTCAAATGGTTATGAAACTGATAAATGATATTGAACAGGTATGGCGAGAATTACCGTGGTAAAAATCACGGTAATTTTAAAACTATATTGTTAATTATATTAACAAAAAGAGGAAGATATGAATATACAAATTGAACTTATCACGGCGTCTGAGTTAGCAGATGAATCTTTTAATATTGTCATCAATGGCTTAAAACCAAGAGAAACATATCGAGTCGAAATGTTTCTATCTGATTATTATTGTATCAATGCTCCCATGCGTTTAGCTCATGATGTTTTATGGAAATCAACAGCGACTTTTGTATCAGACACGAATGGTATTATTAATATGTCACAAACTCCATCTTGTTCTGGATCTTATGAAGGCATTTCAACAATGGGACTATTTTTTAATGCAAAGCCCTTGACCAATAAGAGAAAGAAACTTCCAAACTCTCTTTCTGAAATTCCCTTATTAGATCATTTTTTTGTGGATATCAAAATTATGCAAGGAAATACTGTCATTGCAGAGAGAACTTTCATAAGATATTACATGAGTTCGCAAATTAGTCATAAAGATATTTACGGGAAACATTTTCAAGGGAGACTCTTCTATGATAAAAAGGCAATAAAAACACCAGCATTGATTATTGTGAGCGGTAGTGAAGGACGGATTGAAAAGGCACAGAATATAGCTCAGCTTTTATCTTCTAGAGGTTATATTTGCCTAGCAGTTGCCTACTTTGGTTTAGAGGGGTTACCAAAACATTTGGAACGTATTCCTTTAGAGTGCCTTGTGGAAGCAAAGGATTATCTACGTCAGCATCCTCAAGTAGATAGTGAAAGAATTGGAATCTATGGACGGTCTAAGGGAGCAGAATTCGTTTTAGCTGAGGAGAGCCTTTTTAATGACGTTCAATGTTTGGTACTAAATTCACCCTCTGATGTGGTATATGAAGGGATAAAAGGGAAATGGAACTCTCATACTTCTTCTTGGACACATTTGAAAAAAGAACTTCCCTATCAAAAGTTTCGACTTGGAGATTATCTATTCAGTAATTTTTTTAGAAAAACCTTCCCTAAAGATTGCTCTGCTAGGATAGATATTGGTCAAATGCATTCACCAATCTTATTGCTCGGAAGTACTGTTGATGAAATATGGGATGCCTCGTCAGCGATTGATGATATTGTCTCACATTATAAAGGCCACTACATTACATTTAAAAAATATCATGAAACAGGTCACATGTTGACGGTGTCTTATCAACCAAATCATCGTTATCGAAAAGATTGGTGTTTACTGATGGAAGAGAGTAAGGATTCTTGGTTGGCTACGATTCATTTTTTTGATAGGCATTTGAAGAAGTAATAAAAATAGATTATAAATATGCTATAATAGTTCCAACTAAGATAAAAACACAGTTCTGGTTGGTAGTCCAGACGTAGGCAAGCCTATCAGTAACCTTCCTCCTTGGTTGTCCATTCTTAGGGATAGATTTAAGGAGGTGCTGTCGTGGAAACAATTTCAATTGGATTGACAGTTTATTTTGAAGATGGATTTTGGCATGGTTTGTTCGAACAAGTCTATCGAGAAACTTATCAAGTTTGTCGTGTGACATTTGGTCAGGAGCCAAAAGATGATGAAATTCTAGAGATCTTACAGACTCAGTTTACTCAATTATCTTTTAGTCCAGAAGCTATAGTTAAGCAACATGTAAAAATCAAGAATCCTAAACGATTACAGCGAATGGTGAAGAAACAAGTAAATCAGAAAGTTTCTTCCAAGTCGAAAGAACTATTACAGTTGCAGTATGAGGAAAGAAAAAAGATTTCAAAACATCAATCTAGTGTCCAAAAGCAATTGCTCGAACAAGAGAAATTTGAACGCAAACAGCAAAAACGAAGAGAGAAGCATAAAGGACATTAACCCTTATCTCTTTCATCAAAAAAGCTTCGGTAGGAAGAACCCTACCGAGGCTTTTTTAACAAATTTCATTCTGCATGATAATGAAGAGATGTAAAACTCAGTGTCGTTCGAAAAGAAGTATAAATGTTGCTTTTCTTCCAAGGAAGATGGTGTAAAAGGATTAAAAAATCTGGTATTTTGAAGTTCCTCAAGGATTCTGTGGACATATTCTTAGATTTTTTATTTCGATATCGAAATAGTTGACAGATGTAACGAACGGTGATACAATGACTGTGATATTTCGATATAGAAGAAAAAGGAGACAGAATGAATAAGATGATAGGGGGCTACCAAGCTCTACAGATTCGTTTATTGAATGGGCGTATCTTTCAAAAACTCTTGAGCAAGGAGCCAGATGCTCAATACAGAAGTGAACAAGGAAAGATTTTAACAGTCCTTTGGCAAAAAGAAGATGGTCGAGCAACTGCGACAGATATCGCTCTTGCTTCAGGACTAGCTAACAATACCCTAACTAGCATGATTAAGAACATGGTCGAGCAGGGCTTGGTTACGATTGAACAGAGTGACCAGGACAAGCGCAAGAAGTTTGTAGTTTTGACGAAACTAGGTTGGGCACAAAAAGAAATCGGAGACCGTGTCAGCAAAGAACTGGGAGAGATTTTCTACCAAGGATTTTCGAATCAAGAAATCCGAGAATTTGAGGCCTATCAAGAGCGCATTATCTCAAATCTAAAGGCTAAAGAAAATGACATCTAAGGAAAGGAAGTAACAGTTATGATTGGTATTACAGGGGTAACAGGGAAATTAGGTTCTTATGTGGCGAATCTTGTCGATAAGAAGGGAATCGCTTCAGTCCATCTAGCACGAAGCCCAGAGCGTGCAAAGATCTATGCGTCAGCGGAAATTCGTAAAATAATGTATGCCAATACACCAGAGGTGGTTGAGGCCTTAAAGGGGATCGATATCTTGTTGATGGTTTCTGCTCGGGAAAATCCAGAGCGTGTCAAGGAACACAAGGACTTTTTAGATGCCGCAAAGCTAGCTGGGGTCCAGCACATCGTCTATACCTCCTTTTATGGGGCAGATGAGAAGGCAACGTTTACCTTGTCTCGAGATCATGCCCAGACGGAAGCCTATATCAAGGAGTTAGGGTTCACCTACACTTTTTTGAGAGATAATTTTTACTTGGACTTCCTGATTGATATGGCGCTTGAAAATGGAGAGATTCGTGGCCCGGCAGGCAGTGGTCTTGTGTCAGCTGTTGCCCGTAAGGACACATCTAGGGTTGCAGCAGAAATTCTTTTAAATCCTAAGGAGTGGGAAAATCAAACCTTGAATCTGACAGGGCCAGAGGATCTTTCCATGGAAGAAATCGTAGCACTTCTCTCAAAAGAGACCGGTGACGCCATCGCGTATGTGGATGAATCAGTAGAAGAAGCCTATGAGTCACGGAAAAAATGGCCAGCACAAACTTGGGAGTACGATGCCTGGGTCAGCACCTATACAGCGATTAAAGTTGGGGAACAAGCTGGGGTTTCAACAGATATCGAAAAAGTCCTAGGGCATCCGGCAAGTAGCCTATTGGATACTCTTAGAGACAGAAAACTTATAGAGGAAGAACATGATTGAATACAAACATGTAGCCTTGCGCTACACGGATAAGGACATTTTAAAAGATGTCAATCTCCGCATTGAAAATGGAGAATTCATGGTGCTAGTGGGTCCTTCAGGATCTGGAAAGACCACCATGATCAAGATGATTAACCGTCTCTTGGAGCCGACTGATGGCAATATTTATATGGACGGGAAACGCATCAAGGACTATGATGAACGAGAGTTACGTCTTTCTACTGGTTATGTTTTGCAGGCCATTGCTCTCTTTCCAAATCTAACGGTTGCTGAAAATATTGCTCTCATTCCTGAGATGAAGGGCTGGGGCAAGGAGCGAGTGGTTTCCAAAACAGTCGAACTGTTAGAAAAAGTAGGCCTTCCAGCTTCTGATTACGCCGATCGCAAACCCTATGAGCTGTCTGGTGGGGAGCAACAACGGATTGGGATTGTGCGTGCCATCATTGGGGAGCCAAAGATTCTATTGATGGACGAGCCCTTTTCAGCCTTGGATGCTATTTCTCGCAAGCAGCTACAGGCTCTTACCAAAGACTTGCACAAGGAGTTCGGCATGACCACTATCTTTGTTACACACGATACCGATGAAGCCTTGAAATTAGGCGATCGGATTGCGGTGCTACAAGAAGGAGAGATTGTGCAAGTAGCGGATTCTGAGACCATTCTAGCCCAACCGGCCAACGACTTTGTGGCAGATTTGTTTGGAGGTGCTCACCATGTCTAAACTACTTACAACCTTTCAAGAACGCTTTGGAGACTGGCTCACTGCACTGGGGCAACACTTGCAACTGTCGTTACTGACCTTGCTCCTTGCGATTTTTCTGGCGGTCCCTCTGGCTATTTATTTAAGTACACGCAAGAGAGCCAGCAACTGGGTTTTACAGGTAGCTGGGATCTTCCAGACCATTCCTTCCATGGCCCTTTTAGGGCTCTTCATTCCCATCATGGGAATCGGAACACTTCCAGCCTTGACAGCTCTCGTCATCTATGCCATTTTCCCCATCCTTCAAAATACCATCACCGGTTTACAAGGGATTGACCCAAGCCTTGAAGAAGCGGGAATCGCCTTTGGGATGACCAAGTGGGAGCGCTTGAAGAAGTTTGAGATTCCCTTGGCCATGCCCGTCATCATGTCTGGGATTCGGACAGCAGCTGTGATGATTATCGGGACGGCTACCTTGGCAGCTTTGATTGGAGCGGGGGGACTCGGTTCCTTTATCCTTCTAGGGATTGACCGCAATAATGCCAGTCTGATTTTGATCGGTGCCCTGTCTTCTGCCTTCTTGGCCATCGCCTTTAACCTTCTTCTCAAATGGATGGAAAAGGCCAAATTGCGGACCATCTTTGCGGCTTTTGCGGTCATGATCCTCGGATTGGGAGTATCTTATACGCCAAGTCTTCTTCCCAAACCGAAAAAAGAAAACCTGGTCATAGCTGGGAAGCTAGGTCCTGAACCGGAAATTCTAGCCAATATGTATAAGATTTTGATCGAAGAAAACACGGACATGACAGTGACCGTCAAACCGAATTTTGGCAAGACCACCTTCCTCTATGAAGCTCTGAAAAAAGGGGATATCGCGATCTATCCAGAGTTTACAGGGACCGTGACCGAAAGTCTCCTCAAGCCGGCGCCGCAAGTCGACCATGATCCAGAAGCAGTCTATCGAGCGGCTCGAGATGGGATCAAGAAACAAGACAACCTGGCCTTGCTCAACCCCATGGCTTATCAGAATACCTATGCTGTCGCGGTGCCTAAGAAAATTGCCCAAGAGTATGGTCTCAAGACCATTTCAGATTTGAAAAAGGTGGAAGGACAACTCAAGGCAGGATTTACCTTGGAGTTTAATGATCGAGAGGATGGGAACAAGGGCTTGCAGAAGGTTTACGGACTCCATCTACAAGTCTCCACCATGGAGCCAGCCCTTCGCTACCAGGCTATCCAGTCCGGTGATATCCAGATTACAGATGCCTACTCAACGGATGCCGAGCTTGCTCGCTATGACCTCGTGGTCCTCCAAGATGACAAGCAACTCTTCCCTCCCTATCAAGGGGCCCCACTCATGAAAGCTGAATTACTGAAAAAACATCCGGAATTGGAAGCAGTTCTGAATAAACTAGCTGGTAAAATCACAGCAGAGCAAATGAGCCAGATGAACTACCAAGTCGGAGTAGAAGGCAAGTCAGCTAATCAAGTGGCGCGTGACTTTTTGGTAAAAGAAGGGTTTATCAAAAATTAACAAGCCATTCTCAAGTCTTCGCACTTGAGGATTTTTTGATAGAAAGCAATTTTAACCCCTTTCAGCAAGCTTTTGTTATAGAGGGAGAGACCTTCTCTTCAAAAACTCTCCATTGAGTCTAGCTTAAAATTGTGTTACAATAAGCCTTGAAAACGAATGAAAGTATATGGAAACAAGTATGAAAAAAAGGCCAGTGATTGGAATTACAGGAAATGAACGGCCCTTCCCAGATGATCCAGACGCGAACATGAGTTATGCGGCGACTGGTTTTGTCGAAGCGGTCAAAGAGGCGGGAGGAATTCCCTTGATCTTGCCAATTGGAGATGCGGACATGGCCAAACACTACATGTCGATGATTGATAAGCTCATCATTACTGGTGGTCAAAATGTCTTGCCCAAGTTTTATGGAGAAGAAATCACCATTGATAGCGATGACTACCTCTTAAAACGTGATCTTTTTGAGTTGGCCTTGATTGAAGAAGCGCGTGCGGCTAAAAAAGCCATCTTTACAGTCTGTCGTGGGACCCAACTCTACAATGTTGCATTGGGTGGGACTTTGCATCAGGATATTGAGGATCATTGGCAGGACAATCCAGGTCAATACACTAGCCAAGAGCTGGTGACTAAGGATCAGACGATCTTGCAAGAAATCTATGGCAAGACCAGTCGCATCAATTCCTTCCACCATCAAAGTATCAAAGACTTGGCAGATGGATTAGAAGTGATCGCGCGGGATCCCAAAGATGACGTCATAGAGGCGGTTCAATCCACAGATGAGAGTCGTTTTCTCGGTGTTCAGTGGCACCCGGAACTGCGTTTTGACAAGAGTCCAGCAGACCACAAGCTTTTTGAATATGTTGTGAATGACTTATAATGAAGACCGGCTCCCTGAGGAATCCTTCCTAAGGGGGCTTTTTCTTTAATCTGCGTAAGAAAGACTGTAAATTGTGCCTAGGTTTTGGGGGAGGATTCGCTACAATAGAGCTAGTAGAATGAGGAGGATTAGGACATGTATCAATTTCCAAAGGATTTTTTATGGGGGAGTTCGACCTCGGGTCCTCAGACAGAAGGGCGTCTAGATCAGGATGGCAAAGGGGACAATCTCTGGGATTACTGGTATAGGATCGAACCCAATCGCTTTTATCAAGGGCAAGGACCGGAGAAAACATCCACTTTTTATGAACACTGGGAAGACGACCTGGATCTCTTGTTAGAAACCGGTCACACAGCTTTTCGGACCTCTATTCAGTGGTCCCGCATTTTCCCTGATGGTCGAGGCGAGATCAATCAAGCGGGTGTCGATTTCTATCGCTGTGTCTTTGAAAAGATTAAGGAAAAAGGAATTCACCTCTTGGTCAACCTCTATCATTTTGATTTGCCGATGGCTCTTCAAGAGCAGGGCGATGGTTGGGAAAACAAGGAAACCGCCTATGCTTATCAAGAATATGCGCGTTTTTGTTTCAAGACCTACGGGGATCTGGTCGACCAGTGGATCACCTTTAATGAACCCATTGTCCCTGTGGAGTTTGGTTATTTTTATGATGCCCATTTTCCTCATAAGGTAGACGCAGCAGCAGCAGTAAAAGTAGCCTACCACACCCAGTTAGCCAGCAGTCTAGCGGTCAAGGCCTGTCACGAGGTGGATCCCAATTCCCGTATCGGGATTGTACTCAATCTGACACCAGCCTACCCTCGGAGCCAGCATCCAGAAGATGTTAAAGCCGCTCGCATTGCCGAGCTCTTTCAAGCCAAATCTTTCTTAGACCCGTCTGTTCTCGGCCACTATCCTCAAGAATTAGTGGAGATCTTGCGGGGGCGTGATCTATTGCCAGATTATGATCCCGTTGAGTTGCGCTTGATCGAGGAAAATACCGTCGATTACCTCGGGGTTAACTATTACCAACCACTCCGTGTGGCAGCTCCTCGTTATGCTCCAAATCCAGCATCTCCCCTACTCTTTGAGCAATTTTATGAACCTTATGTCATGCCAGGTCGCAAGATCAATCCCCACCGTGGTTGGGAAATCTATGAGCAAGGCCTGTATGACATTGCCCAAAATATCAAGGAAAACTATGGCAATATCGAGTGGATCCTGACAGAAAATGGGATGGGAGTTGAAGGGGAGGAAAAATTCCGTGAGGATGGCGTGATCCAAGACGACTACCGGATTGACTTTGTCAAAGACCATCTTCGTGAGCTCCATCGTTCGATTCAAGATGGTGCCAACTGTAAAGGATATTTGATTTGGACCTTTATTGACTGCTGGTCTTGGCTCAATGCTTACAAGAATCGCTATGGCCTTGTTGAACTAGACCTGACTACTCAAGAAAGACGCCTGAAAAAATCGGGCCATTGGTTCCGTGAGTTGAGCCAGCAGAATGGATTTGAAGAGTAGAAAAAGCAACCTATCAACCAAGATATTGATAGGTTTTTCTTAACTCTCCCTTAACTAGACCAATTTTCTTATATTTCCTAGTTGACAAACTGGAAGAAGCATTGTATACTGACTCCGCTGGTTACTTTTTTGGTAAATTAGACTAGACCAATTTTAAAGTAACTGAGAAATTGACCATAGGTCGTTTGACTAAGTAAAGGGGAAAGTATAGCAAGGCTATATCGTAAAGACTATGTGCGGAATCGTTGGTGTTGTAGGAAATACAAATGCTACGGATATTTTGATCCAAGGACTTGAAAAACTCGAATACCGAGGCTATGACTCTGCGGGTGTTTTTCTTGCCAGTGAAGGCAAGAGCCAATTGGTGAAGGCAGTCGGCCGTATTGCAGAATTGTCAGCTAAGGCAGAAGGTGTCGAAGGGGAAGCTGGAATTGGACATACCCGTTGGGCCACTCATGGAAAACCAACTGAAGACAATGCCCACCCACACCGTTCTGAAACAGGTCGTTTTGTTTTGGTACACAATGGTGTCATTGAAAACTACCTTGAAATCAAGGAAGAATACCTAGCCGGACACCATTTCAAGGGGCAAACAGATACAGAAATTGCAGTCCACTTGATCGGTAAATTTGCTGAAGAAGAAGGCTTGTCTACGCTTGAAGCCTTCAAGAAAGCCCTCCACATCATCCGTGGAGCCTATGCCTTTGCTTTGATGGATGCAGAAGATCCAAGTACCATCTATGTGGCAAAAAACAAATCACCACTCTTGATCGGTCTTGGGGATGGCTACAATATGGTCTGCTCGGATGCCATGGCCATGATTCGTGAGACCAACCAATATATGGAAATCCATGACAAAGAGTTGGTGATTGTCAAAGCAGACAGCGTTGAAGTCCAAGACTATGATGGAAATGTCAAAGAACGGTCTAGCTACACGGCTGAGCTTGACTTGTCAGATATCGGTAAGGGAACGTATCCTTACTACATGCTCAAGGAAATCGACGAGCAACCAACTGTAATGCGTAAACTCATCCAAGCCTACACAGATGAATCTGGTCAAGTAGTGGTAGACCCAGCTATCATCAAAGCGGTTCAAGAAGCAGACCGCATCTATATCCTTGCGGCTGGTACCTCTTACCATGCTGGATTTGCTTCTAAGAAAATGCTAGAAGAATTGACAGATACCCCAGTAGAACTCGGTATTTCCTCTGAGTGGGGCTACGGCATGCCACTTCTCAGCAAAAAACCGCTCTTTATCTTTATCAGTCAATCTGGTGAAACAGCTGATAGTCGCCAGGTATTGGTCAAAGCAAATGAAATGGGCATTCCAAGCTTGACAGTAACCAATGTGCCCGGTTCAACTCTTTCACGTGAAGCAGACATGACCATGTTGCTCCATGCGGGTCCTGAAATTGCGGTCGCTTCCACCAAGGCTTATACGGCTCAAATCGCAGCCCTTGCCTTTCTTGCAAAAGCTGTTGGGGAAGCCAATGGCAATGAAAAGGCCAAAGCCTTTGATTTGGTACACGAATTGTCTATCGTTGCCCAATCGATCGAATCAACCCTTTCAGAAAAAGAAGTGATCGATGAAAAAGTCCGCGGCTTGTTGGAAACAACCCGCAATGCTTTCTATATCGGACGTGGCCAAGATTACTATGTTGCCATGGAAGCCAGTCTGAAACTA
Source organism: Streptococcus sp. W151 (assembly GCF_053010205.1). Lineage (NCBI taxonomy): Bacteria > Bacillati > Bacillota > Bacilli > Lactobacillales > Streptococcaceae > Streptococcus > Streptococcus sp. W151. The sequence goes on along the minus strand of NZ_JBRKNT010000002.1, from coordinate 170,426 downwards.
AAAGAAATTTCTTACATCCAATGTGAAGGCTTCGCAGCAGGTGAGTTGAAACACGGTACCATTGCTTTGATCGAAGACGGTACACCGGTTATCGCTCTCTTGTCTGATCCAGTCCTAGCCAGCCACACACGTGGAAACATCCAAGAAGTGGCAGCACGTGGGGCTCATGTCTTAACCATTGCAGAAGAAAATGTCGCGAAAGAGACAGATGATTTAGTCTTGACGGCGGTTCACCCTTATCTCTCTCCAATCTCAATGGTGGTGCCAACCCAATTGATTGCTTACTTTGCAACCCTTCATCGTGGACTCGATGTCGACAAACCACGGAACCTTGCTAAGTCTGTAACGGTTGAATAAACTTGTCTATATAGAAAAAACATCCTCGTTAGGTTTTTCCTAACGAGGATGTTTGTTTTATTTATCAAAACCTTGCAAGGCTTTGAGGCGTTCTTCTGTTTGTCCCTTGGCATCTAGTTTTTTACCTTGGTAAACAGCAGATTCCCATGATCCGTACATTGGATTTGGGAAGATGATGAATTTTTCACCAAATTCTTTTTGCAATTCGTCCAATTTCTTGTCGCGATCAGCTTCAGAAGTCTTAGAGAAGTCTGCAAAGTCGACCAGGTTATCCCCAAAGAGCAAGACAAGATTGGTTTTTTCTTGTACAGTTTGGCGACGGCCTTCTTTTGATTTGACACCTTCTTCTAAGAACATAAGGTGGTCACGTCCTTGGACAGGAATACCTTCTTTTTCAAGATTCTTGATGGTGTCGTCTACTTGAGAGGTTGTACGGTCAGAAATGTAGTAGATTTGCACTCCGTTTTGATCAGCAAATTGGAGGAAATCTTTGGCACCCGGCACTGCTTTTGCAGCTGCTTTTTTCACCCAAACATCCCAATCTTTAGGGTTAAAGGCCGTACCATCTTTGACATTTTGAACTTGGTAAGGGCTGTTGTCTAAAACAGTTTCGTCCAAATCCAAGACGATGGAATAAGGCTTATCAGAAGGCGTTTGGAGGATCTCTTTCAACCGGTCTGTAGCGACATTGTAACCTTGTAAATACAAAGCCTTAGTTTCAGCTGCCTTTTGGTACCAGAGCACCGACATGGTATTTTCTTGTGAGCGCTGTTGATCATAGGTCATCGTCACCTGATTTTTAGTGCTACTTGCTTTTGTCTCTTGCGTTTTGTTGGTGTTGCTTCCACAACTCGTCAGTAAAATGACAGAAGCAAGAGCAGAAACGATGGTAAAGGTGGATTTTGTTGTTTTCATAAACCGTACACTCCTTAAAATTTTTCTATAAAAATTATACTCTTTTCAATCTTGCATGACAAGAAAGAGGAGAAGGGAATCCAGGGAATGGTGGAATGAATAGGAAGAAAGAAATCTTGATATGAAGGGCTTTTTCATCTCGATAGATGCCATTTTTCATCTTAAAAGAAGGTGTATAGTTTTATATTATAACCGGATCAAGAAAAGATCAAAGAGGTCTTTTTTTCTAAAATGAAAAAATAGAGAAAGATACTCGCAAGTCCCTATTTTCAAGGGCTTGCGTTTTTTTGATGATTTTCTCAATAAAGAAATTTTAAGGCCTTGATAGGGAAAATATATTAGTCAGCTACTTTTCGAGGTGATATCATGGTTACACATTCCAGAAGGGAAGCAGTCAATCTTTCTTTTGGAGAAAAGATGAGGAGGATGTACAGTATGAGTAAAAAAGAATTGGTTCTTCGTGCCATTCGAGGCGAAGCAGTAGAGCGAATCCCTGTAGGATTTTGGCTCCATTATGTGACCCAAGAAGAAAAAGAATTGGGGCTAGACAATCCGGCTGTACTAGAAAAAAGTATTAAGGGACACCAACACTATGTTGAAGAAATATCCCCTGACTTTGTCAAGATTATGAGCGATGGCTTCTTCCGCTATCCGAGTGCTCTTTATTCGAGAGAGATCACATCGATCCAAGAATTAAAGGACATTCAACCGATTGGAGAGCATCATCCTTGGATTGAAAAACAGATTGAAGTGGTCAAGGAGATTCGTTCCCATTTCCATGAAGAGATTGCTTCTTTCTACAATATCTTCTCGCCCATTTCTTATTTGAAACGCTGGTTCCGTACGGACAAATCCCGTGGAGACCAAGTGATTGCAGACTTTATCAAGGAAGATCCAGAAACATTGGCCCATGTCCTTGATGTCATCGCAGGAGACATCGCCATTCTTAGTCGCCGCTTGATCCAAGAAGCAGGAGTGGAAGGCATTTACTTCTCAACCCAGCAGATCCAAGATGAGCGCGTGACAGAGGAAGAATACCGCAAGATCATTGAGCCAAGCAACATTGCCGTTTTAGAAGCAGCCAATAAAGCTGGAGGAATCAATATCCTTCATATCTGTGGCTTTGAAGGAGCCAGCAATGAAGTGGACCTCTTCAAGGATTATCCAGCTCAAGTCATTAACTGGGCGACCCATCATGAAGGCCTGAGCCTAGCAGCAGGTCGCAAGCTCTTTGGGGATCGTGCTGTCCTAGGTGGCTTTGTCAATGGCAAGAAAGGCTTGCTCTATCAAGGGGAACGAGCAGCTATCGAGCAAGAAACCCGTCGCTTGGTCGCAGAAGCGGGAAGTCGTGGTTTGATCCTTGGGGCGGATTGTACCGTACCAGACGATTTCCAATTGGAGCGCTTAGACTGGGTGCGTCAGGCGGCCGTCTTGTAAGAAGAAAGGAGAGGGAGATGAGAAAGATTCATGTGTGGTGTATCGTGATGACGGTCTTATTTTTAGTCCTAGGACTCGCAAAAGCGACTGCAGCAAGTAGTCAGGGAGAAAATAAAAAAGATCCAGATATGGCAAGGCTAGAGAAAATTCCAGCCCACAGCCTCTCCCTCATCCGCCCGTCTGATATGGCAGGCATTCTCCTATTAGATGGTCAGTGATAAAAAAAGATGAAGAGCTTGATAAAAAATATATATTAGTCAAAGAATGAATGACGTGTTAAGATAACAAGCAAGAAAAAAGAGAACGAGGTAAGAAGATGTCTACAAAAAGAGAATTAGTCTTAAAAGCATTCAAAGGAGAAAAAGTTGACCGTGTGCCAGTTGGATTTTGGCACCATTTTACAACAGAAGAAGAATGGCTGAAAGGATTTTCTAATCCGGAAATTATTGAAAAAAACCTGAAGGGTCATCAAAACTTCCTTCACAAGGTCCAACCAGACTTTGTTAAACTTATGAGCGATGGTTACTTTGCTTATCCAAATCCAGCCATTCACAAAGGCCTTGAAAACATCTCTGACTTAGCAGGGATTGAACCCCTCGGAGCCGATCATCCATGGATCACAGAGCAGGTAGAGCTTGTAAAAAAAATTCGTGCCGGTTTTGAAGAGGACATTGTAGCCATCTACAATATCTTTGCTCCAGTAACTTACTTTAAATGGTTGGTCGGAGAAGTTTCGGGAGGAGATGACTTGATCGCAAACTTCATCGATCAAGATGCTGCAACCCTTAAAAAAGTATTGGATACCATTGGTCAAGATATTGCAAGTTTGAGTCAACGCATCATTAAAGAAGCAGGAGCAGACGGGATCTACCTCAGTGTTCAAAGTATCCAAGATGTGAGCGTGAGCCAAGAAGTTTATAAAAATAGTATTGCACCGAGTGAACTCCATGTCTTAGAAGCAGCCAATGAAGCAGGTGGGGTAAATATTCTTCATATCTGTGGCTACGAAGGAGCTCGCAATGATATCCATCTCTTCACAGACTACCCAGCTCAAGTGCTTAACTGGGCAGTTGGACCAGAAGGAATCAGCCTAGCAGAAGGACGCGAAATCTTCGGTGGACGTACGGTTCTTGGTGGCTTTGAAAATGGCAAAAATGGTCTTCTCTATACAGGAGACAAGGATGCGATTCAAGCAGAAACCAAACGCATCATCGCAGAAACTGGAACCACAGGCTTGGTCATCGGTGCGGATTGTACTATTCCAAGTGACATTGATGAAGAACGAATCGAATGGGTTCGTGAAGCTGCAGCAGAATAAGAAAAAATAGAATCAGGGAGAACAGAGTATGAGTAAAAAAACATGGATTATCGGTGGGGTGGCCGTTCTTGCCATTGCAGGTGCAACCATTCTTGGACGGAGCTTGAACCATGCAAACGACAGCAAAGGCTCAACAGGATCGGACAAGGTGACAACCTTGAAAGTAGCCCACACGCAAAACTATGTACCGTACGATTTTGTCGATGAAAAAGGAGAATCAGATGGCTATGAAGTAGCTGTTTTGAAAGCCATTGACGAGAAATTACCAGACTACAAGTTTGAGTACACTGGAACAAGTGACGATGACCTTTTGATCGGTCTAGAATCTGGTAAGTATGATATCGGAACCAAAGGAGCTTGGTATACCGAAGAACGCGCCAAGAAATTTATCATTCCAAAAGAACCAATCGGAGCAAGTATCATCGGATTTACCGTACGAAAAGAAGATGCGGATAAATATAAGAACATTGATGACTTTGCCAAAGAAAAAGGAAAATTGGTTCCAATTTCACCACAAAATGCGCAATGGAATGTTATTAAAGAATACAATGAAAAGCATAAGGACCAACAAATTGAATTAACAGCTGCCGAATCGTTCAAAGTTGCAGATGCTTATGCTTGGGTACTTGAAGGTCGTTACGATGCCTTCTTTGATATCAAACTTTCCTTTGAAAAAGCTGTTACAGATAAAGATGGTTCTTACCACCAATATGCAGACAAACTTAGCTGGTTTGCTTACAAAGGAATCCCAACTTACCCATTGATTCATAAGGATAAGAAAAACGAAAAATTTGCGGAAGCTTACAGCAAGGCCATCAAAGAATTGGAAAAAGATGGCACGCTTGCGAAATTGTCGAAAAAATATTTCGGTGAAGATGTCTTCAGTTATGTAGATAAAGAGAAATAAGATGGAACTGGGTGCGTATAGCCCCAGCTTCCTTATTTCTATCTGGATAGAGAAAGGAAAAGAAAGATGGTCTCATACGACATTTCCAAGGTCTGGTCATTTCTCCCAACCTTGACCCAAGCCCTGCCAGCGACCCTAGCTTTGATGGTTTTAACGACGCTTCTTGGTTCGGCTTTTGGCTTGGTTTTGACTTGGGCACAGGTATCAGAAGATAGGGTGGGAGCAGGTCTAGCAAAAGGCTATGTCTTTACCTTGCGCTGTACCCCTCCGATTGTCTTGCTCTTTTTAGTCTTTTATGGACTGCCCCAGTTTTTGAACTGGTGGTTGGGCATTGATATTGATCATTGGTCCAAATTTGTCTTTGTCCTTGTGGCTATGTTTCTTCTCTTTGCAGCGATGATCTCTGAGGTCTTCAAAGCAGCCTATTTGGCCATTCCCAAAGGCCAGATGGAGGCAGGCTTGAGTATTGGCTTGACGCCTGCTCAAACCATTTGGCGGATTGTCCTTCCCCAAGCCTTTCGCGTGGCTCTTCCAAATATGACGACGGCCATCTTAAATCTCATGCGCGACGCCGCTTTGGCCTATACTATTGGCTTTATCGATATCATGGGAGCAGGAAATAACTTGATCAGCCGCAATCTTGGGAATTATTCCCTCGAGACCTATACAGCCGTAGCAGTGATTTACTGGGGAATTGCCCTTGTAATCTCCCTCTCCGCTCAACTCCTTGAGAAACGACTCAGTGTAACAGAAAGGTAGCTTATGGATTTCAATTTTATTAGTAAAACATTTCTAGCCACCTTGGGTGGTGTTCCAGTAACCCTTCTGATCATGGTCGTATCGATCCTCTTGAGTTTTTTTCCAGCCCTCTTTTTGGCGCTCGGTCAGATCTACAAGGTCAAAGGGGTTCGCAGTTTTTCAGTGGTTTACTTAGCCTTTATTCGCGCGACTCCTCCGATTCTCTTGATTCTCTTCTTTTATAGTCTCTTCCCTAGCCTCTTGAATAGTTTTTTTAAGAGTATTGGCAGTCACTTTAATGTCTTTGAGATCAATCCCATTTACTATGCCTTTATCATCTTTAGTTTGATGACAACAGGGAGTCTGGCTGAAATTCTACGCTCAGCCATCCTGACCGTGGATAAGGGCCAGCTAGAAGCAGCGCAAGCCATCGGTTTGACCAATCGCCAAGCCTATATCCGCATTGTTTTTCCACAAGCCCTGCGTTCAGCCCTTCCAAATTTGTGTAACCTGGTCATCAACTTGGTCAAAGGAACCTCCCTTGTCTTTGTCATGACCATCAAGGATATCACCGCCATTGCCAAGGTCGAAGCCTCTTATGGTTATCAATATTTTGAATCCTATCTCGTGATTTTTATTCTTTATATTGTCATTTGTGGGGTGATTCAGTGGGGATTCAACCTCTTGGAAAAACGCCTGACACTCGCATAGAAGAAGGAGAAATGAAAAGATGTTAGAAGTAGAACACGTATCGAAAAAATTTAAGGACCATCAGGTCCTGGTAGATGTCAATCTCAAGGTTAACCAAGGGGATGTCGTCGTTATTTTGGGTCCATCTGGGTCAGGAAAAACGACCTTCCTTCGCTGCCTCAACCACTTGGAAAAGGCGGATACAGGTCACTTAAACCTAGGTGGAAAAGCATATGACCTCTCAAAACTCAGCAAAAAGGAAATTTTAGAAATTCGTCAAAAGACAGCCTTTGTTTTTCAGCATTACAATCTCTTTGCCAACAAAACAGCACTTGAAAATATCTTAGAAGGCTTGATTGTAGCTCGGAAGATTCCAAAAGAAGAAGCTCTTCAACGGGCAGAATCCGCTCTTGAAAAAGTTGGCCTCCTCGCTTATAAGGATTACTATCCGTCTCAACTATCAGGTGGTCAGCAACAACGGATCGGAATCGCACGTGCCATTGCAGTAAAACCAGATGTAATCTTGCTGGATGAGCCAACCTCAGCGCTGGATCCAGAGTTGGTTGGGGATGTACTGGCTGTCATGAAACAATTGGCCCAAGAAGGAGTGACTATGGTTGTCGTGACGCATGAGATGAGTTTTGCGCGTGATGTAGCCAACCACGTCATCTTTATGGATGGCGGGCATATCATCGAAGAAAACGAACCCCATGAATTCTTCAACAGTCCAAAAGAAGAACGGACCAAACAATTCCTATCACGGATTCTATCTGATGCTACCTACAGCGTCGAATACATGATTTAACAAGAGGCACACCTATGCAGGGTGTGTTTTTTGGATTCTGGAAAAAATTTAAAAAATTTGCTCATTTTTTAAAAATCATTACGAATAATATAAGTGAGAGGGAAATATGACTAATAAAAAACAACGATTTGTACTATTATTCTTACTGACTTTGTTTCTAGGAGGTTGCAGTCTTTTTACGGATAAAGCTGCTGAGAGAAGAGAAATGATTCAGATTGCAGAAAGCACGAAAATGGAGCGAGCGATAAAACACTTGTTAATCAGTATCGATCCTAAAGCTTTCACTTCAGAAGGAGTCATTCACTCCTATACCCTGATAAAAGGTAAATTGGAATACAACCCAATGGGAGGCATGAATGTCTATCTCGTTATCAATGGCGATAAAAAGTTAACGATCGATACGACTGTTCAAATGGAGGATTCAGTACAGTTCGAAGCAGGTAGTTACGGTATTTCAGCAAAATTAGATGATCTGTTAAGTAAAGCAGAAGAGACTGGAAAATAGACTCATTTAGGTAAATACCCTAATATAGGTAAATAGAAACATTTCTGGATCAAAACCAATATGTTACATTAATAGCTAGTGCTTGTAACGATTTGGCAATATTTTTTAACAAAAGTAACATTTCAGGTATGAATAGATTTTTGTATAATAAATTCTAAGAAACCTGAAGAAAGAATGGGAAGAAGATGAAAAAAAGTAAATTTATTGTGTTGATAATGGTAGTATTTAGCCTGAGCTTAGGGGGATGTAGCTTTTTAAATGGACAATCTGCCAAGAAACAAGAAATGATTCAAATCGCAGAGAGTAAGAAGATGAAGGTAGCGATTGAAAATATGTTGAAAAAATTAGACCCTAAAGCTCTTACTCCAGAAGGAAAAATAAAATCATATAAAATTTCTAAAGATGATTTAGATTATAATCCGATGGGAGGGCTAATGATCAAAATTATTATAAATGATAACGAAGATTTATTATTAAATACAACTATCCAAGAGGACTCGACGACTGGTGAGTATGAAGAAACATATCTTAGTAAAACGAAAGAGTTAAATGAACTTCTGAAGGGAAATTAAAATGGCTGAAAATATAGATTTCAATGATAAGCAACATGTTAAAGCAGCTTTGCTTGAATATGAAAAAGATATAAAAATTGGACGAGAATTTGATATCGGTTCCAAAAATAATGAGTATATTGGACAGATTTCTCATATTTATGATAGTGTTAATGGGAATGAAGAACAAGTTGTGGTAGTAACAAATAACGGTATGGGGGTTAATGAGGATCCAGTCCCCTATTCTGCCTCAGATGAAGATCGCGCCCAAATCCATGATGTGACAGTCCTGATGAAGGGGTCGGAAACAGAAACAAGTACACAAAAGTTGCTCCATGATACATTTACGGATTGGGTAAAAACAGATTTGCCAGCGGCTTCTAACATTCTTGGTCCCAATGGAGCGGCGAACTATGCGACAGATTATGCGAAAAGATTCACCAGAGATAAGATTAAGGAGAATTTGAAAAAAAGGGATGAAACTGCCGATTATAATATTTCGGAGCTGATTAGTTATCCTTTTAGTTTACTTGATAAAAATGTTGGAAATAATGTAAAAAGCTTTGTCAAGAGTATTAGGAGTAATCCAATAACAAATGCTTATCGTGAGGCGAAAGCAAATCTATATGGTATGGGAACGGACATTCTAATTGATAGTCAAGCAAAGTTTCCAGTATTTATTGGAGCTACCATTTTAAAAGAATACAACAAAGATAGAGGTACTTTCCCGCCTCCGCAGTTTAAAGATGCTGCAGCTCATTTGAAAGAGGTGATCCGAAAATACCCCAATGCCAAGATAGATCTATACGGTCACTCTCTGGGGTCTATGAATATTCAGTATGCGCTTGCCTGTTTGACGGAAGAGGAAGCTTCTCATATTGGGACCGTCCATCTATATAATGGCCCTAATGCCTATTCCATCTTAACACCCGAGCAAAAAGTGCGTATAGATTCGCTGAAGTACAAAATCTACAACCACATTGACCATAAAGATTTGGTTAGCTTGGGCTATCAGGATTCTGGAAGCAAGGAATCTAGTGGGATTGTCAAGCACCTCAAAACTAAGAATTTAAAAAATATTGGCCTGCAACACATGATGCATGGTTATATCTATGATAAGGATGGGAATTTGGTTCTTGAAAAGGGAACGGAAGCCATCACTCGGAAGGAAATCATTGAAGAGCGGATGAAGGTTTACTATCGCCTAAAGGATAAATTACAAAAAACAGGTGGTGGCCTGAGCTCAAGTGAACGGATCTATCTTGATGCCTTGCAGGCGCGCTTAGCTTCTGATGAGCTGATTCGAGTAGTGGATGAAGGGCTGGAGCAAGCTCAGAAATCTGAGACACAACTGGATACGGATTTAGAAGCTTTGGAGAAAGTCTTACAGACCGTTCCGAAAGGCTTCATTCTCAATCTTGCGGAAGTAGAAGAGGCCTATGCACAGGCTGGTGCGACAAGGCAAACCGTTGTCACTGAAGTAAGAGAAAGATTCGACAATCGTTTGGCTGCATATCAGTCCTTATCGAATGAATTCCATGCTTTAAACGAGCAAGTGAATGCAGGAATTGAGCTCTTAAAAGCAAAAGATCAAGAAATTGCAGGAGAAATGAATCAGTGGGAACAACTAGCTTATTAATGTCATCTACTCTTTCGAAAAAAGAAAAGAAACTAGATCACTTGGAAAGAGAGTTTCAAAAAGCGCGCTTGGAGCTAGATGAAAAGCGTTGCTTAGTAGAAAGAAAACAGCAGCTCTTCACCCAGATGTTGGAAGAAGAGTATGCGATGGCAGCTTCCTTTTTACAAGAGCAGGAGGTTGATGTCAGTTGTGCATGGGAGTCCCTTCATCGCTGTATAGAAGAGTATGATCTAGAAGCTAGAGATGCAGCACAAGTAGCCTTAAAACAGATCGAAATCGAGGAAGAAAATTTATGGCAATCCTACCGGAAAGATAAATGCCAACTGGAAGAAGAGATTGTACAAAATAAAGTTTCATAGTATAGAAGAGGAGGAAGTATGGGTGATAGTCCAGTCAAAGATTTCTTTGATTTAGATATGAAAGATAAGATGAGGATCATCGAAAACAGAAAGAAACTTGAAAAAGAATTAATCCGGGTTGTCTATGCCCCCATTTTATTGGCCTGCAAGGCAGGAGTCGAGAAACGCTTCAATGATGAATTGACTGCGATTGCAACAGTAGCTGAAGAAGACGTCCAGGTAGTCGGAAAGCAACTAGATCAATCCATGGTAGGGCAATTTGCTAAAAATGTACAGACGGCTATTCAAGAAAAAGCTGGGAAATTTAAATCTATCTAGCCAAGAACTTCTATAAAATGTGGAATCTGGAATGACATCCAGATTTTTTTAATAAATTTAAAAATTATGTAAAAAAGTGTTGACAAAGAAATCAGTCTGCGTTATAATAATTTATGTAAACAAAAAGAGGTTGGGAAATCTCAAGAGTTTACAAGATCAATAGTGGAAAGGAGATGGTAATATGCTATTTCCAGAATTAAGACAACTAATTGATAAAAGGAAGAATAGAAACTGTTAGCCTGTAGGGCTATTATTAAATAAATGAATTAAAATTATGTAAACAACCAAACAGCAGCCAATTGGTCTGCTAATTTTCAAGAACGAATTAAAATTATGTAAATTAGAGGTAACAACTATGAATAACAACTTTAACAATATGGATGATCTTTTCAATCAACTAATGGGCAACATGGGTGGTTTTCGTTCTGAAAGCCGTCGCTACATGATTAATGGTCGTGAAGTGACACCAGAAGAATTCGCTATCTACCGTCAAACTGGTCAACTTCCAAATGAAGGAAGTGAGCAAGCGCAACACCATCAAGGTAAAGGAATGAAACAAGATGGGATCCTTGCAAAACTTGGTCGCAACTTGACCGAAGAAGCACGTGAAGGAAAATTGGATCCGGTCATCGGACGCAACAAAGAAATTCAAGAAACAGCTGAAATCTTGTCTCGTCGTACTAAGAACAACCCTGTCCTTGTAGGGGATGCCGGTGTTGGTAAAACAGCAGTTGTAGAAGGTTTGGCACAAGCTATTGTGAACGGGGACGTTCCAGCAGCCATCAAGAACAAAGAAATCATCTCCATTGATATTTCTGGTCTTGAAGCAGGGACTCAATACCGTGGTAGCTTTGAAGAAAATATTCAAAATCTGATCCAAGAAGTCAAGGCGATGGGAAATGTCATTCTCTTCTTTGATGAAATCCATCAAATCCTTGGTGCAGGTAGCACAGGTGATGGTCAAGGATCTAAAGGTCTTGCGGATATCATCAAACCGGCTCTTTCACGTGGGGAATTGACAGTCATTGGTGCAACTACTCAAGATGAATACCGTAACACCATCTTGAAGAATGCGGCCCTTGCTCGTCGTTTCAACGAAGTGAAGGTTAATGCTCCTTCAGCTGAAGATACGTTCAAGATTCTTCAAGGGATCCGTGATCTTTACGAAAAACACCACAATGTCATCTTGCCAGATGAAGTTTTGAAAGCAGCAGTTGATTATTCGATCCAATACATTCCACAACGTAGCTTACCGGATAAGGCCATTGACTTGGTCGATGTGACAGCTGCTCACTTGGCGGCTCAACATCCGGTAACAGATGTCCATGCTGTGGAACATGAGATTGAAGAAGAAAAAACCAAACAAGAAGAAGCTGCGGCGAAAGAAGATTATGAAGCAGCTTTGAAAGCAAAGGTTCGTATCGAAGAACTTGAAAAGAAAATTGAAAACCATACAGAAGACCATAAAGTAACAGCAACAATCAACGATGTGGCTGAATCAGTAGAACGGATGACAGGTATTCCAGTATCTCAAATGGGTGCAACTGATATCGAACGTTTGAAAGATATGGGTCACCGTTTGCAAACCAAGGTTATCGGTCAAGATAAAGCCGTTGAAGCAGTAGCGCGTGCTATCCGTCGGAACCGTGCAGGATTTGACGAAGGTAACCGTCCAATCGGAAGCTTCCTCTTTGTAGGACCTACTGGTGTCGGTAAGACTGAATTGGCTAAACAATTGGCTCTTGATATGTTCGGAACCAAAGATGCCATCATTCGCTTGGACATGTCAGAATACAGCGACCGTACAGCCGTTTCTAAATTGATTGGTACAACAGCTGGTTATGTTGGTTATGATGACAACAGCAATACTTTGACAGAACGTGTTCGCCGTAACCCATACTCAATCGTCCTTCTCGACGAAATTGAAAAGGCGGATCCTCAAGTGATCACCCTTCTCCTCCAAGTTTTGGACGATGGTCGTTTGACAGATGGTCAAGGGAATACGGTCAACTTCAAGAACACTGTAATTATCGCTACTTCAAACGCTGGCTTTGGTTACGAAGCCAACTTGACAGAAGATGCGGATAAACCAGAACTCATGGATCGTTTGAAACCTTACTTCCGTCCAGAATTTCTTAACCGTTTCAATGCTGTAATCGAATTCTCACACTTGAGCAAAGAAGACCTTTCTAAGATTGTGGATTTGATGTTGGTAGATGTCAATAAGACCCTTTCTAAGAAAGAAATCGACTTGGCAGTGAGCGATGCAGCCAAAGAATATATGACTGAAGAAGGTTATGATGAAGTGATGGGTGTTCGTCCACTCCGTCGGGTCGTTGAACAACAAATCCGTGACAAAGTCACAGACTTCCACTTGGATAACCTTGATGCTAAACACCTAGAAGCTGATATGGAAGATGGTGTACTTGTGATCAGAGAAAAAGACACAAAGAAGGAAGAAAATACTGATAAACAAGCAGAATAAGGCGAATTAGTTTGTGAAAATAGAGGCAGCTATAATTATAGCTGCCTTTATTTTTTCTTCCCACCTGGGGGAAATTATTCGCTGTATAAGGCTAAAATCCCCCTATTTGGGCCAAAAAAACATCAATAATTAGTGAAATTAACCCAATTTGAGCAAATTTATTAATAAATAAAGAAAATAAGTATATAATCTATACAAGAATAAAATTTGAGGAATGGAAGTAAGATGAGCAATACAATTGATATCTACTCAACTCCCGAATACAGAAAAGTAGAAGCCGTTGTTCAACTGATGGTTGATGGTCGCTTGACGAGCTATCGTGTCGCAACTGAAACAAACATCAGCAAAATGAGCTTGGCGACTTTGACTAAGGGAACGAGTAAAATCAAAAATATTACCTATCAAACGGCTTTGGCCTTGATTGATTGGTATGATGAGAATCACGAAAAGTATGGCATTACGATTGACTAGTCAGTAGCCCACTTTTCGTGGTTTTTTCTTTTGCATCCAAATCTGAGACTGGAGTCTGATTTTGCTTGAAGAGGATGGGAAAACTTGAAAAGACGGGCGAAATCTGATATAGTATAGCATATATGAAAATTAAAGGAGAAACATATGCAAGGCGGAAGTTTGCTAATTATGCTTGTTCTTATGGTCGGTTTGATGTACTTCATGAGCCGTAGCCAAAAGAAACAGTACCAAAAACGGATGGAAAGTTTGAATAAACTTCAAAAAGGAAATGAAGTCATCACGATTGGTGGCTTGTACGGAACCATCGATGAAGTCGATACAGATCGCAAGACCGTTGTATTGGATGTTGATGGTGTCTACCTGACCTTTGAATTGGGAGCGATCAAAACAGTTCTTCCTGTATCAGAAGGGATCTCAGCCACTGCTACAGAATCTGCTAGCTCAGATGTCGATTCAGCTATCGAAGAATAATCATCAAAGAAGAGGCAAGAGCCTCTTTTTTGGTGGGCAAATGGAATTGCGCGATGAAGGAAAGTCCTGCTCGTTCAAAATAGAGGCCACAGTCCCTATTTTATGGGGATTTATGGTATAATGAAGCGATAAATATTGAAATAGGTAGAAAAACATGTTTCGTTTTAAGAAGAAAGAAAAAATCGAGATCCCTTTAGAAGTCCCGAAACATATTGGCATTATTATGGATGGCAATGGTCGTTGGGCGAAAAAGCGGATGCAACCGCGCGTCTTTGGTCATAAGGCAGGAATGGAAGCTCTCCAAGAAGTGACGATTGCAGCAAAAAATATGGGAGTTCAGGTCTTGACGGTCTATGCCTTTTCGACGGAAAACTGGACACGCCCTGAAGATGAAGTCAAGTTTATCATGCACTTGCCAGTTGAGTTTTATGACCGCTTTGTCCCTGAATTGCATCGCAATAATGTCAAGATTCAAATGATCGGTGACACTAAGAAATTACCCAAAGAAACATTAGAAGCTTTGGAAAGAGCAGAAGCGATGACCCACCTCAATACTGGCTTAATCCTGAATTTCGCACTCAATTATGGTGGACGTGCAGAGATTACTCAGGCTGTGAAGCAGATCGCTCATGAAGTCTTGGATGCGAAGTTCAGTCCAGAAGAGATCACAGAAGAGATGATCGCAGATTATCTCTATACCGAGAGTTTGCCACGTGTCCTAAGGGATCCGGATTTGATTATCCGTACCAGCGGAGAAATCCGTTTGAGTAATTTCCTTCCTTGGCAGGCTGCCTATAGTGAGTTATATTTCACAGATGTCATGTGGCCAGATTTTGGAGAAGAGGCACTACGAAGTGCTATAGTAGAATATAGCCATCGCCACCGGAGATTTGGCGGTGTTTAGGAGAAGATGATGACGAAAGATTTACAAAAACGTGTAATTTTTGGAGGAATTGCCCTGCTCTTTTTCATTCCAACAGTAATGGTTGGAGGGATGTTCTTCCAGATTGTGATTGGTTTGATCGCTATGTTAGGCGTTCATGAATTGCTCAAGATGAAGGGGCTTGAAACAGCGACCTTTGAAGGAGCGCTAGCCATGTTAGCGGCCTTTGTCTTAACCTTACCGATTGAGGACTACCTCCCTTACCTTCCAGCAGATGGCAATATGATTGCCTATGGTCTGGTTGTCTTGATTCTCATGGGAACAACTGTTCTTGCTCAGAATTACAATTATGAGGATGTGGTTTACCCCATCGCATCTAGCTTTTATGTTGGACTTGGTTTCCATTCATTAGTGGATGCGCGAATTGCTGGTATTGATAAGGTCTTATTGGCACTCTTTATTGTCTGGGCGACAGATTCCGGTGCCTATTTAGTAGGAAGTCGCTTTGGGAAACGCAAGCTCATGCCTGCGGTTTCTCCTAATAAAACGATTGAAGGAAGTCTGGGGGGGATTTTGTCTGCAGTTGCGGTAACTGTGATCTATATGATCGTGGATCGCTCGGTGGCAGGTGGACATGGTTTTCTAGCTATGATCTTCTTTGCCATTCTCTTTAGTATTGCAGGTCAGTTTGGCGACCTGGTAGAGAGTGCAATCAAACGCCACTTTGGTGTCAAGGATTCTGGGAAATTTATTCCAGGACATGGCGGTGTTCTAGACCGTTTTGATAGTTTGATTTTTGTCTTTCCCTTGATGCATTTTTTGGGCTTGTTCTAAGACAGAAGAGATAGAAAGGAAACCACGTATAGAACGATGCAGTTTATTGCCTTTATAGTTATTTTTGGAGTGATCGTTCTCGTTCACGAGTTTGGTCATTTCTATTTTGCAAAAAAATCGGGCATCCTGGTGCGAGAATTCTCGATCGGGATGGGTCCAAAGATCTTTGCCCATATTGGTCAAGATGGGACAGCGTATACCATTCGGATCCTGCCTTTAGGTGGTTATGTTCGTATGGCTGGCTGGGGTGAGGATACCACGGAAATTAAGACCGGTACTCCTGTGACCTTGACGCTCAATGAGGCTGGTAAAGTCGTCCGGATCAATCTTTCAGGAAAGAATCTGGATCAGACAGCCCTTCCCATGAATGTTACCCAGTTTGACTTTGAAGATAAATTAGAAATCACAGGCTTGGTTCTCGATGAGACAAAGACCTATAGTGTTGATCATGATGCGACCATCGTTGAGGAAGATGGGACAGAAGTGCGGATTGCACCGAGAGATGTTCAGTATCAGAATGCCAGCATTTGGGGACGGTTAATCACCAACTTTGCGGGTCCTATGAACAACTTTATCCTCAGTATTGTCGTCTACTCACTCTTAGCCTTTATGCGTGGGGGAGCGATTGACTACTACAGCAACAATGTTCAGGTGGCTCCTGATGGGGCCCTTGCCAAGGTTGGTGTCAAAAGCAATGTTCAGATCCTTCAGGTAAACAACGATACCGTTAGCAACTGGGATGAGTTGACAGACGCTGTTGAAAAAGCGACCAAGGACAGCAAGACGGCTCCTGAATTGACCCTGAAGGTCAAGACAGACGGCCAAGAAAAAGAAGTTAAAGTGAAGCCAACCAAGTCAGGGAATCGTTACTATCTGGGTGTGACAAACGGCCTCAAGACAGGATTTGTGGATAAACTCTTGTCTGGTTTTACAGATACCTGGAATACAGCGACTCGGATCTTGGGAGCCTTGAAAGATATTATTTTCCACTTTAGTCTCAATAAACTGGGTGGCCCGGTTGCTATCTACAATGCCAGCTCACAAGCTGCTCAATTAGGGATTCCGGCAGTCTTATCACTCATGGCCATGCTCTCCATCAATATTGGGATCTTCAATCTAATCCCGATTCCGGCCCTGGATGGTGGAAAAATCTTGATCAATTTGATTGAGGTGATCCGGAGAAAGCCACTGAAACAAGAAGTAGAAACCTATATGACGCTTGCAGGTGTAGCTGTAATGGTTATTTTAATGATTGCTGTCACCTGGAATGATATTATGAAATTATTTTTGAAATAGAAAAGGATGTTGTCCATGAAACAAAGTAAAATGTTGATTCCAACGCTTCGCGAAATGCCAAGCGATGCCCAAGTCATTAGCCATGCTTTGATGTTGCGTGCTGGGTATGTTCGCCAAGTATCGGCTGGTGTCTATTCTTATCTGCCACTAGCTAATCGTGTGATTGAAAAAGCAAAAGGCATCATGCGCCAAGAATTCGAAAAAATTGGAGCAGTAGAAATGCTAGCTCCTGCCCTTTTGAGTGCAGATCTCTGGCGTGAATCTGGTCGTTACGAAACTTACGGGGAAGACCTCTATAAGTTGAAAAACCGTGAAGGCTCTGATTTTATCTTGGGTCCAACCCATGAAGAAACCTTTACTGCTATTGTGCGTGACTCAGTGAAATCATACAAACAATTGCCATTGAATCTCTACCAAATCCAACCAAAATACCGCGATGAAAAACGCCCACGGAATGGTCTTCTTCGGACCCGTGAGTTCATCATGAAAGATGGTTACAGTTTCCATGCCAACTATGATAGCTTGGACGTTACTTATGATGAGTACAAGGCAGCTTATGAGCGGATCTTCACCCGCAGTGGCATCGACTACAAGGCCATCATTGGCGATGGTGGTGCGATGGGCGGAAAAGATAGCCAAGAGTTTATGGCTGTTACACCTGCTCGTACAGACTTGGACCGTTGGGTTGTTTTAGACAAATCGGTGGCTTCCTTTGATGAGATTCCAGCAGAAGTCCAAGAAGAAATCAAAGCAGAATTGCTCAAATGGATGGTTTCTGGTGAAGATACCATTGCCTATTCAAGTGAATCAACCTATGCTGCCAACTTGGAAATGGCTACTAATGAATACAAGCCAAGTAACCGTGTCGTAGCAGAAGAAGAAGTAAAACGCGTGGAAACACCAGGTGTCAAATCGATTGATGAAGTGGCAGCCTTCTTGAATGTTCCAGAAGAAGCGACTATCAAGACTTTGGTTTACATTGCAGATGAAGAGCCAGTTGTAGCCCTTCTTGTTGGCAATGACCAGCTCAATGAAGTGAAGTTGAAAAATTACCTCGGAGCAGATTTCTTTGAACCTGCAACCGAAGTGGAAGTGAAAGAATTATTGGGAGCTGATTTTGGATCTCTCGGTCCAGTTGATATTCCTGAAAATGTTAAGATTATCGCAGACCGCAAGGTCCAAGATAGTCGCAATGCAGTCGTAGGTGCCAATGAAACAGGCTACCACTTGACTGGCGTCAACCCAGGCCGTGACTTTACCGCAGAATACGTCGATATCCGTGAAGTTCGGGAAGGCGAGATCTCACCAGATGGGAAAGGGGTCTTGAACTTTGCACGCGGGATCGAAATCGGTCACATTTTCAAACTCGGCACACGCTACTCAGCTAGCATGGGAGCAGATGTCTTGGACGAAAACGGTCGTGCGGTTCCAATCATCATGGGCTGCTACGGGATTGGTGTGAGTCGTCTTCTTTCAGCCGTTATGGAGCAACATGCACGCCTCTTTGTCAATAAGACTCCAAAAGGGGAATACCGTTACGCTTGGGGAATTAACTTCCCTAAAGAATTGGCGCCATTTGATGTGCATTTGATTCCAGTCAATGTCAAGGATGAAGCGAGTCTTGATTTGACTAAACGGATTGAAGAAGCCTTGGTTCATAAAGGCTACGAAGTCTTGGTGGATGACCGAAATGAGCGGGCTGGTGTCAAATTCAGCGATAGTGATTTGATTGGTCTTCCAATCCGTGTCACAGTTGGTAAAAAAGCAGCTGAAGGCATCGTTGAAGTGAAAATCAAAGCGACAGGAGATACCATCGAAGTGCATGCGGATAATCTCCTTGAAACTCTTTCAATCTTGAACAAATAAGAAAAAGCTTTCTGAGCTCTCACCAATGTGGTGATGAAACTCAGGAAGCTCTTTTTATTTTTCTTCTTTGAGGCCTTGATCTTTGAAATAGGTAAAGAGATCTTGAGGTTTGCCTTTAAGATATTTCAACATGGTAGTGTTGCTTTCTTCCCCTTGATCAGCCAGTAATTTCACAAAATCTTCTTTTTTCATTTGAGTAAAATCAACATGCATAACGTTTGTATAGGTCTGTTTATCATCAGCGATTTTGATGCTTGTGTTGATCCCAGCTTGTCCGTTAACACCGCGTTTGGAATTTGCTTTATCAGCTTCTTCTTGGTAGACTTCCTTCAATTCAGCGACATCTGATTTTTGCATATCTTCCGGTATTGGTGCAACACCCATGATGGTCATTGAAACAATCTCATCTTTCTTATAGCCAATTTGAATTTTGTTTTGGTAGTGATCACCGAGGTCGCTAACAAAGGTCTTGGTTTGGACTTGCTCCTTTTTGGTTTGAGTGGCCTCTTGCTTGGAAGAAACGCTAGTCGTTCCTTTTCCTTGTTGACCTTGGCTACAAGCAGTAAGGGCAAGTAGACAGACAGCGGTAAGTAGAAATTTTTTCATAAATACTCCTTAGAAGTTAATGGTGTTCGATCTTGTATGAAACAAGCTCTAAACAGTTCTCATTATACCATAAAAGCTTAAAAAATGAAAAAATATACAAAAATCGTCAAAAATTGTATCTAAAAACATCTAAAATCAACAATTTTTATCTATGTGTTGAGTTAGCATAGAAGGACAGAGTGTTTTCTTTTCTTCCTAAAAATAATACTAGTTGGAGACTACTAGGGCAAGGGATTTCAGAAAAATGTTACAGTTATATGACAAAGTGTTACACAGCTGTAACAAAGTTACAATGTTTTATCAGTTAGCCCTCTAAACTTGACATTCTGGCAATATTTCATTAAGATATTTTTAAGTAAATAATACAAACAGGGAGGGAAAGGTAAAATATACAGTTATCTGGCATTTTACTAATTCGTACTAAAATGTATTGTTTATGAAAAAAATATAAGGGTATCAGCCCAAAAGGAGAAACATATGGCTCAAATTAAATTAACTCCAGAAGAACTACGTCAATCAGCACAACGCTATGCACAAGGTTCTCAAGAAATCGATCAAATCCTTAACACTTTGACTCATGAACAACAAGTCATCGACGCAAACTGGGATGGATCTGCATTTGATAGCTTTGAAGCACAATTCAACGAATTGTCTCCAAAAATCAAACAATTCGCTCAATTGTTGGAAGACATCAACGCTCAATTGATCAAAGTTGCTGATATCGTTGAACAAACTGACCAAGATATCGCTGCACAAATCCACTAAGATAGTCTTGGAGGTGATCTTACTTCTTGTAGGTAGATCACCCTTTTGTCTTTTGATATATAGAAAATAGGGGTTAGATTCTTAATTCCTAACCCCTATTTTGTATCTATGAATTAGAAAAAGGAAAAGGTATGGAAGTTAAAAATAAAAAATGGTTAAAATACATTGGTCAGAGCGCAGTTGTGCTCCTTTTGATGGGATCTGTAGTGGGTCTTTATACGACGGTTCAAAAGGATCAAAAGCAAAACGAAGCCAAGACCGTACAAACGACAGAAAACACCAAGCTCAATATTGCGGTGGTCAATGAAGACAAGGCGGTTAAACTGAATGATAAAGAATACAACCTTGGGGCTAGCTATGTAAAGAATATCGAACGGGATAATTCGCAAAACTGGTCTGTCCTCCCTCGTGGAGCTGCTGAGTCAGGGCTTGCAGATGGCAAGTACCAGTTGTTGATCGTCATTCCAAGTGACTTCTCAGAGAAGGTCTTGGAAGTGAACGCAGTCAATGCAGAGAAGACCACGGTGACATATAAGGTTAATGCGGCTGGGAATTCTCAGGTTGAGAACGAGGCCAATAAAGTCGCTAAAGATATCGTTTCAGACTTGAATAGCCAATTGGTTGATATGTATATGGTCAGCATTCTAAGCAACCTTTATACAGCTCAGAAAAACGTGGAGACAAGTAACAAGATCCAATCAACCAACATTGGTTCTTACCGAAGCAACTTGCTGGATTCAGCCTTAGATTCGAAGAATATCTTTCCGAGTCTCTATAGTTTGTCGACATCATCTGTCGAGTCGAACAATGCTTTGAAGACAGTTCTTGAGTCTTATACCCAGGCTTTTGATCAGTTGACCCAATCTCAGGATCAGTACGGTCAAAACTTTGACACATTGATCAAGCAACGCTCTGAGGACAAGATCAGCCATGAAGAGTTCATGAACCAGCTGATGTCTATGAACCAGTCTGTTGTCAGTGAAAAGACGCAAGAGTTGTATAAGAATCTACAATTAAATCAAGAAGCGATTACCAAGCAATTGAGTCAACCAGCTGAAACTGAAGGAGATGCTTCAGGTACCAAGACCTATGCAGGCTTGACCAAGGATGTGAATGATCGTGTGGCAGACCTCGAAAAAGGGATCAAAGCAGAACGCGACAAATTAGATGAGCACGAAAACAACATCGAGTCTTCTGTAAAAGCGAAGATCCTTGACTACTATGGTCTAAAAGAAGGAGAAAAAGTCACTCTTCGTACCTTGCTTGGAAAGCCAAAAATCGAAACTATCAGCAAGGCTCGCGATAAGGCAGATGCGGACATTCGTAACGCGATTGAAAAACTTCCGTCTTTAGATCCTGCTAGTCTTAATCTGAATAAGTATGGGAATCTCAATACAGCGATTGATTTTGATAGTGCTTTTGCTGGAACGAAGGCACAAGCAAAAGGGAATGCTGATGATTTAAAAACTTTGGCTGCAGAAGTGGATGCCAAATCAACTGCAGTTGCCGATGTCCTCAATGCTAAATCTGGAAAACAGAAGGTTAGCATCCAAGTACCAGCAGGAGTCAAGGTTGATACTTGGACCTATGATGGACATACTTATGCAGGTAGCGGCGAGCAGGAAGTCGAACTGAAAGATGGCAAACAAATCCAAATTCACCTTGTTGAAGATGGAGGAGCTATGCCAAGCGCAATTGATGTTGAAGTTCTTGTGAATGGGGTTTCTTCAACCAGTGTGACCGTATCTGCAGAAGACTTGAAAACAGCTGTTGCTAACTATGCGTCGAAAGCTAGTGAAATTGCTTTGGATTATCAACGCGCAGGAGCATTGATTGATGCTTACTATCCAGAAGATGACAACCATGTTCGTCATTCACTCTATGATCCAATCGAAGATATGGATTTGACAAACGCTTTGGTCGACATCGTGAAGGCTGCTGTTTCAAGTAACCTAAAGGACTACCGTAAGAGTATTGAAACGGATGAATCTGGGGATGCAACGAAGAGTGTGAAAGCCCAATTAGATGGTACCCTTAAACAGTTGCAAGACTTGGGACCACAATTGCAGGCTAATCTTCAAGCGATCGAAAACACCAACAAGGATCTAACCCAAAATATCAACGATCAATTGAAGCAGTATGCAGACCTTCAAAAACGCTTAGAGGCTATCTCAACTGCACAAGCAACCGTTACGGAAGCTCAAACCAAGACGGATGCAGACTTGTCAGCCCTTGGTTCTGAATACACGTCATTATTGAGCTCGACAGAAGGCGTTAAGAGCACATCTCGTAGCAATGTAGAAGCTGCTAACTCTACCAATGAAATCTTTAGCCAATTGAACAAAGAATTGGAAAAAGCCCAAGGCAATACAGAGAAATTATCTAGCAATGCGGAAAGCTTGATGGGTGAATTCGACAAAGAATTGTCCGAAAACGGGAACTTCGTCGAAGCCTTCCGTAAAGTCTTCAACAATGCCTATGAAAATGGAGTGCCAAATGAAATCTTGCTTGACTTCTTGTCAAATCCAGTTGCAGAGAAATCTTCTTCAGTGAAAGCGACCATCAACGTCTACCGTCCATTTATCTGGATCTTTATGCTAGAAATCTTGAGCCTCTTTACAGCTTATCTCTTTGCGACTCAGCCAATCATCCGTAAGGTGAAAGATCGTTTCAAATTAAATCGCTTGCAAGAATCAGATCTCTTGTCTGTCGGTGTCCTTGTAGGACTTTCTCTCATCCTTGGACTGGTGATCGGAATGATTTCAAGTATTCAACTCTCTGTTGGTCGTGAATATGTACCTTCATGGGTATTCTTAGCGGTTCTAGCAAGTTTTGTCTTGGTACAACTGCAATACCTCCTATTGAAACACTTCCGTGTGATTGGAATGGGACTGGCCTTCTTCATGTTGATTAGCTATGTCTACCTATCAAGCGCGATCGGAACGACCGCGACCTTGTCAGGCCTTCCAGCACTGGTGAAAAATGTCAACCTCCTTTCTATTTTAGAAGGACAGTTTGCGGGTTACTTTGATGGACAAACAGCCGGTATCGGCGTCTTCTTCGGATTGTTGGTCTTCTTCGGCCTTTTGGCGGTTGCCAATATCTTCATTCCAAAGAAGTTTACTCAAACAAAGGAAATTGAATCAAGCTTATGAAAAAAATGATGTATCTTCTCTTTGTCTTTAGTCTCTTGCCAGTAGTTGTTGTTTCTGCAGATGATTTTATTGATAATCGTCTGCAGGTTAACAACTCACGTCTTGAGACAGAGCAGGAAAAGACACTCGGGGGCCAATTGGATGCGACTGAGTCTCTTTTCAACGAGAAGGATCAGAAAAAATTAGCAGATGAAAAACGCAAGCAAGAGAAACAATTGACCGATTCAGACGGCCAGTTGTTTTCTGCTATAAAGGGAAAGAAAAAAACAGGGCCTGAAGCGGACCTGTTCCAGCCGGAAAATCAAAAATTATCTAAATTTGAGTCCAATGTGGAGGACAATTCGGCCAGTTTGGCGGATTTTATTCCAGCCTTGCAAATGCTGGCTTGGAGTGCCCTTCTCTTTGGGATTGCTGGCTATATTTCTTATCGAATCTATAGAAAAGAGGCCTAAATGGACCAACATATCAATGTCACCTTCCGTATGAATGGTGCAAGCCATGACCTCCGGATCCCAACGCGGATGGAGGTGCGACGCTTGATTCGGGAATTGGATCAGATCTTTGGGTCTACCATGGAGCCTAGAAGCAAGTATCAGTTGCGCGTGGTAAATAAAGGCATCTTGCTGGATGAAGGCAAGGTGGTACAAGAGTATCCGATCACGAGTGGTGATCTGATCGAGATTGAGGAGTGGTAAGGTGAAAGAAGAACAATTTACACTGGAAGAACAAGTCTTCCGTTTTGAAAAAGAAGAAACGAGCTGGCGACTGGACCTCAAGCGTTCAGAAGTGGATAGCCAGGATTTACGCAATTTATGGATTTTGGATCTCCATCATCCCCTGTTTTTAGAGCAAAGCATGATGGCCGATCAAGACCAGATTCATCTGACCTATCAGACAGATGCGCTGGGCTTGAGTGCAGAAGAAATCAAAGAATTACCCGTATCAGACCGTCTGCGTCTAGCCATCAATGTCTTGGATTTGGCGCCAGCCTTGGAGCTTCCAGTGACCTTTATGTTGCATCCCGTCAATTTGTTTGTAACCAAAGATGCACAAGTCAAGATTGCTTACCGCGGGGTTCCGGGAATGATGGTGCCACGCAAGTGGGATCAGGTTGAATTTTTGCGCCAGGCTAAGTGCTATGCCGTTACTCTTTTTGGTGACTGGGACTTCATGGAGCTCTATCAAGGGACGCTTGAATTAGAAGATCTGCCAGATTTCTTGGTAGAAATCCGTGATGCCGCTAGCTTAGAAGAGATGAAAGCTCTCTTAGAGAAAGCCTACCAAGAACGCAAGGAAGAGGAAGAAAAGACCTTGACCTTGGTTTCAAGCCGTCAACACCGAATCTTTAAGTTGGCAACTGTATGGCTTTCCGCTGTAGTGGCCCTCTTACTTTTGCCGTTGATCTATTTGGTCTTTTTCCAAGCACCTTTTAAAGAAAAGTTGCTTCAAGCGGATACAGCCTATCTCAAGGTAGACTATACGGGTGTGATCGATGAGTTGGAGGGAGTAGCTCCAAGCAGTCTTCCAACGACACAGAAATATGAGTTGGCGACGTCTTATTTGCAGGGCTTGAATTTCTCAGAGGACCAAAAGAAGGTCATCCTCAACAACGTCACGCTCAAGTCAGACAGTCTCTATCTCCACTACTGGATCTATATCGGCCGTCATGACTTTACCCAAGCCTTGGATACAGCCAAGCGGATCGACGATTCAGACTTGATCATCTATGCCCTTCGTAAAGAAATCAAGGCGACACGTGATAGTGAAAAACTCTCTGGAGAACAGCGTGAGAAGAAACTCTCTGAGCTCGAGGGCGAATACAAGAAATACTGGGATGCCCGCTCTAAACTCTTGGAAGCAGAGACAGATGAAACCAAATCTTCCACTAGCAGCTCAACAACGGCTTCATCTACAGAAGGCTCCTCAACAGAAAGCTCGTCTTCTACAACAGCAAGCTCGACTGAGTCTAGCGAACACAAGGAGTAGTCTATGAAAAAACGTATCATACTCTATAAAAAAGGTTTTCGCTATGAGCTAGCGCTAGAAGAGGGAAAGACAGCGACCGTATCGAATCAAGAAACAGCTCAGTTGACCCTGGCTTCGCAAGAAAATCCCCTTCATTTTCAATGGAGTCAAGGGGAAATCTTCTACCAATATGGGGAAGACAAGGGCGTGCTAGGAAATAGCAAGATCCTTGGAGATGTGGTCTGTTACTTGGCGACAGGGGAAGTCCATACCTATGAACTGCTTGACAAGGAAGAAATCCTGGTAGCAGATGAAGAGGGTGCGGATGTGCGCGTGCATTATCCAGTGCGCTTTCTCCTTGTGAAAAAAGACCAGACCTGGGCTTGCCAGCTCTTATCTGGGAAACTCTACCATAACCACAAACTCGTCACTGAAGCGACTGTTCCACTGGCCTTTGGGGATGAGCTGGCCATTGGAGATGTGACCTTTAAGCTTTATCCAGAAGAATTTGGTGTGGAAGGATCGGTCGAAGTGACTCCCTATCTGGTGCCGCGCTTGCATTCTCGCTATGACTTTTACAAGGACTATCCAGAGTATCACCGGTCTCCGCGGATCATCTACCGGAGCTCAGAAGACAAGATCTTAATCAATCCTCCGGGTGCAGAGCCTCAAAAACCATCCGATGAACTCTTGAAGTTGATCATGCCACCCCTCATCATGGTTGGGGTGACCCTCTTGATCACCATTTTCCAACCGCGGGGGCTCTATATCATCGCGACGGTCTCCATGTCTGTGGTCAGTGTGATCTTTTCGGTCCAAGGATTTTTCAAGAATCGTAAAAAATACAAAGAAGACAAGAAAGAGCGCGTAGAGCTCTACCATCTCTATCTCAAGGACAAGGCCAAGGACTTGGAACAGCTCTCTCGGAAGCAACGAGAAGGCATGTTTTACCATTTCCCAGCCATCGAAGACTTGACCAAGATGGTCAAACGCTATGACTCGCGGATCTACGAAAAAACACCGCTTCATTTTGACTTTTTGGCCTATCGTTTGGGCTTGGGCAAGGTTCCAACCAGCTATGAGCTCAAATATGGTCAGGAAGAACGCAGTGGGAAGAAAGATGCCTTGGAAGAAGAAGGCTATGCCCTTTTCCAAGCACATCAGAAGATCGACAATCTTCCAATTGTAGCCAGCCTCAATCGGGGACCGGTCGGATATGTCGGCCCTCGTCCCATCGTGCTCGAGCAGTTGCAACTCCTGGTTGCTCAATTGGCTGTCTTTCACTCTTACCATGATCTGACCATTATTCCGATCATTCCAGAAGAGGAAAAAGAAAGCTGGGATTGGATGCGCTGGTTGCCTCATGCGACCTTGCAAGATATGAATGTCCGTAGTTTTGTCTACAATCAGCGGACACGCGATCAAGTCTTGAACAGTCTCAACCAAATCCTCAAGCTCCGCAAGGCGCAAAAAGAGGAAGAAAAAGCCAATGACACCAAGATCTTCCACCCTCACTATGTGGTGCTCATCACCGATGAGACCTTGATTTTGGATCATGTCATCATGGAGTTCTTCCGTGAGGATCCGACAGAGCTGGGCTGCTCTATCATCTATGTGGCAGACGTGCTCTCATCTCTTTCTGAAAATATCCAAACGGTTATCTCCATCAAGGACCGCAACCAAGGGCAATTGCTCTTGCAAGAAGGGGTTCTTCGGGAGCTCGACTTCCAATTGGATCACTTTCCTGAAGGTTATGACAAGGAAGCCATCTCGCGTGGCCTTGCGCCTCTCAAGCATATCCAACAGCTTAAGAGCTCGATTCCAGACTCAGTGACCTTTCTTGAAATGTATCAAGCAGAAACTTTCAATGACCTCAAGGTTTTGAGTCGTTGGGAGAGCCATGCTCCTTACCAAAGTTTGGCCGTGCCGATTGGCCTGCGAGGGAAGGACGATTTGGTCTACCTCAATCTCCATGAAAAAGCCCATGGACCACACGGCTTGATCGCAGGGACAACTGGTTCTGGTAAGTCTGAAACCATTCAGTCTTATATCCTGAGCCTGGCAGTCAACTTCCACCCACATGATGTGGCTTTCCTCCTCATCGACTACAAGGGTGGGGGAATGGCCAACCTCTTCAAGGATCTGCCTCACTTGCTTGGGACCATCACCAACTTGGATGGTGCCCAGTCTATGCGGGCCCTAGCCTCTATCAATGCGGAGATCCATCGTCGGGAGCGGCTCTTTGGCCAATATGGGGTCAACCATATCAACCAATACCAAAAGAAATTTAAACTGGGTGAAGCGACTGAACCGCTTCCTCACCTCTTCTTGATCAGTGATGAGTTCGCCGAACTCAAGGTCAACCAACCAGACTTCATCAAGGAACTGGTCTCTATCGCGCGTGTCGGGCGTTCCCTTGGGGTACACCTGATCCTTGCGACGCAAAAACCTTCTGGGGTCGTGGATGACCAGATCTGGTCCAACTCCCGCTTCAAGCTAGCCCTCAAGGTGGCAGACCGTGGAGACTCCATGGAGATGCTGCGGACGGCAGATGCGGCTGAGATCACCCAGACCGGTCGTGCCTACCTTCAAGTCGGGAACAACGAAGTCTATGAACTCTTCCAAACCGCCTGGTCTGGAGCAGATTACCAGCCTGAGAAGGACCAGCTAGGGATCGAAGACCATACCATCTACTTGATCAATGAACTGGGTCAATACGAAGTCCTCAACCAAGACCTCTCCGGTCTGGATATGGCAGAGGAAATCAAGGAAGTGCCGACAGAACTAGATGTCATCGTGCAAGAAATCAACCACTTGCACCAAGAAGAAGGCATCTCAGCTGTGGCCCAACCATGGTTGCCACCGCTCAAAGAGCGGATCACGCTGGATGAGTTGGACAAGATCGTGCCGATCGAGGCTTGGCAAAAACGGATAGCTCCAAGCGTCCTGATCGGGGTCGCCGATATCCCGCAAGCGCAAAAGCAAGAAGCAGTCGCTATCGATCTGTCAAAAGATGGGAATATTCTCCTTTACGGAAGTCCAGGTACAGGAAAGACCACTTTCCTTCAGACAGTTGCCATGGATCTGGCTCGCAAGCAGAGTCCAGAAAATCTGACCATGTACCTGCTCGATTTCGGAACCAATGGTCTAGCACCGCTGAGCCAATTGCCACATGTGGCTGATAGCCTCTTGCTCGATCAGACGGAGAAAATCCAGAAATTCATCCGGATCATCAACCGCGAGTTGGATCGTAGGAAGAAGCTCCTCTCTGAGCATGGTGTCGGCACCATCGCCCTCTACCGTGAAGTGACTGGCAAGCAAGAGCCTACTATGGTTATCCTGATGGATAGCTATGAATCTATGAAGGACGAGCCTTATGAGACAGACCTCTTCAAGCTCTTCATGCGGATCTCCCGTGAAGGTCTCAGCATCGGTGTGCACCTGATCATCACAGCTAGCCGTCAGAACAACCTACGGGCTCAGCTCTATTCAAACTTCAAGCACCAGTTGACCTTGCCACAAAATGATATCTCTGAAGTTCGTGGTATCGTGGGAGCAACCCCACTGGCGTCTACTATGGAAGACATCAAGGGACGGGCGCTCATGAAACGTGACGAAGTCGATGTCGTCCAATTCGCCCTACCCGTCGCAGGGGACAATGATATCCAAATCATCAACAACCTCCGCGACCAAGTCCAAAACCTCAAGGAGATGTGGAAAGGCCGCACCCCAGCAGGCATCCCAATGGTGCCAGATGAGTTGACAGAAGCAGCCTTCTATGGCCGTGAGGATGTAGCAGTCTTGCTGGATGAAGGCAAAGTACCACTTGGATTGGATTTGGAGACAGTTGAACCGGTAACATGGGATCCTGATGTATCAAACTTACTTTATTTAACAAGTAAAGAAAGTCAAATGACAAATCTGCTAAAACAATTAATCCAGTATGGTCAAAAACATCAAGAGAAGTTAGTTGTATTCGCACCTGAACATAATTTCTTACCTAAAATAGAAAATATAGAAGTATTAAGTTCAAAAGAAGATGTAATGGATATGATTGGCGGATTAGCATTAAAAGTTTCTGAGAGACTAGGTAAACGATTGACAGATCAAGTAGTTAAAATCATTATCCTTGATTTTGCACACTTTGTAGATGGTTTAGATTCAGTAACACAGCAAAAATTGATCAGTGTATTAGAAAAAGGCTATCGTGTAGGTTACAGTTCTGTAATTATGAGTGATTCAGGTATTTCTAGCCGTTATGATCCTGTAACAAAAGAAGTGAAGAAAATATCACAGGTTCTTTTAGGTCTTCGATATACAGATCAGACAATTGTTACAGCAGTCAATAAACCAATTAGAGAAGGGCAACTAAACTATCAAGAGCATTATTATATTAGACAAAATACCTTGAATAAAATTAAGGTTTTAGTAGATAAGGAGTCAATATGAGTAGATCGAATATTTTAATACAAATAAGCGAAATTAATTCAGTTTTAAGTACCTCAAGGGAGAAATTAAAAAAACTACTAGCCGCTAAGAGCAAAGTAGATACGATAGAGATTGCGTTGAAGTATATTCCCGAAAATGCAGAAAGCATAAAAGGCTCCTATAATTTATATGGCGCCCCATATGACGTGATGGCTACTGATGAAAAACAAGTTGTTACTCAGGCAAATACAGATTTTAAAAAAGTACGGGATACTGTATCAAATGAGTTAGAACAAGCTATTAAACAAGAAAATACTATTATAAGTAGTAATAACTATTTGTTGGAATCATTGCAAAAACAACTCAGTTTTTTAAGAGATTAAGGAGGAGAGTATGACTGAAGTTAAAATTAATAATATTTCAGAATTAGAGTCATATGGAAAGAATATAAAAGACTTCTCTGATAAGTATGAAGTAGAAACCAATGCTCTGTATCGCAATTTTACTGATAAAGCTGGTAGTGATAGTAAAGGAGAGGCGATAAAAGCTTACTTTGAAAAATTAAATAATATACAGAGTCAAGTATTCTCTGAGTTACCTTCTGCCATTAAAAAATATGGGGAAGTTGTAACAACGTATGTTAGTGAAATTAGAGCGACAGAGTTTGTTGATAAGTGTTATAGTAGCGATACGGGAGCGAATGATTTATCAAGCCTACTTAAAGGAGCACAAACAAATGATATTTTCAATCTATCCAAAGATTTAGATGGGACTTTTAAACAGGCTGCGGATGCTATGGGAAATTCTCCACATAATACAGAAGGGGCTCTTAATACAGCTACGACAGATTTAGAGAAGGCGGCTACTAAACGAATTGAAAAAGATACGGCGGTACAAGAAGCCTATAGTAAATTTACAAAAAATCTTGAAGACGAGACTGCTGCAATAAAGAGCTTCCATGATATCTTAAATAATGCGATTTACTTTTCCGATATTTCGAGTTCAACAATTTTTGAAGCTATTGCGAATGGAGAACTTACTGCTGAACAAATGGTCTATTTAGATGTCCTTAAGTCGAAGAAGGATAATCAAATTTTACTAACGATGTTAGGTGATACACCAGGAGATGTTTTAAAAATAGATCCAGAAACAATTTCTTATGATATGTATACAGTTATTGCAGATATACAAAATCATTGGACAACTAGGGAGGATCTAAAAAAATGGCAACACTTTATTAGTGCTCTGGGAGACTACTCGGTTGAGCGCAATCAAACTTTCGAAAATTATATTTTGGAAGCAGAAGATAAATTAGGCGAAATGAAAATTGCTCAAATGACCTCTTTGTATATGCGAAAGCCAGAAAAACCAGAAAATGCAACTCCTGAAGAAATGGAAGACTATAATAATGCATTAGAAATATATCAAAATATGTTGAACGCTCATCAATTACAGTTGAGTTCAATTAACAGAAGTATATCATTGTTGAGTTCTTTACAAGTACTAGGAGTAGGGAATTGGAAAAAAGTCGAGGTTCACCCTAATTCACAATCTGCGGAAACTCATTTATATAGAAAGATTGCTACTATTGAAGAAAGTAATGGTCAATTTAAAATAAAAACTGAAACAGGAGTTCGCACCTCTCCGATTAGTGTTCAGATGAGTATGAGTGAGTATGAAAAAGAGAGGAACTTTGATTTTAAAAATACTGATTATAAATGGGGTGGAGATTACAAGGAGTATATTTCAACAACTGAGTTTACAAATTCTGGAATGCAAGCTTCTGAGTATAGTGAACATTTGAATAATCTAATAAATGAAAGAAAAGCTGCAAAAGAAAAATTTAGTTTAACATTGCTTGGTTCAATTAGTGAAACAGTAATTTCATTTCTTCCATTTGGTTCAACTGCAGCATCAGTTATAAAAACGGCACACTCAGCCCTTGAAGACAGTGATATTAATGGAGTTCAGTCTAATATGACAAAAACTATAAAGTCTGGAAGAGACGAGTTTAAAAAGTATTATAAGAGAACAACAGGTGAATCACTTCCAGATAGTAAGTTTGATAAAGCTTGGGGGCATTGGAGTAAACTGAGTTCGGGTGCTTCTGATATTTTTAAAGGTTATATGAATTACCAATCTAAAATAAATGAAATAGATAAAGAAACTGAAAAAGCAAAAGAAACAATGATGCATAATATTCTAGATTATGGAGGTTGGAGTTTATCTGAAAAGGGGAATGGAACGATAGCTAAAGGTAGAATGGGGCAATACTACGATTTTACTGCATCTTTGAGAGCTAATGATTTGAATACCACAGGTTTAACTGGTTATATTGATTCACCGAAAAATAAATTCACTCAGAAGGATTTAGATAATTCAATTGAGAACTCATTTACAGAAAAACAAAAAGAGGATTACGCAAATGTTATTGCTTATGCTAGAGGTGGTGAAGAAGCATCTGGCTTAACTTTGGAAAGTATGACAGCAGATCAATTAGAGAAATTTAATAGTATTGTATCGAATTTAGGTGGAGATTCATGGTCTCAAATGAAATTTTATTTTGAAGATAAATTTAGCATGGAAGAAGTTCATAATTAAGCAAATAGAGGATGGAAGGAAGAATTGTTTTGTCGAAATTAATTTATAAAACAACTTTAATAATGATATCCTTGATAGCATTAATTGGTTGTGGTAAAAAAGAAAAAAATTCCAAAATATCAGACGATACCGGAAACTCTAAAAAATTTTTCATTTACAATCCCCAAGCAGAAGTCAAAAATTTTGAATTTATCAATGATCATAATGGGGTTGTCGTAGAGTGGGATTTTAATAAAAAGGAAAAGGAAGAGTCGCAGTCTGCCACAACAAATGCTAGCTGGGTGACTGTAAATTCAGATTATTTGGTTAGACAAAGAGCAAAAGTGAGACATTCAAGCGTGACCAAAAAGATGAAGTCAGATGAATACTTTTATCTTGATATTTATAATTTAGCTAATCAAAAAGCCAGCAAGAAAGAAGTTAATATTTGGCAGAAATTAGTTGACTATTTAGGCGAGGATGATTTTGAATTGATCGGTTATTTATCGACTCTTAGAAAATTTGAGAGTAACGATTATGCAGTGCTAACTGTAAATAGCGAAAAAAATTACCGGTATTTTCTATTAAATTTAAAAACTCTGAAAATTGATGGTGAAAAAACAAAAGAAGAACTAAAAGAGAACGGAAGAATTGCTCTTGAGTTAGATTCAAATAAAGCTTTTTCAGCAGGAGTAAAACAGTTCGGTAATAGCTTTTGGAAAACAGATACTTATAAAGGAGATATCAATCTAAAAAATAATAACCCATCAGCTTTTAACCTATTTTCAAAGAAAGATAGTTTTGCTTACAAAGTGATAAACTCTGAAAATGGAATGATTACAAATGGGAAGGAATTACTGGATCTTGAGTCAGAATTTATTCCTGTTGGTAAATCAGTTTATGAGGATCTCTATATACCATCAAAATGGAGTATTAACGGGAAAGATCAAAAGATAGTTTCCTATGATGAGATTCAAGAGTATTATAATGGTGAGATTGAAAAGAGATCACTAGTATCATAAAAGTAAAGGAGAAATATTATGGTAATGGACTCGACAGTTGAAATAGATGTTGCTCATATTCATGGTATTCAAGTTGCTGCAAAAGAACTAGGTGATCAGATCACTGATGGAGCTTCGGCTGTTTCTGATGACTCGGGTTATTTAATTTCATCTGGAACAGATGAAATTAAATCAATAGTGGGGAATGTTGCAACTGTGGTGAGTAAATTAAATAACTATTTAGACCATGTAGCGACATCGTTTTATAAAGCAGATACTTCTATAGCCAGCTCCATTTCAAAAGGTGGTGTGGTAGAATCGTATGGAAAACCCAAAAATGATACTACAGATACATCGCCTACTGATGGTGAAAAAGCTGCAGCAGATGGTTTACCTTGATTAGTTGACTCTTTATCAACTATAGTCAGTGGCGAAAAGTTACAACCTGGAGAGGACCAAATTGGTTCTCTCCTTTTTGATGTTCAAGGCAGTACGTAGACTAGTTTTTTAATTTCTTACGTTTTCGAAAAATCTTAATGTCGTTGATCAGTTGATGAGCAATCCTAATCTTGCAAACAAAAACAACTGCCTTCCTGACAGTTGCTTTCCTAAGGAGTTTAAGACCTTATTATAATCTCTTATATTTTGTGGCTCTTCCGATGCCTTCTCGTTGGATCTCGCCTCTAGCTAGCAATTTTCTTATTCTTTCAGATGCAATAATGTCAAGTATGTATCCAAAAGTAGAAGAAATATTTTCTGAAAAAGAATCCATGATTGGTATTTTAGGTAAAAAAAAACTGAATTAGAAGAATATTTACCAATTCTTAAACTTTTTGATAGTGAAGGAGAGAATCTATTTTCGGATGTGACAATTCCTGCAGAGTATTCTGTAGATGGTAAGGAATATATAGTGAATAGTCAGGAAGAATTTTTATCGTTATTATAAAATGTGAGAAGAAAGAATGAATACTAAAAAATATTAACCCAGACATGAAAATAAATCACCGATCTAGCGGTGATTTTTTCGTCTTCACTTCTCTCTCGAATTAATCCTTAAATTGTGATAAAATAAGGGTTACGAATGTTTTTGAATGGTCTGTTTTTGCTTAGAAAGTGGGCCAGTCAAAAGCGAGCAAAAGAATCAAGATCAAGGGAGAAACAATGTCCAACACCTTTGAAATTTTAATGGATCAGCTGGATATGCCGCTGGAGATGCGATCTTCCAGTGCCTTTTTGCATGCGGAGATTCAAGAAGTTGTGGTGCACAAGGTCAGTCGGGTTTGGGAGTTCCGCTTTGCCTTTGCGGAAGTCTTGCCGATTGCTTTGTTTAAGGAATTGCGCCAGCGCTTGAAGGATGAATTTTCAAAGACAGGAAACCAGGCGACCTTTACCATTCAGGTTGCTAATCAGGACTTTTCTGCTGATTTATTGCAGGACTACTACCGGGAGGTCTTTGAGGATGGACCTTGCGCGAGTCAAGGCTTTAAGGGGCTTTACCAAGATTTGCAGGTACGCGCGGAAGGGCAGGAATTGATCATCTCAGGGCCTTCTTCGGTCGATACAGAGCATTTCCGTAAGAACCATTTGCCCAATCTTGCCAAGCAGTTGGAAGCCTTTGGTTTTCCGCATTTCACCTGTCGAGTGGAGTCTGATGAAGAGTTGACAGAGCAAGAAGTGGCGCGCTTTGAGCAGGAAAATGAAAAGATCTTCCAAGCAGCCAATGAAGAGACCTTGCGGGCCATGGAATCCTTGGCCCAGATGGCTCCGCCACCAGCGGTTGACGAAAAGCCGGCCTTTGATTTCAAGGCTAAGAAAGCGGCAGCTAAACCCAAGCTAGACAAGGCCGAGATCACTCCGATGATCGAGATCACAACGGAAGAGAACCGGATTGTCTTTGAAGGTATGGTCTTTGACGTGGAGCACAAGGTGACGCGGACCGGTCGGGTCTTGATCAGCTTTAAGATGACCGACTATACCTCGAGTTTTTCCCTTCAGAAATGGGTCAAAAATGAGGAAGAAGCCCAGAAGTTTGACATGATCAAGAAGAACAGCTGGCTCCGGGTGCGGGGAAATATCGAAATGAACAATTTCACGCGTGACTTAACTATGAATGTCCAAGACATCCAGGAAGTCGTGCATTATACCCGCAAGGACCTGATGCCAGAAGGTGAGCGCCGGGTGGAATTCCACGCCCATACCAATATGTCGACTATGGATGCCCTGCCGGAAGTCGAAGAGCTGGTTGCCAAGGCAGCGGAGTGGGGCCACAAGGCGGTGGCCATCACCGACCATGGCAATGTGCAGAGCTTCCCACATGGCTTTAAAGCAGCCAAGAAAGCTGGGATCCAGCTGATCTATGGGATGGAAGCCAATATCGTAGAAGACAAGGTGCCCATCACCTATAACGAGGTGGATCTAGACCTCAATGAAGCGACTTATGTGGTCTTTGACGTGGAAACGACGGGACTTTCAGCCATCTACAATGACTTGATCCAGGTCGCTGCTTCTAAGATGTACAAGGGCAATGTCATTGAGGAGTTTGACGAATTTATCGATCCGGGACATCCTCTGTCGGCCTTTACGACCCAATTGACAGGGATCACC
Organism: Streptococcus sp. W151; assembly: GCF_053010205.1. Classification (NCBI taxonomy): domain Bacteria; kingdom Bacillati; phylum Bacillota; class Bacilli; order Lactobacillales; family Streptococcaceae; genus Streptococcus; species Streptococcus sp. W151. The sequence continues at coordinate 134,477 of NZ_JBRKNT010000002.1, read as the reverse complement.
AACGAGCACGTCCGGGGGGCTAAACCTTTGGTGCAGGTCTTGAAGGAGTTTCAGGCCTTCTGTGAGGGGACGGTGCTCGTTGCCCACAATGCCACCTTTGACGTAGGATTCATGAATGCTAACTATGAGCGTCATGGCTTACCAAAGATTACCCAGCCAGTCATCGATACCCTGGAATTTGCCCGTAACCTCTACCCAGATTTTAAACGGCATGGCTTGGGACCTTTGACCAAGCGGTTTGGAGTGGGCTTGGAGCACCACCACATGGCCAATTACGATGCGGAAGCGACGGGGCGCCTGCTCTTTATCTTCATCAAAGATGTCGCTGAAAAGCATGGGGTGACCAATCTCAAGGATCTGAATATCGATTTGATCGATGAGAATTCTTATAAGAAGGCCCGGGTCAAGCATGCGACTCTCTATGTCAAGAATCAGACCGGCCTTAAGAACATGTTTAAACTGGTCTCGCTTTCTGGGACCAAGTATTTCGAAGGAGTCCCACGGATTCCCAAGACCGTGCTGGATGCCCACCGCGAGGGCTTGATCCTTGGATCGGCCTGCTCAGAAGGGGAAGTCTTTGATGCGGTCATGTCGCAAGGTGTGGATGCGGCGATCGAAGTGGCTAAGTACTACGACTTTATCGAGGTTATGCCACCAGCTATCTATGCACCTCTCATTGCCAAGGAGCAGGTCAAGGACATGGAGGAGCTCCAGACCATTATCAAGAGCTTGATCGAAGTGGGAGATCGTCTTGGCAAGCCTGTTCTTGCGACAGGGAATGTCCACTATCTGGAGCCGGAAGATGAGATCTATCGGGAGATCATTGTCCGCAGTCTCGGCCAGGGTGCCATGATCAACCGGACCATCGGGCACGGAGAAGATGCCCAGCCAGCGCCACTTCCTAAAGCGCATTTCAGAACCACCAATGAAATGCTGGATGAATTCGCCTTTTTGGGAGAAGACTTGGCGCGCAAGATTGTTATTGAAAATACTAATGCGCTGGCAGAGACCTTTGAGCCGGTCGAAGTGGTCAAGGGCGACCTCTATACGCCATTTATCGACAAGGCCGAAGAGACGGTTGCGGAATTGACCTATCAGCGAGCCTTTGAGATCTATGGTAATCCGCTCCCTGATATTGTCGATCTGCGGATTGAAAAGGAATTGACCTCTATTTTGGGGAATGGCTTTGCTGTGATTTATCTGGCCTCGCAAATGCTGGTGCACCGTTCCAATGAGCGGGGCTACCTGGTTGGATCGCGTGGATCCGTTGGATCCAGCTTTGTCGCGACCATGATTGGGATCACCGAGGTTAATCCGCTCTCGCCTCACTATGTCTGTAGCCAATGCCAATACAGTGAGTTCATCACAGATGGTTCTTATGGATCAGGCTTTGATATGCCCAATAAGGACTGTCCAAACTGTGGACACCAACTCAGCAAAAACGGCCAAGACATTCCCTTTGAAACCTTCCTTGGTTTTGATGGGGACAAGGTACCCGATATCGATTTGAACTTCTCTGGGGAAGACCAGCCGAGCGCCCACTTGGATGTTCGTGATATATTTGGGGAAGAATATGCCTTTAGGGCAGGAACGGTAGGTACGGTCGCAGCTAAGACCGCCTATGGTTTTGTCAAAGGCTATGAGCGTGATTTTGGCAAGTACTACCGAGATGCCGAGGTCGAACGCTTAGCTCTTGGTGCCGCTGGGGTCAAACGGACGACCGGTCAGCACCCAGGGGGAATCGTTGTTATTCCAAACTATATGGATGTCTATGATTTTACGCCGGTCCAGTATCCGGCAGATGATGTGACAGCTGAATGGCAGACCACTCACTTTAACTTCCACGATATCGATGAGAACGTCCTCAAGCTCGATGTCCTGGGACACGATGATCCGACCATGATTCGCAAGCTCCAGGACTTGTCAGGCATTGATCCAAATGATATCCCTATGGATGATCCAGGTGTCATGGCCCTCTTTTCTGGGACCGATATCCTAGGGGTCACACCGGAGCAAATCGGGACTTCAACTGGTATGCTGGGAATCCCAGAGTTTGGGACCAACTTCGTTCGGGGCATGGTCGATGAGACCCATCCGACGACTTTTGCGGAGCTCTTGCAGCTCTCTGGTCTGTCTCATGGTACCGACGTGTGGTTGGGAAATGCCCAAGACTTGATCAAGGCAGGCATTGCCGACCTATCGACCGTTATCGGCTGTCGGGACGACATCATGGTTTACCTCATGCACGCAGGGCTCGAGCCTAAGACGGCCTTTACCATCATGGAGCGCGTGCGGAAAGGCATGTGGCTCAAGATCTCAGAAGAAGAGCGCAATGGCTACATCCAAGCCATGAAGGAAAACAATGTTCCTGAGTGGTACATCGAGTCCTGTGGGAAGATCAAGTACATGTTCCCCAAAGCCCATGCGGCGGCCTATGTTATGATGGCCCTTCGTGTGGCCTACTTTAAGGTGCATCATCCTCTCTATTATTACTGTGCCTACTTCTCGATTCGGGCCAAAGCCTTTGACATCAAGACCATGGGTGCAGGCCTTGAGGCCGTGAAAGCTCGGATGAAGGAGATTGCTGAGAAACGCAAGAACAACGAAGCTTCCAATGTGGAGATCGACCTCTACACTACCCTTGAGATTGTCAATGAGATGTGGGAGCGGGGCTTCAAGTTTGGCAAGCTAGACCTCTATCGCAGTCAGGCGACAGAATTCTTGATTGATGGGGACACACTTATCCCGCCATTTGTCGCGATGGATGGTCTGGGAGAGAACGTTGCCAAGCAAATCGTGCGGGCGCGTGAAGAAGGAGAATTCCTCTCTAAGACCGAGCTCCGTAAGCGCGGTGGTGTCTCATCCACCCTGGTTGAAAAGATGGATGAGATGGGCATTCTTGGCAATATGCCAGAGGATAACCAGCTCAGCCTCTTTGATGATTTGTTCTAGAAACAAAGGAATGGAACATGAAGGTTGACATTTTTGCAGAAGACAAACCTACTGAAAAAATCTTTGTCTACAAGCTAGAAGTGGCAGACCATGTGTTGCTCCTTTCCACCGCCATGCTCTCGGGAGCAATTGCTCTAGCCGGCTTATTTTCAGCCTTGAAAGATTAGATGATAGCCTCTATTTTCTTTTTGAAAATAGAGGTTTTTAAGTCCGTTCAGACCGGATAAGTGTTTTCTTTGGATCTGGATTGTGTTACAATTTTTAGTGACAAGTGTTTGTAAACAGGAAACAGAAAAACAATGGATGTTCTTCCAAAAAAATGAAATAGAGGAGAAGCGCGTGGCAAGATATTTAGTAGGTCCTTACAACAATAGTTGGAACTTTATGGATGCGGTTGAAAAAGCGCAGGATGGAGATACCATCGAGTTTGAAAATGGGTATGTCTTTCAATGGCCGACAAATAAAGTGATCGAGATCGACAAGAACCTTCATTTTGTGGGGCATGTGGTCCCAAATCCAAATGGCAATGGGCGCATGTTTAACAACATCATTGAGGCCTCCTTCCGATTTGTAGAAGGAGTTCAGGTGACGTTTGAAGACTTGTGGTTTAAAGTTGGTGGAAATTATACTACTTTGATCTTATGGAATGGCTCAGACATCACTTGTAAGCAGGTCTATTTTGAAGCAACCACTCCAACAAATAATGAATTTTTTATCTATATGGATACGCATTCGAAAATGACTCTGGAAGGAGTCGGAATGAAGGTTCCGGAAAAACACCAGAGTGCCATCGGAATGTCTGCTTCGGAATTGTCCATTCGCAATTCAACGATTTTTTCTAAGATTGATCTGTCAGAAGGATCTAAATTGACCTTAGAAAATGTCCATATTGAAAAATTTGGGAATAATACGATCCATGCCAAGGACTCAGAAGTGATCGCAAAAAATTCAACGATTACAGGCGGGGATCTGGAAAAGGACTTTCCACCAGTTTGGTTGAGAAATGTCATTTGGGAGTCTGAAAACTGTAAAATTGAATTGCCTACAGGGACTGGAGTCTGTCTTGACAACAATGTTCAATTCAATTCGGATTCGGATCGTATCACCTCCATCAATTCATTCAATAGTATGATCCGAGCTCACCAGGCTACATTTTCAGAATTTTTATGCGTCTATGAAGAATCCTTTGCTTCCCTGACTGGGGAAACGACCTTCTTGAATGAGAATGCCCAAACCATTTCATTTGGAGTTTTCGATGATAGTGTGCTGATGGCTGAGCATATGATTTGTCATAAGATTGCGGATCCTAATATCCGGCTTCAAAGTGGAGCCTTTGTGAAGGCAGGTAGCATGACCTATAGGCAGGGTGATGCGCGTGATCTGACCAAGGAAATCGAGGATGACTGTGACTATCTTGTTGGTAGAGAAGTGGCTAAGGGCAATGCGCAAGTCGTTCCTACGGGACAGGCGACGGAAGCAACGGTGGCATCAACTACAGCAAGGGACTCTGGGCCAGAGAAGAAACAAGATGCTCTTCAGGAACTCAATAGCCTGATCGGTCTTGAAAAAGTCAAACATGAGATCAAGAAAATGATCAACATGGTGGAATTTAACAAGAAACGAATCGCCAGTGGCAAGGCTCCTGAAAAGCAAACCTTGCATGCTGCTTTTATGGGAAATCCTGGAACAGGGAAAACCACGGTGGCTCGTCTGTTGGGACAAGTGCTCTTTGATGCGGGTGTTCTCTCAGGAGAAGAATTCCGTTTCGTGGAAGCAACGGAGTCCGATCTGATCTCTTCGAATATTGGAGGAACAGCTGAACAGACCCAAGCCCTGCTTGAAAAAGCGCGAGGAGGCATCCTCTTTATTGATGAAGCCTATAGTTTGGATAAAAAAGATAGCGGTGCGGATTTTGGGATTGAGGCGATCAATACCATCCTCAAGTTTATGGAGGACAATCGCGATGACATTATGATTATCTTTGCCGGTTATACCAAGGAAATGGAGGAGTTCTTAAAGACCAATCCAGGCCTTCGTTCTCGGGTGCCAAATAATTTCATCTTTGAAGATTTCACAGGAGATGAGATTGTCCAACTGGGCGAAATGATCCTAAGCAAAGGAGACTACAAGCTCGAAGACCGAGATTACTATGCGCGTCATGTCAAACGGGCCTATGATGGCTCGCTGGATAAGAGCAATGGCCGCTGGATCCGTAACCTGGATGAGCAATTGACCAAGACCATGGCAGATCGGGTGGTGGCCCAAGGTTCTGACGATATTGAGACCATCCTCAATAGCGATATCGACGCTGTCCTTAACCAAGGCAAGTATCAAGCCGGAGCCGACAAGGAAGAAGATGGAATGGCTGCCCTCAACCGTTTGGTTGGAATTGCCAAGGTGAAAGAGCAAGTGGAACAGTTCGTAGCCATGGCTGAGTTCAACCAAAAACGGGCTGAACAAGGTGGCATCGTCGAAGACACGACCTTGCATTCCCTCTTTCTTGGAAATCCTGGTACAGGGAAAACGACTGTTGCCCGCATTTTAGGCAATATCCTCTTCCAAAAAGGGGTGATCAATCAGAAGAAATTCATCGAAGTATCGCGGAGCAATCTGGTTGGAGGCTACCAAGGTCAAACAGCTTTGAAGACGCGCGAAGTTTTAGAGAGTGCGCTGGGTGGAGTCCTCTTTATTGATGAGGCCTACACGCTCTTTACCGGTGTAAATGATGATTTTGGGAAGGAAGCTTTGGATGAAGTCCTCAAATTTATGGAGGACCACCGTCGCGATATCGTCATTATCTTTGCTGGCTATACCAGAGAGATGCATGACTTCTTGCAGGTCAATTCAGGACTGCAAAGCCGGATCCCGACTACCTTTGACTTTGAAGACTACAGCCCAGATGAGATTGTCGAGATCGGTCTGTTAGGATTGCGTAAGCAAGGTTACCAAGTCAATGAAGCCCTTTACGGAGAGATTGTGAAAGAAAATTATATGCGGGCCAATGACCATAGTAATGGTCGCTGGGTTCGTAATCTCAATGAAAAACTCTTGCGCCAAGTATCGACTCGGGTAACCCGTGAAGGTAGTACGGATTACAATTCAATTTTGGATCAAGATTTGGAAGCCTTGAGGGAGAATGGCAATACTGAACATCCCCATACGGTAGATGATCAAGGCTATGTTCTTCCTTAGGCTAGAAGGAACAAGAAAAAGGATTCTGCAGGAGCGGAATCCTTTCAGTTGAAGACAAAGTCTTCTTAGAAACTTTCCTTAGGTGAGTACGGACGTCAGCGAACTTCTACGAAGTTCCATGACTAATTATTGAGCCTAAAGTCTCAATAATTCCGAGTGCCTGAAACTTAATAGTTTCAGGCACTTTTCTCACAGCGGAAAGTTTCGGTATTTTTTGATTCGTTCTAAAAAGAACTCATTTTTATTTCTTTTCAGAATCACTTAACCTATCTTATATTAAAAAAGGTTGTTTATGTTCTAAAAGAATTCTACATGGACTTGTGGTATACTAGGAAGAGATCATTCACTTATGAAGGAGAAAAAATGGTTTTACCAAATTTTAAAGAAAACCTCGAAAAATACGCTAAATTGTTGGTGGCGAACGGCATCAACGTGCAACCTGGCCATACCTTGGCTTTGAACATCGATGTGGAACAAAGAGAATTGGCCCACTTGATTGTGAAGGAAGCCTATGCCTTGGGGGCGCACGAAGTGATTGTCCAGTGGGCAGATGATTTTATGACCCGGGAGAAATTCCTCCATGCACCGATGGATCGCTTGGACAACGTGCCTGACTATAAGATTGCAGAGATGAACTACCTCTTGGAACACAAGGCCAGTCGTCTTGGTGTCCGTTCTTCTGATCCAGGTGCCTTGAACGGCGTTGATGCAGAGAAATTGTCTGCTTCTGCCAAGGCTTTGGGCATGGCCATGAAACCAATGCGCATCGCTACTCAATCCAACAAGGTCAGCTGGACAGTTGCTGCAGCAGCTGGTTTAGAGTGGGCGAAAAAGGTCTTCCCAAATGCGGCGAGCGATGAAGAAGCAGTGGATCTCCTGTGGGATCAAATCTTCAAGACCTGCCGGGTTTACGAAGAAGATCCAGTCAAGGCTTGGGAAGAGCATGCTGCTATTTTGAAGAGCAAGGCAGATACACTGAATAAAGAACAATTCTCAGCCCTTCATTACTCAGCACCAGGAACCGATTTGACTCTTGGCTTGCCGAAAAACCACGTCTGGGAATCTGCCGGAGCCATCAATGCCCAAGGCGAAAACTTCTTGCCAAACATGCCGACAGAAGAGGTCTTCACAGCTCCTGACTTCCGTCGTGCAGAAGGTTATGTCACTTCCACAAAACCGCTTAGCTACAATGGGAACATCATTGAAGGCATCAAAGTGACCTTTGAAAATGGAGAAATTGTGGATATCACAGCTGAAAAGGGCGATCAAGTCATGAAAGATTTGGTCTTCAAAAACAAGGGAGCGCGTGCCTTGGGGGAATGTGCCCTCGTACCAGACCCAAGCCCAATTTCCCAATCAGGCATCACCTTCTTTAATACCCTCTTTGATGAAAATGCTTCTAACCACTTGGCCATCGGGGCAGCCTATGCCACCAGCGTAGAAGGGGGCGCAGAATTCACAGAAGAAGAACTCGAAGCAGCCGGCCTCAACCGCTCAGACGTCCACGTCGATTTCATGATCGGCTCAAGCCAAATGGATATCGACGGCATCCGAGAAGACGGCACCCGCGTCCCAGTCTTCCGCAATGGAGATTGGGCAATATAGGGAGCAAAACAGAAATCAGTAACTCGAAGAGTTTGATTTCTACCTCGCTTTTTGGATTTAAGGCTCGGGCAAAAAAGGTCCACCGGACCTTTTTAGTCCCCCCGCACAGTTAATTAGGAAGTACGAGTACCGCAGGTAGGAGTAATTCCAATCAACCACTGCGCCAAGAGACAGAAATCGGTAGACGCAGTCTCATAAATAAAAATAAGCGATGTAGTAGTGAACCATCACTACTACATCGCTTATTTTTTTGTCAGTTACGTCCTTTGTATCTTATTCTAAAATCAAAAGGCCTTCTTTGATTTCAAATGGGTTGTTTGGATTGATGCGGTCATAGAACATGATGCCGTTGGTGTGGTCGATTTCATGTTGAACGACGATAGAGTTGTAGCCTTTGAGTTTGATGCGTTTCTTTTCACCGTCTTTTGTGAAATACTCCACCGTCACGCGGGCATGGCGGACCACATAGCCTGGGACATTGCGGTCTACAGAGAGACAGCCTTCCCCGTCGCCAAGCGCCGCATCTTGAACGGAATGGGCGACAACCTTTGGATTGTACATGACTTCTTGAAGACTATAGGCTTCTTTTGGTGGGTTGCCATCGGCATCTTCTGGATTGGGCACCAAAACAGCGATAATGCGTTTCGAGATATCCAGCTGAGGGGCAGCGAGCCCAACTCCTCCACGGAGGCCAAGTTTTTCAGCCATAACAGGGTCTTGAGAATGGTGCAAGAATTGCATCATTTTTTCACCCAGGATAATTTCCTGATCAGACAAAGGGAAGGTCACATCTTCCGCAACAGCTCGAAGTGTTGGATTTCCTTCGCGGATGATGTCATCCATATCAATCAAATGGGATGCTCTTGTAACTTTTTCAATTGCTTTCATCGTTTTACTCTCACTTTCTTTCTAACCTCCATGATAACACAAAAGAGCCTAAAATTAAAGTTATCTGTCGGCGGTTTCCGCATGTTTGATGGACAAGTCGCCCATTCTTTTTCGGTCTAAAATCGTATAGATTCGCCCTTCTCTTTGGATCAACCCCTCGTCAATCATCTGCTTGATCACGCGGCTAAGGTGGCGGTAGCTGATCCCAAAACGCAGGGCTAGTTGATTCATCTTGGGCTTGAGGGTCCCGTTTTCATCACCATGTTCCAAAAAATGCGTAGCAAGGCGCTCCTTGACCGAATAATGAAAGTTGGCAGGAGCCAAATAGTTGATCTGGTGTAATTTCTCAGCCAAGGTCTTGGCAGTAGAACGCAAAAAGGTCGGGTCCAGCAGTAGGCGGTCCTTGAAATGCCGAGCAGAGAGCTGAACGACTAGTGAGTCTTGGTCTGCAATGACCGATGTGATACAGACCCGATCGAGCAGGAGCTCAATCTCTCCTAACAGTCCAGGTTTTTCTTGGATTTCAAGGATGGTGTCGCTACCATTTTCAAGACTGTGGACGATCTTGAGCCGGCCTTTGAGAAAATAAGGAATGACATCTTGGTCAGAACCCTGGCGGCAGATATACTCTCCAGCCTGATAGAGAACGAGGTCCAGCTGACTAAGACAGTCACCTGGAAAGATCTGATCCAATTGGTAGTCAGTGATGATCTCCATGAGTTTCGTAGATGGGGAAATTTTTTTCATCTCAATCTCCTAAAATAGGACAAATGTCCTATTTTTCTCTTTCTAAATTGATTATACTAGGATTCTATTGAAAATTCTAGTTTGAATCTTTTCTAAAAAAACTAGTAAAGTCAAATGTTACCAGTAAAGTGTAGGAAATAAAAAAATGAAAAAAACAATGGAAAGAATCAGTCTCTTGAGCTTGTCGCTCATGCTGATCTCATCATTTTCAATTACAGCCGGTTTGCCAGCTATGAAGGCCTATTTTAGCCAATTCGGATATTCAGCAGGCCAGGTGGAACTCTTGGTTTCCTTGCCGGCCTTTGCGGTTGTGGTCATGCTCTTTTTAAATAGCCTGATCGAGCGGTGGATGAGTGAGCGCCAGATGATTGTCGCAGGGCTCTTGCTCTTTTCAACTAGCGGCCTTGTGCCTTTGGTCGTGCAGGACTATCCTCTCATCTTTCTGAGTCGTTTTCTCTTTGGTTTGGGGACAGGAATGATCAATGCCAAGGCTATTTCGATTATCAGTGAACGCTACTCAGGCAATGACAAGACTCGGATGCTGGGCTATCGGGGGTCTGCTGAAGTGGTGGGCTCTGCCATCTTGACTTTTATTGTTGGACAACTCTTACCCCTAGGCTGGCCAGCGATCTTTGCTGTATATGGAGGTGGTTACTTGATTTTACTCCTCTATATCCTTTTTGTCCCCTATCCTAAGGGGAAAAAACAGGCTAGCTTGAAGGAGAAAAAGAAATGTTCCGCACGTCTTCGCTCCCCTCAATGGCGTTTTAGTCTGATGCTAGCCGTGATTGCTGGTATCATCATTTGTTTCAATTCCATCATTAGCCTGCGCGTGCCGGATATCATTGTTGACGCTCGTATGGGAACGGCGACAACAGCTGGAACAGTCCTAAGTCTGATGCAATTGACAGGGATTGTAGCGGGAGTGGGATTTGCTAGTTTGACACATGTTTTCAAAAAGAACTTGCTCATGATCATGTGCTTTGGTTTCGGTCTAGCGTTAGCCTTGATTGGCTTGTCTGGACAGCTGTGGAGCCTGGTTCTAGGAACCCTCTTGGCAGGATTTACCTACAGTACGGGAGTAACCAGTATCTTCTATCACTTATCTGAAAAAATTCCGACTAATCTTCTGAATCTTGCGACCTCGCTTGTCTTGATTGGCTGCAATCTTGGATCAGCCGTCTCTTCTTTCTTCATCCAGTTGGTGACGCCACTAGCTCCTTCCAATCATCTGCTCTTTGTCTTGATTAGTACTTTGATGCTCCTAACAGGAGTCTTCGCCTCACAATTACTAGCACGAACGAAATGATTGAGAAATCATTTCGTTTTTTTAATTCAATCTATTGCGTCCTGTCACTAGCTCGTGTTATTATAGGAGGAGTGTGAAAAAAAGATTAGTTTAAAGGAAAAAATAATGAAAAGAATCATGGAGAAAGTGAGTATTCTCGCGCTTTCATTTATTTTGACGACCTCGTTTTCGATTTCGAGTGCGCAGTCGGCCATGTTTACCTATTACAAGGGAATTCCTCACAGCATGATTGAGCTCTTGGTCTCGCTTCCTTCTGCAGGGATCATGGTTTCACTCATCTTCAATAAATGGATTGGGCGACTATTTTCAGAGCGTCAGATGATTGTGATAGGCCTAGTCGCTTACGCTCTATGTGGCTTTATTCCCTTAATCAGTCCAGCCTATCCGGTTGTCTTTTTGTCTCGGATTATTTTCGGGATGGCGGTTGGCTTGCTCAATGTTTCTGCCATTGCCATTATCAGTGAGCGCTATAAAGGAAAAGAACGTGTCCAAACACTTGGGATTCGGGGTTCTGCAGAGGTTGTTGGGACAGCTGTTTTGACCTTTGGAGTGAGTCTCTTGATTCGCTTTGGCTGGCAGGCTGCCTTTCTCGTCTACGGTATCAGTATTCCAATCTTACTTTTGTATCTCTTATTTGTGCCATATGGATCTACGACGGAAGCAGTGGAGGAAAAACACCGGGATGTCAAGATGACGGGGGAACAATGGCGGACAGCGCTCGGCTTAGCAGTCGTTGCGGCGTCGATCGTTTTGTCCAATGTCATGATCACCGTTCGGATTCCAAGTGTGGTCGAGCAAGTAGGGCATGGTACTGCCCAAACTGCTGGGCTTATTTTAGCAGCCATGCAATTTGTTGGGATCTTGGCAGGTTTGGCCTTCTCGCCCTTGACCCAGCTCTTCCGCGATCGTTTATTATTGGTTTCGGGTGTAGCTTTTGGTGTGGGCCAACTGTTGATCGGCGTCTCTCCAAATATCTTGATTCTTGCCCTTGTAACCATCGCTTCTGGCTTCGCCTACAGTGTAGCTCTTACAACAGTTTACAATGTCTTATCAGATAAGATGCCAGCAGGGGTCTTGAGCCAGGCAACGTCCATGGCGGTTTTGGGATGTAGTACAGGTTCGATCGCAACGACCTTTGTCCTTAGTCTATTAGGGACTATCTCATCTGCTCCAGCCTTCATTTTTGGATTTTCTGGTATCCTCATGATCCTGATTTCCTTTTTTGGCCTTTGGATTGTGCGAAAGAGCGGGAAGTAATCATGCGGCTAGATAAATTTTTAGTGGATTGTGGCGTGGGGAGTAGGACCGAGGTCAAGCAGCTTCTCAAGCAAAAGAAAATCACAGTGAATGGGAAAAAAGAGACAGCAGGGAAGCTACAGATTGATCCAGACGAGGATCAGGTGACCTTTATGGGGGAAAATCTGGTCCATGAAACCTTTGTGTATTATCTGCTTAATAAACCAGCTGGAGTCATCTCAGCGACTGAGGATGACCATCACCAAACTGTCTTGGATCTATTGGATGAGACAGCCCATCACAAGGAAGTCTTTCCTGTCGGGCGCCTAGATATCGATACCCATGGCTTGCTCCTTTTGACCAATAATGGTAAGCTCGCCCATGCTATGCTTTCACCGAAGAAGCATGTGTCGAAGGTCTACCGTGCCCAGGTGGCTGGGATCATGGATGAGGCAGATGTGGCCCGTTTTGAAGCAGGCATTGCCCTCAAAGATTTCACGACTTTGCCTGCGAGATTGCAGATCTTAGAGGTGGATGAGACAAGCGCCAGTTCCTATGTCGAAATTGAAATTGCAGAAGGAAAATTCCATCAGGTCAAGCGCATGGTCGCTGCCTGTGGCAAGGAAGTAGTGGATTTAGAGCGGATCTCTATGGGGCCTCTAACGCTAGATCCCACTCTTCAATTGGGAGAATGGCGGAGACTCCAATCTTCTGAACTCAAGTCCCTAGAGGTGTTTGGAGTTCCCTTATAAGCAAAAAACCAAGAGGCTGGGACAAAAGTCCTAGCCTCTTAATTGTTTTTGGATTGTCGAGCAAGACGCAGTGGTTGAGTGGGCTCTACTACGCTGCTTTCATCAGCTTTTACAGCCCTACTCAACTGTGTGGAGGTGGGACGACGAAATCGAATTCTAACGAATGACCGATTTCTGTCCCACTCTCTATTTTTCTTTGTATCAAAAAAATGTACTTAAAATACAAAAAAGCATATATAATAGCTTGTCTTCTCAAAGTAAATCGATTATAATGAAAAAAGATGGGTTGTGTATAAAATCACAATATGTAGTGATAATTTTTCGACTCACATACCTTATCTAGTAAACGTAGAAAAAGGAGAAAAATCGTTTATGAAAAAGTGGCTCTATTCTGTTGTGACAACAGTTGCCCTATTTTTACTAGCGGCTTTAGGATTTGCCAAACCCAATAGTCCAGCTAAAGTCCATGCAGATACGATCAATGATGTTGTGACATCTGTAAACATATCGAAATCAACTGGTGGAGCGATTACAGATCCACTCGGTGTTTGGGAGAGTTTTCAAGTTGAAGCAAACTTTGTGTTGCCGAATGGACGTGTAAAAGCGGGGGATCAGACCGTTATTCAACTTGGAGATGACTTTAAGGTCTTTGAAACGGACACCATCGACCTGCTGGATCCAAGTGGTCAAAAAGTTGCGACAGCAACGGTAGATGATCAAAGAAAAGTCATCACTGTAACCTATACGGATTATCCTGAAAGAATGGCCAATGTGACAGGGAAACTGCGTTTCTTTGCGCGTGTAGACCACCAAGTCGTCAAAGGTCAAAAGACACTTGAATTCAAACTTAAAATCGATAAAGATGTGATTCCAGGTGGAAAGATTGATTACAAAGGGGTGAATCCGGGTGAAAATCCTCCTACTCCAGAAGTCTTTAGCAAATGGGGTTGGACCAACTCAGATAATAAATTAAAATTGACCTATACCTTGAACATCAATCAAGGTCACACAGCCCTTCATAATATTGATATTAAAGACCAATTGGCCTTTACAGATGGAAAAATCAAAGCAGATTCTGTCAACATCCATACAGGAACTTGGCAGATCGATAACGAAGATGGTGCCTATCACTTAAGAGACACCACCAACGTCACCAAGAATTATTCCCCTGTTGTCAGTGCTGATGGGCGTTCTTTAACAGTTCATATCGGTGATCTAGCTCCAGAACAAGGAATGACGATTCGTTATGATGTTTATTTGGACAAGGTCCCAGCCATCAATACTTCCTACAAAAACAATGCGAAGATGACAGCTACAGAAATCAAGGAGCAAAATAAGGTTGCAGACATTCTGTATCAGTTCCTTGATGGAAAATTTAATGGTGAGAAATACTCCTTCACTATTCATAAAAAAGGTGAAAATGGTCAAGCTCTTGCAGGTGCCGTCTTTGCTGTGACAGCAGATGATACAGATGAGCAAGTTGGAACCATTACGACAGATGAGAATGGTGTTGGCACCATTACGGGCTTGATCAAACAAGCTTATACGGTTAAAGAAATTCAAGCTCCGACAGGCTATGTGCTCTCTGAAGAACCTATCAAGATCAGCAAGGATGATTTTGGAAATGACCTCGCGATTTCTCGTGATGTCGTAAACCAAAAAGAAAAAACAAGCGTTGCTGGTCAAAAGACATGGAATGATAATGATAACCAAGATGGCAAGCGTCCATCAAAAATCACAGTCAATCTCCTAGCAAATGGTGTCAAAGTCGCTTCCAAAGAAGTGAAACCAGATGCTGCAGGAACTTGGGCTTATCAGTTTGATAATCTCGATGTGGTCGATGATGCTGGCAATGTCATTGCCTACACTGTTTCAGAAGAACCTGTTGAAGGCTATGAAACAACTATCGAAGGAACCAATATTACCAACACTCGTACACCAGAAGTTGTTGAAATTCCAGTAACGAAGATCTGGAAAGATAATGATAATCAAGATGGTGTTCGTCCTGACAAGGTCACTGTTCGTCTCCTTGCAGATGGTACAGAAGTAGCTAGCCAAGAGCTAAGTGCAGCGACTGATTGGAAGACAGTCTTTACCAATCTTCCAAAATACAATAACGGTAAACAAATTGTCTACACAGTCACAGAAGACACAGTAGCCAATTACTCTGCTGCGATTGATGGAACAACTATTACCAATAGCTACAAGCCAGGTAAAACCAGCGTCACTGTTACAAAACGTTGGGAAGACAACAATGACCAAGATGGAAAACGTCCAAACACCATTAAGGTACAGCTTTATGCAGACGGCAAAGCTCAAGGAAAAGAAGTGGAACTTTCTGCTAAAAATAACTGGACTCATACCTTTAGCAATTTGCCTCTAAAAGCGAAAGGCAAAGAGATTCAGTACCAAGTGAAAGAAGTTGGAACAGTCAAAGGCTATACTAGTACGGTTGATGACAGTAACAAGGGAAATGTAGTGATCACTAATAGCCGCACGCCAGAAGTAACGGAAGTAGCGGTTAAGAAGATCTGGGATGACGCAGACAACAAAGATGGTGTTCGTCCTGAAAAAATCACAGTTCGTCTCCTTGCGGATGGTCAAGAAGTGGCTGTAAAAGAAATCACAGCTACTGATAATTGGCAGGCAAGCTTTACGGATCTACCCGTATACAAGGAAGGTAAGAAGATTATTTACACCATTACAGAGGATCCAGTAGTTGGTTATACAACAACTATTGATGGTTTCACGGTAACCAACCGTCATACGCCACCAACAACACCACCGACCACACCACCAAGTACACCACCAAGTACACCGCCAACGACACCACCGACCACTCCACCAACAACACCTCCTACAACTCCGCCAAGCACACCGGAGAAACCAGAAACTCCAACCACACCAAAAGAAGGGAAGAAAAAAATTCTTCCATCAACTGGTGAAGTTGTTGCTTACGGGTTGACCATACTCGGTGCACTCTCAGCAATTTTTGCTTTGGCTTTGCTCTTGCGTGGTAAACGGAAAGAGAAATAAGCTTCATACCATTAAAGAGGCTGGGACAAAAGTCCTAGCCTCTCAATTGTCTTTGGATTGTCGAGCAAGACGCAGTGGTTGAGTGGGCTCTACTACGCTGATTTTATCAGCTTTTACAGCCCTACTCAACTGTGCGGAGGTGGGACGACGAAATCGAGTTCTAACGAATGACCGATTTCTGTCCCACTCTCTTTTGAATAACTTGCTAGAAGAATGCTCCATCAAACCGTTCAAATTCTTGAGGTTCATCTTAAAAATCCATCTTGAAGGAAACATAAGTGTTTGACAGAAAGATGAAATCTTGGTAGAATAAGAAGGTCGAATAGACAACTAACTCTTTCTTGGTAGCAGGATATGCCAAACCTGCCACTCGGATAGAGCATAAAGAAAAGGAGCTTATCATGGCAATCTCAAAAGAGAAAAAAAATGAAATCATTGCACAATACGCACGTCACGAAGGTGACACTGGTTCAGTAGAAGTACAAGTTGCTGTCCTTACTTGGGAAATCAACCACTTGAACGAACATATCAAACAACACAAAAAAGACCACGCTACTTACCGTGGTTTGATGAAGAAAATCGGTCGCCGTCGTAACTTGTTGGCATACCTTCGTACAAACGATGTTAACCGTTACCGTGAGTTGATCAACTCTCTTGGACTTCGTCGTTAATCTTGCGTCTAAAACGTTTCTATACTTCGTTGACTTCGCCTCGATGTACCATCAGTACAATCTTCGGCTCGGCGCCTTGTCTAGAAACGTTTTATCCAGCAAGAATGGAGCCTTCTGAATTCAGAGGGCTTTTTTATTGAGGTTTTATCGGTCACAATTTTGGAGACTACAAAAACACTGCCCAAGAGCCAGCGAGCTGTCTGCAAGACCCCTCGGAGAGCCCAAACTTTACGAAGTAAAGTATAATGGGTTATACTTTACATGGAAGTAATCACCGAATTCCAGTGAGAAATTACTTTGTAACTACATTTTGAGGAGGAGTAAAATGCTTTCCTACGTTCGACATTACCCACTAGCGATAGCTAAATTAATGTGTCTGTGCTCTCCTAAAATTTGCTGATTTATTACTGACTAATACAGGAGTTTTTTTATGGGACAGACAATCATATCTGCTATTGGTGTTTATATTTCCACCAGTATCGATTATTTAATTATTTTAATTATTTTATTTGCACAGCTATCACAGAGTAAACAGAAATGGCATATTTATGCGGGACAATATCTAGGTACAGGCTTACTTGTAGGGGCGAGTTTAGTTGCTGCTTATGTCGTCAATTTCGTGCCTGAAGCATGGATGGTTGGATTGCTTGGTTTAATCCCTATCTATTTAGGGATTCGCTTTGCAATTGTTGGAGAAGGTGAGGAAGAAGAGGAAGAAATTATTGAAAGATTTGAACAAAGCAAGGCAAATCAACTGTTTTGGACAGTTACATTGCTAACAATTGCGTCTGGCGGAGATAATTTAGGTATCTATATACCTTATTTTGCTTCGTTAGATTGGTCACAGACACTCGTGGCGTTGCTTGTGTTTGCAATCGGCATAATTATCTTTTGCGAGCTTAGTCGTGTGCTATCCTCTATGCCGTTAATATCCGAGACAATTGAAAAATATGAGCGAATCGTTGTGCCCTTAGTATTCATTACACTTGGACTATACATCATGTATGAAAATGGCACGATAGAGCCTACAATTTTCGGTTCGTCGCCTTTTCTAGAACGATTTTATCCAGTATAATCTTCGGCTACGGTTCCTAGCATCGTAAGGTAAAATAGACCAGATCGATCTCCCTTCGGGGAGATTTTTTGTTTTATTGTCTTTTCTTTATCGCACAAGATCCATCATTCTGAGCAAGTCGTTTTGTTTGACAGATGTAACGAACGGAGTTACAATGTATACATCTTAAGAAATAGAGGTTACCGATATGATTGAAATTACATATCTAGATGGTGCAAAACATGAAAGAGTCATGCATTTTGATTCCTATGAAGAGTTTGAACGATCCCAACAGACCTGCTTGATTGGTGTAGCGGATTACTATCCTGTACAAAAATTGACCTATAATGGGCACGAACTCGATTACCAAGGCACTTACGGAGATGTCTTCTTCTATTTGATGAAGCAAGACCTCGATCAATACAAAAACTAAAGGAGAAAAACAATGGTAAAAGCAATTACAGATGCAACATTTGAAGCAGAAACTAAAGAAGGATTGGTCTTGGTAGACTTTTGGGCAACCTGGTGTGGCCCATGTCGCATGCAAGCTCCTATCTTAGAAAAATTATCGGAAGAACTTTCGGAAGATGAGTTAAAAATCCTGAAAATGGATGTGGATGAAAATCCTGAAACAGCGCGTGCTTTCGGCATTATGTCCATCCCAACCCTTCTTTTCAAAAAAGATGGGCAGGTTGTCAAACAAGTAGCAGGTGTACACACCGCAGCACAAATTAAGGCCATTGTGGCTGAGTTGAGTTAAAATTAATAGCACTCCCAATAGTAAGATAGGAGTGCTATTTTATATTCAAAGAAAGAGCACTGTTCTTTTAAATGAGGAACAAGGCTCTTTTATCATCAATTATTCTTCTGTTTCGAGAACAGTAACTTGAAATTTTTGGTGAGTTTTACATTCACTGTGTCACCATTAGTATTGAAAAGATTGAATAGCTTCTTTCAAGTCAGCTTGTAAAATGTTTCTCTGGTCGAGTTGGACATAGACTTCCAATAGGCAGGATCTGAAGTTGGAAAATTTATAAAAGTCTTCCCTTTCTTCTATTGGGAAATCAACAGCTTTTATCCAAGAAGCTACCTGCTCTTGATCTAACTTTCCCTGTAAAATAGGTTCATAAAGCACTCTCGCCAAGCGCCAATCCTCATCATCTGTAAAACGAATCGAAATTCTTTTAAAGATTTGGCCAAGTATGTCCAATCCGTCAAGTACTCTATTTTTAGGAAAGCCAGGATGACAAACCACTTCTGTCAAGAGGTCAGCTCCATGCGCAAAAGCGTGAACCCAACCATACTGACTGGAAAAACCTGTTGTATCCTTTTCTTTTGAAAGATAGTATAAGCCTTGATGTAAAAGGACAGTACGGATTTCCGCTTCTAACCCCTGATAAAAAATCGATTGCGGGTTGGCATCAACAGACAAGAGATTTGCATAAATCAGTGCCCTAAACGAACGTTCAAGTGTAGGCAACCCTAGCTTATCAATCTCTTTTTCTACTCCTTTATCGGACGAAATCGTCTCAGCAATGAAATGAAATTGTTCCTGTGTAAACAGTTCTTCTTGAATCCCTCTAGCCAAGCTGGTAAAAACGAGATCATCGCGAATTTCGGGCGAGGGATCTCCCAAATGTTCTAGCAACCACTGGATTTCTTCTTGACTAAAGCTTGGTTTTTCTTCTGTTACTTTATTTTGTAAATCTTGATACATGGTCAAAACCTCTACATTTTTAGCAACTTGATATAATCCAGCCCCCAGTTCTCCACAGCATCTAAGACAACTTTGAATTTCTGCCCTATTTCGGTTAAGCTGTACTCAACTCGTGGGGGAACTTCCGCATAGACCTTTCGTTGAATAATCTTATCCTTTTCTAATTGACGGAGATGACGTGTCAAAATAGTTTGAGTAATCCCAGGCAATAATCTTTGCAATTCTTTAAATCGTTTAGTACCCGTACTCAACTGATAAATGATTACCAGTGCCCATTTCCCTGTTAAAACCCTCTGCGTTGTCGCAAATGGACAAACACCATACTCACTTACTTTATTTGGCATAAAATATCTTCTTTCTATTTTTTTAAAAAAATTTATCTTTTAGTATCAACAATAGTACTACTTTTGATACCAGCTATCGAAAAAGTGTCTACTTGTTTTTTCGATTGTAACTGTTAAAATTATATCATAAAAAAGAAATGGGGAATAGATATGTCAACAAACTTAGAAATTTTCAATACTTATAACCAAGCTTTAATTGCTGGTGATTTTCCTGGTGTCTTTGAAACGATGGCAGACGATATTGTCTGGCATCAACCTGGTACTCATAGTATATCTGGTACAGTTGTTGGTAAGGACCAACTAGGATCTCACCTAGCTACATTTGCTGAGAAAACTAATGGAAGCTTTAAGGTGATAACAAATTGGGTTTCTGATAATAAGGATTTTGTCGCAGCTAATGTTACTTTTCTTGGAACACGGGCTGATGGTACTGAACTCAATATGAACGGGATTGACCTCTTCCGTATTGAAGACGGGAAAATCAAAGAAGTTTGGCTCTTCTCTTCAGATCAAGCTGAAGAAGATAGCTTTTGGGGATAAGCAAAACAGATTGGAAAAATCCAATCTGTTTTTGCTTATACTCCTAACTCTGCACTGTAGGCAATGATTTGATCCACAGTGTCTGAAAGGAATTGGATCGTATCGCGAAGTGGTTTGTCGGTTGAGATATCTGCTCCGATAATCATGGCTGACTCAAGTGGGGTCTTGCTACCGCCTGATTTAAGGAGATCTAGCCAATCTTTGGCTCCGTTTTCGGAGTCCTTCAAATGTAGGTAACCGGCTGTTGAGATAACTAATCCAGCTGAGTAGGTGTAGCTGTAAAGTCCCATGTAGTAGTGGCTTTGGCGCATCCAGGTCAAAGCTGCATCGTTATCGATTTCAACAGCATCTCCCCAGAACTCGGTCAAGACTTCCTTCATGATGCTGTTGAGCTTGCTAGCGCCGAAGGTTCCACCTTCTTCAATCAGCGTGTAGACCTTGCGTTGGAAGGCTGCTTCTAGCAAGTGGGTGATGAAGTTGTGGAAGTAGGTATCTGTCAAGCGGTGAGCTAGGGCAAAACGTTTTTGACGAGGATCGTCAAACTGGTGTTCCAAGTAGTCGCTAAGGAGGAGTTCATTAAAGGTAGAAGGAGCTTCCACATAGTAGGTCGACATGTGGGCGTTGAAGTAGCTTTGGTTGTTATCTGAAAAGATGAATTGACCAGAGTGTCCAATCTCGTGGATCAGGGTATAAACATCGCTCATCCGTCCTGTCCAGCTCATGAGGACATAAGGATGGACACGGTAAGGATCGGCTGCATAACCACCGGAATCCTTGCCTTCATTGGCCGCAAAGTCGACCCAACGTTCGGTTTGGTAGCGGGCAATTTCGCGAGAATATTCTTCGCCAAGAGGTGCCACGGATTTCATGACCAAATCATAAGCATCATCAATGGTAACATCTGGATTGAGCGCACTGTCCAAGTCCAACTTCCAATCAGCAAAGGTCATTTTTTCAAGGCCGTTGACCTTGGCCACGTGTTTGAGGAATTTTTGAGCGACCGGAGCGAAGTCCTTCATGATCAGGTCAATCTGACGGTCAAACATGGCACGATCCACTTCCTGCTCAGCCAAGAGATAGTCAAAGACAGAGTCGTAGCCACGCATATCTGCGATCAGCTTTTCAGACTTGACTTGGGCTAGATAGGTAGCGGCAGCAGTGTTTTGGTGTTTGCGCAATCCTTCTGAGAAAGAACGAAAGGCTTTTTCACGGATTTCCGCATTCTCATGGTTTTGGTAGAAGTTTTCATAGGTGACAAAGCTATTCCTGTAGACTTTTCCGTCCACTTCAAAATCAGCCATTTCAAAGTCACCTGCCCGCATCTTGGTGTAAATGTCTTGCGGTCCGTAGAAGACTTCACCGAGGTTGGTCAAAGTCTTTTCCACATCAGCTCCCAAGTAGTGAGCTTTTTTGATTTTAGCCTGACGAATGGCAAAAGTGAGGTGAGGGAGTTGACCCAGGCGCTCGAGGACCTCTTCGTCTGCTTCTACCAAAGCATCATCAAAGAAAGAGAGTTCGACGCTGGCCCAAGTTTCGAAATCCATCCCTGCTTGAGCAATTTCCGCAAAGGCTTCATCGCCAAAGTCTGTCGTTTGAGGCATAAAGCTGTAGTTACCAATGTGGCTGAGTTGGATCTGAATTTGTTCAAAGATGGTAAAGGCAGCTTCAAAATCTTCAAAAGTGTGGAGCTTGCCCTTGTAGTTGCGGACAAATTCATTGATTTCTTCGCGTGTTTTTTCAATGGCACGTAAGAAGTCTTCCTGGTCTTGGTAGAGGGCTGTGAGATCCCAGAGTTCGTTCTCAGGAAATTCAGAACGTTTTTTTAATTCCATAGTGTTCTCCTTTTTGATCAAATAACTATACTAAGTATAGCAGAAAAAGAGGTAGAAACATAGAGGGAGAGAGGAAATGCTTGTGTAATAATCTTGAAAAGAGCTGGAAAAATCGACCATTTTTGATATACTAGGATAGATATGAGGAGGTTTTTATGAAAAAGGTTATGATTTCACTACTGGCGGGTGTGTCTGTTCTATCTCTAGTGGCTTGCTCGCCCAAACGCTACGAACGCCAAAGTAAACCAAAGACAGCAACGTCATCAGCTGTTAAAAAAGAAAAGAAGGATACAGGTCAGAAGTATTTTCAAGAGGTTTTGGAGCGGTATGCTAAGTATGATACAGCTCTTAAAAATGGGGATAAAACAGGCCTCTTTGAGGAATTAAGCAAATTACAATCGGGTTCAGAAGAAAATATCTATCTGGATGCCTTGGAACGCTTGGGAACTCCCGTAACTTTCCAATACGCTTTTACAGACTTGAACCAAGATGGTATGGATGAGCTCTTGGTGTCTAATCAATACACTGGAAATAAACAGTATGTTTCTGCTATCTATTATCTCAAGGGTCAAAAAGCTGAATTGCTCCATACAGCTTATACAGCTGCGGTGGGTGGCTATCGCTCAAGTTTAGATGTTTTTGACAATGGGCAAATCGTCTATGCTACTTGGCAATCTGTGAATCCAGAAATGGAATTGAGCCTTTATTCGCTAGGAAAAGGGGAGGCTAAGGAAGAAAAGAAAGCGACCATTCAAATTGGGGGAAATCAAACGGCGGAGCAAGCTCTTGGGATTTCAGCCAAGAAGTTGGATCTCAGTAAGCTAGATTGGAAAAATTTTGATGGTACAGGGGATTCCAAATCAACAGCTAAAGCAGGAAAGCAGAAAACAGCTTCTTTCCAAGTCCAAGTTAACGTAGCGGATCTTCGCATCCGACAAGAACCCTCGACATCCGCTCCATCTGCAGGGATGATCGCAAAAGGAACTCACACCATTACGGAAACCGTAGAGGCAGATGGACATACCTGGGGCAAACTGGAATCTGGACAAGGCTGGATCGCCCTTGAATTCACAACGCGTGTGAGTGGAAATACCGAATCAGCTCCTGCTCCTGCCAATACAAAGACTGGAATGAATTTAGAAGAAATTAAAGCGGGAAATTTCTCAAGTGTAGCAGGAGTATGGAAAAATAAGCACGGAACTAGTATTGAGTTTGATGCGCAAGGAATCGTTAAGGTCGATGGTAGTGCTCTGAATGGTGTTCAATTTTCTGACTTTTACTTCAAAGAAGGCAATTTACACGGGCTTAGTCGGATGCCTGGAGCAACGAACGAAACGCCAATTCTTTTCATTCCTTCAAGAGAAGGTGGAAGTGAATCCATATACTGGAGTAAGAGTGATGTGACGAATGGCAACGACTTGTACTACCGTGTGGACTAAGAAAATAAGGAGACAAACATGAAAAAAATTGGAGCCTATTTACTAGCTACTGTACTATTGCTTTCCCTAGCAGCCTGTGCTCCGAAACGCTATGAGCGTAAGCACAGTCCGGTAGAGTCTTCATCAGTTAAACAGTCATCTGACAAGGCCAAAGAAAAAGAGCAGTCGGAAGAAGCTAAGTCGGATGAAAATGACAAAGAGGCCATTGGGACCTTGTCAAAAGCGGACCAAGCGGATATCTATTCGATCATTGAAAACAGTGCGTCTTTGACCTATTCACTTCAGGTGCAGCCGACTCGTTTGCTGGAGTTGAACAATGACCACAGTGCAGTTGAAGGCTACCCGCAAGACATGTTCATTGATTACTACAATACCTACACGCCGGGAACCTATAATTTACAAGATATCATTGATAAATTGAATGCAGAAGAAACATCGGACTCCATCCGCAGTCTTTCACAAGACAAGCTGATCCAACTAACAAAAGAAAAGAAAGACGGCTGGATCTATTCGACAAAAGACAAGGCCTTCTACGAAATTGTTCCTGGTGGTCGTGGGGGAGCGATGCCACCGATGGAGATTCCTTCACCTGATGAATGGGTGATTAATGAAGATTCGGTTGAAGTGACCACATCGATCCAAGGGACTTCTGAACCATACAGACGCTTTGTCTTGAAACGAAACAATAAGGACTATAAGGGTGGAACGCATAAAACACGCTTTTATGTCGACAGCACTGAATTCGTCAAATCGTAAAAATAAATGGAGACTATACCTAGCTCTAAAATTTTTATATAGAACTTACGGAAGATTCGCAGAAAAAGGCCCTTAAAGCCTTTTTCTTTTGGGCTTGAATATGTTAAAATAAAAGGTATACGTGCTTGGATACAAAGATGAGGATATAACATACAGATGGGTTGTTGAAAACAATGCTATCATGTGTAATTGAATACGCCTACAACTCTGTGGAAAAAGATAAATCCTCCTAGGAGCGGTCGCTCCGTCGTTGGATTTCCTATTTTCCTTTGAGTTGTTTAACGGCTTAGTATCTTGGTAGTTGAACACGGGCTAAATCCCTAGTGAAAAAGATAGATTTCCTTGTGTGCGTGGCACACTGCGTCAATCTCCTATTTTCATACGGGATTCTTCACGCCCTTTGTATCCTGATTTTTGTAGGCAAGTCGTATAATTTTATCAATCCAAAGGGGATTAAAATGACAAAACATGTGTTTCAAACGACTTTTGCGGGTCGTGAGTTAATCGTAGAGACTGGTCAAGTTGCCAAGCAAGCAAATGGCGCGGTTGTCGTGCGTTATGGGGAGTCAACTGTCTTGACGGCAGCTGTCATGTCTAAGAAAATGGCAACTGGGGATTTCTTCCCACTCCAAGTCAACTACGAAGAAAAAATGTATGCGGCTGGGAAGTTTCCTGGTGGCTTTATGAAACGGGAAGGACGTCCTTCAACGGATGCGACTTTGACAGCGCGTTTGATTGACCGTCCAATCCGTCCGATGTTTGCGGAAGGTTTCCGTAACGAAGTGCAAGTGATCAATACGGTTCTTTCTTACGATGAAAACGCATCTGCACCAATGGCAGCCATGTTTGGTTCATCATTGGCCTTGTCTATCTCAGATATTCCATTTGACGGACCAATCGCTGGGGTACAAGTAGGTTATGTCGATGGTGAGATTATCATCAATCCAACGCAAGAACAAGCTGAGCGCTCGCTTCTCGAATTGACAGTAGCAGGTACTAAGCACGCTATCAACATGGTAGAGTCTGGTGCTAAAGAATTGTCAGAAGAAATCATGTTGGAAGCTCTTTTGAAAGGGCATGAAGCTGTCAAAGAATTGATTGCCTTCCAAGAAGAAATCGTTGCAGCAGTCGGTAAAGAAAAAGCAGAAGTTGAATTGCTTCATGTAGATGAGGAATTGCAAGCTGAAATCGTTGCAGCCTACAACAGTGACCTTCAAAAAGCAGTCCAAGTAGAAGAAAAATTGGCTCGTGAAGCTGCAACTCAAGCAGTCAAAGACCAAGTCACAGCAGTTTACGAAGAAAAATATGCAGACCACGAAGAATTTGACCGGATCATGCGGGATGTGGCTGAAATTTTGGAACAAATGGAACACGCAGAAGTGCGCCGTTTGATCACAGAAGACAAGGTTCGTCCTGATGGACGTAAGGTCGATGAAATCCGTCCTTTGGATGCGGTTGTTGACTTCGTGCCTCGCGTGCACGGTTCAGGTCTCTTTACGCGTGGACAAACACAGGCCCTTTCTATCTTGACTTTGGCGCCAATGGGTGAAACGCAAATCATCGATGGCTTGGATCCAGAGTACAAGAAACGCTTTATGCACCACTATAACTTCCCTCAATACTCTGTTGGTGAAACAGGTCGTTACGGTGCGCCTGGTCGCCGTGAGATTGGTCACGGTGCTCTTGGTGAGCGTGCTCTTGCACAAGTCTTGCCAAGCTTGGAAGAATTCCCATATGCGATCCGCTTGGTAGCAGAAGTATTGGAATCAAACGGTTCTTCTTCTCAAGCCTCTATCTGTGCGGGAACGCTTGCCCTTATGGCTGGTGGTGTGCCAATCAAGGCGCCAGTAGCAGGGATTGCTATGGGTCTCATTTCTGATGGAAATAACTATACCGTATTGACAGATATCCAAGGTTTGGAAGATCACTTTGGAGACATGGACTTCAAGGTTGCAGGTACGCGTGACGGGATTACAGCCCTTCAAATGGATATCAAGATCCAAGGGATTACTGCAGAAATCTTGACGGAAGCTCTTGCTCAAGCCAAGAAAGCCCGTTTTGAAATCCTTGATGTGATCGAAGCAACTATTCCAGAAGTGCGTCCAGAATTGGCTCCAACTGCTCCGAAAATTGATACCATCAAGATTGATGTCGACAAGATTAAGATTGTCATCGGTAAGGGTGGAGAAACCATCGATAAGATCATCGCTGAAACAGGCGTTAAGATTGACATCGACGAAGAAGGTAACGTATCTATCTACTCTAGCGACCAAGATGCCATTAACCGTGCCAAAGAGATCATTGCTGGTTTGGTTCGTGAAGCGAAAGTGGATGAAGTCTACCATGCCAAAGTGGTTCGGATCGAGAAATTTGGTGCTTTTGTCAACCTCTTTGACAAGACGGATGCCCTCGTTCATATCTCTGAAATGGCTTGGACGCGCACCAACCGTGTCGAAGACTTGGTAGCCATCGGTGATGAAGTTGATGTGAAGATTATCAAGATTGATGAAAAAGGTCGTGTCGATGCTTCGATGAAGGCTCTTCTTCCTCGTCCGCCAAAACCAGAAAACAGCGAAGAAAACGGTGAAAAGACTCATCGCCATAGCGATCGTCCTCGTCACCACAACAAAGACCACAAACCTAAAAAAGACTTTACCATTACACAAAAAGATTCAGAATAATCATTAGAAAAGGAGGAGCACGGTATGGGATGGTGGCGTGAAACCATCGATATTGTAAAAGAAAATGACCCAGCAGCGCGTACCTCGCTGGAGGTCCTTTTGACCTATCCGGGCGTCAAAGCACTGGCAGCTCACCGTGTTTCCCACTTTTTGTGGAACCATGGCTTTAAGCTCTTGGCGCGGATGCATAGTCAGTTTTGGCGTTTTTGGACCCAGATTGAAATCCATCCAGGTGCGACCATTGCTTCCGGTGTCTTTATAGACCATGGAGCGGGCCTCGTTATCGGGGAGACAGCTATTGTTGAAAAAGGCGTTATGCTCTACCACGGGGTGACCCTTGGGGGAACAGGGAAGGATGTCGGTAAACGCCATCCGACGGTTCGTGAAGGAGCCTTGGTCTCCGCTCATGCTCAGGTCATCGGTCCGATTGAGATTGGGGCCAAGGCCAAAGTAGGAGCGGGAGCGGTCGTGGTCTCCGATGTACCGAGTGATGTGACCGTTGTCGGAGTCCCTGCTAAAATTGTTCGTGTTCACGGTAAGAAGGATGAGCCAATCATTCACCAAGAAGAAGAAAAACGCGAATACTATGTGAATAAGATGGAGCATGCTAAGGAAGCCAGTCATCGGTCTTCGAGCTTGTAAGGAGATTGCTACGTGATTCAAGCAACCAATACATTGAATGACCACCAACTACTGGAAGCAAAGGCCCTTATTGCCATCTGTCAGAAGTATGACGGAACTTTTCGGGATCCTTATCTCTCCAATATGCTCAATTTTGATCCCGATATGCCCGCCTTTTTCCTTTATTATGAAAAAGGTGAACTGGTTGGCCTATTAACGGTTTATGCAGATGACCCAGATGTGGATGTGACGATACTGGTTCACCCCAATCATCGTCGTCAAGGCATTGCGCGGGCTTTGTATAGAAGTTTTGAGAAAGAAACGGCATCTTATCCCATTGAGTCTGTGACTTTTCAGACAGAGCGTGTTTTTCTAGAGCGCCATCCTGAGTTTGTCAACAACTGGGGACTGGTCGAGGATGAAGAGACAGAAACCTGGTTAGGTAAGGATAGAAGACCTTATCCGTTGGCAACTGTTTCCAATCTGGACGTTTTGTTAGCAGATCGTTCGTATCAGGATCAAATTAGTCAGTTGAAATTTCAGGCATTTTCAGAGGAACATGAATCTAAAGAAGTTGTGGATAGATATGTCGCCAAAGCTCTGAAGGATCCAGAAAGTCGCCTATATATTTTATTAAAAAACGGTCAGGTTATTGGAACTTGTACAGTTGATTTATCGAGTAATACGAATTACCTCTATGGTTTAGCAATAGCCGAACTTGAACGTGGAAAAGGTTATGGGAGCTACCTGGCAAAATCCCTTGTCAACCAACTCATTGAGCAAAATGATAAGGCCTTTCAGATTGCCGTGGAAGACAGCAATGTAGGTGCCAAACGTTTGTATGAAAAGATTGGCTTTGTCAAACAGACTCAGGTGGTTTATTTGAAGCCAAAAGAGTAGAAACAGAAAGGAAATGAAGCGTGTTAAAAATTTATGATACCATGTCTCGTGATTTGCGAGAATTTGTCCCCATCGAGGAAGGGAAGGTCCGCATGTATGTCTGTGGGCCAACGGTTTACAACTATATCCACGTTGGGAATGCCCGTTCAACGGTAGCCTTTGACACGATTCGTCGCTACTTTGAGTATCGTGGCTACGAAGTTGCCTATATTTCCAACTTTACCGATGTGGATGATAAGATCATCAACCGTGCCAAGGAAGAAGGTATTACGCCTCAGGAAGTGGCGGATAAGTACATTGCGGCCTTTCGTGAAGATGTGACGGCTTTGGGGGTCAAGCCTGCAACCCGTCACCCTCGTGTGGTTGAGTTTATGGATGACATCATTCGCTTTGTTACCGACTTGATCGAAAAAGGCTATGCCTATGAGAGCCAAGGCGATGTCTATTTCCGTGTGGAAAAATCCCACAACTATGCCAAATTGGCCAATAAAACTTTGGAAGACCTAGAGCTAGGAGCTTCTGGTCGGACAGATGAGGAAACAGCTCGCAAGGAAAATCCAGTCGATTTTGCCCTCTGGAAAGCTGCGAAGCCGGGTGAAGTTTCTTGGGAAAGCCCTTGGGGACCTGGTCGTCCTGGCTGGCACATTGAGTGTTCGGTCATGTCAACTGGGATTTTAGGCGATACCATTGATATTCACGGTGGTGGAGCTGACCTTGAGTTTCCGCACCATACCAATGAAATTGCCCAGTCAGAGGCTAAAACTGGTCAAACCTTTGCCAACTACTGGATGCACAATGGCTTTGTCAATATTGACAATGTCAAGATGTCCAAGTCCTTGGGCAACTTTATCACTGTGCATGATGCCCTCAAGACCATTGATGGCCAAGTGCTTCGCTTCTTCTTTGCAACCCAGCACTACCGCAAGCCGATTAACTTCACAGAAAAAGCGGTGCGCGATGCGGAGACCAACCTCAAGTATTTGAAAAATACCTATGAGCAACCGTTCACAGGAGAAGTGGATTCAGCAGACTTACAAAACTTTGTGGACAAGTTTATTGCGGCCATGGATGAAGATATCAATGCCGCAAACGGAATCACCGTTGTCTTTGAATTGGCCAAATGGATCAACTCAGGTCACTACAACCAAGACGTCAAGGATGCCTTGGCAAAGATGTTAGAAGTCTTTGGAGTGGTCTTTGTTGAAGAAGTTTTGGATGCGGATATTGAAGCCTTGATCGCTGAACGTCAGGAAGCGCGGGCTAAGAAAGATTTTGCGCGAGCAGATGCCATTCGCGATGAATTGGCTGCGCAAGGAATCAAGCTCTTGGATACAAAAGAAGGTGTAAGGTGGACACGTGATTGATGTCAATCTAATCAATGGGATCGCCCTTGCCTTTGAAGGGGATGCGGTCTATTCCATGTATATTCGCAGGCACCTAATTTTTCAAGGGATGACCAAGCCCAATAAGCTTCACCAGACTGCAACCCGCTACGTCTCTGCTAGAGCTCAGGCTAGCTTGATCGAAAGCATGCTGGAGCAAGAAATTCTGACAGAAAAAGAGTTGGAGATCTACAAGCGCGGTCGCAATACCAATAGCCATACCAAGGCCAAAAATGCGGATGTCGTGACTTATCGTATGTCGACAGGCTTTGAAGCCGTTATGGGCTATCTTCATATGACGGGTGAACTTGCTCGTTTAGAAGAATTGATCAACTGGTGCATCCAGCAAGTAGAAGAAGGAAGAAAGCAGTGAAAAATATCAGAGAGTGGTTTCCTCATGCAGAGGTGGCGGATCAAGCCCATCCACCAGCTGGTTATGTAGCGATACCCCTTCAGGCTCATCAATGGCTGCTACTGAAGGAAGAAGAGTTAACCGAGCGAGAAAAACAATTGATTTCCTGGTTGGGTGGTGAAGAAGAGGTTGCCCCCAATCCTTGGTACCAATACCTGATCGATGGAAAGGGAGAAGCCCCTCAGGTCATCAAAAAAATGCAGCTCGTCTATTGCCACCTCTCGCACTCAACAGCGGAAGGGATGGCTTCTTGGTTAGAGATGATGCAGACACTCTTGCCCAACTTCCGAGCAACCTTGCAACTGAGTGGACAAGATTATGTGCTCATTCTGGACCAAGACCAGTCTTTGCCTGTGGCCGATATCTTAAAAGATACCGTCTCTGCTATGGAATATGACTTCAATATTCGTTTATCTATCCTGGTCGGGCAAGTATGGACCGAGTCAAAAGAAGGGAAAGTGGCTCCGGTTATCCGAGCAGAACAGGCAGTTTTTCGAGCTTGGATCCGAGAAGGGCATCAAGGCGTCTATCGCTTTTCTCAACTCTATCTGTGGGGAATCGAGCAGGCAGGCCTGGATCTTACCCCGATCAAAGAAAGCTTGCATCAGTTGATTGAAAGTCAAGATCAATTGCAAGACATCATTGTCTCTCTTTGGGAAAATGGGGCAGTTGTGACCAAGGCGGCCCAGCAACTCTATCTCCATCGCAATTCGCTCCAATACAAGATTGATAAGTGGGAAGAGCTAACGGGTCTCCAGTTGAAAAATCTGACAGATCTGGCTCTTTGCTACCATTTAGTCTTGCAAGATGTCATTTAAACGGAATCAATCGAGAGTTTTGTGCAACTTGCACAAAACTCTTTTTCTTTTTTGTGAGACTTGCCATAGATTTGTAAAACGTTTTCATTTACAATAGAACTATAAAAATCAAAGGAGTACCATCATGGTAGAATTAAATCTTAAAAATATTTACAAAAAATATCCAAACAGCGAACACTACTCAGTTGAAGACTTCAACTTGGACATCAAAGACAAAGAGTTTATCGTTTTCGTAGGTCCTTCAGGATGTGGTAAATCAACGACTCTTCGTATGATCGCTGGTCTTGAAGATATCACAGAAGGTGAATGTTCCATCGATGGTACTGTTGTAAATAACGTAGCGCCTAAAGACCGTGACATCGCCATGGTATTCCAAAACTACGCTCTTTACCCACACATGACTGTGTACGATAACATGGCCTTTGGTTTGAAATTGCGTAAATACAGCAAGGAAGATATCGACAAACGTGTACAAGAAGCAGCTGAAATCCTTGGCTTGAAAGAATTCTTGGATCGTAAACCAGCTGACCTTTCTGGTGGTCAACGTCAACGTGTGGCCATGGGACGTGCCATTGTCCGTGATGCAAAAGTATTCTTGATGGACGAACCTTTGTCAAACTTGGATGCCAAATTGCGTGTATCGATGCGTGCTGAAATCGCGAAAATTCACCGTCGTATCGGAGCTACAACGATCTATGTAACTCACGACCAAACAGAAGCGATGACACTTGCTGACCGTATCGTTATCATGTCAGCTACTAAAAACCCTGCTGGTACTGGTACTATCGGACGTGTTGAACAAATCGGTACTCCTCAAGAAGTATACAAAAACCCAGTGAACAAATTCGTAGCAGGATTCATCGGAAGCCCAGCTATGAACTTCATCAACGTAAAATTGGAAGGTGGACACATCGTTGCTAATGGATTGAATTTGAAAGTTCCAGAAGGTGCTTTGAAAGTTCTTCGTGAAAAAGGCTATGATGGTAAAGAATTGATCTTTGGTATTCGTCCAGAAGACGTGAATACAGAAGCTGCATTCCTTGAAACTTTCCCAGAATCAGTTGTGAAAGCTACGATCTCTGTGTCTGAGTTGCTTGGTTCTGAATCTCACTTGTACTGCCAAGTTGGTGATAACGAATTCATCGCTAAGGTGGATGCGCGTGACTACCTTGGAACTGGTGCAACCATCGAACTTGGATTTGACTTGAACAAAGCTCACTTCTTCGACAAAGAAACTGAAAAAACAGTATACTAATACCTACTGACACTATAGAGACTGAGACGATTTGTCTCGGTCTCTTTCATTTTAAGGAGACAAAATATGGAAAAAGACTGGTGGAAGGGGAAAGTTGCTTATCAGATCTACCCAAAAAGCTTTAAGGATAGCAATGGCGATGGTGTTGGGGATTTGAAAGGCATCACGGAGAAACTCGATTACCTTCAAGACTTAGGGATTGATATTCTCTGGCTATCTCCTGTTTACAAGAGCCCTTTTATTGACCAGGGATATGATATTTCAGACTATTATGCCATTGATCCCCTCTTTGGGACCATGGAAGATATGGAAGAGTTGATTGCAGAAGGTAAGAAGCGGGGCATTTCCATCATTATGGACTTGGTGGTCAACCATTGCTCCAGTCATCACGAGTGGTTCCAAAAGGCTTTAGCGGATCCTGATGGCCCCTATGCGGACTACTTTTACTTCATCGAAAGCGACAAGGAACCCAACAACTGGGAAAGTTACTTTGGGGGCAGTGTCTGGGAACCGGTTCCTGGCACTAACAAATACTATCTGCATTCTTTCCACAAGGATCAGCCAGACCTCAATTGGCAAAATCCTGCCCTTCGCGAAGAAATTTACACCATGATCAACTGGTGGTTGGACAAGGGGATTGCGGGCTTTCGGATCGATGCCATTATCAATATTAAAAAGGATCTAGAATGGCGTTCGCTTCCGTCTGATCGCGAAAATGGCTTGGTCCCAGTACCGGAGTCTCTAGTGAATGCCCAATCGATTGAACCTTTCTTGCAAGAGTTAAAGGAGCGGACCTTTACCAAGTACAATGCCTTCACAGTAGGGGAAGTGTTCAATGAAACCGACGAAGAGTTGCATTTCTTTATCGGAAAAGATGGCGTTTTCTCATCGATCTTTGATTTCAAACAAACCATGCTGGGTCAAGAAGGAAAAGGCTGGTTTGACCATGCTCTTCCAACTGCAGATGAACTCAAGGAAAGTATTTTCCAAGCGCATGAGCGCGCAGATAGTATTGGGGTCCTCTCAACCATCATTGAAAACCATGATGAGCCTCGTGGCGTGTCCCACTATATCGCGGAAGGTCCTGTAAACGACACCAGTAAAAAAGCCCTGGGGACTATTCAGGTTTTGCGCAAGGGAATTCCGTTTATCTATCAAGGCCAAGAAATTGGAATGGAAAACCAAGTCTTTGAATCAGTGGAGGACTTTGATGATATCGCGACCATCAATGGCTACCACGTTGCTAAAGAAGCTGGTTTGAGTGAGGAAGAAGTCTTAGCAGTGATTGCCAACTACAGCCGAGACAATGCGCGGACACCGATGCAGTGGACAAGAGAGCCAGGCCTGGGCTTTAGCGATGGACCAGCCTGGCTGATCAGTCCTAAACCAGATTATTCCATTAATGTGGAAGACCAGGAAAAAGATCCAGATTCTATTTTGAATTATTACCGTCAGCTGACGGCCTTGTATCGCCATCCCCTCTATGGAAATACCATTCGGTTTGGAGATATGATTCCAGCTTATCGGGACCGTGAGAATATCATCGCCTTCGAACGCCGTGGGGACAAGCGCCTCTTGGTAATCAGCAATTTCCAAAATCGCCAGGCCACTTTGGAGTTGCCAGCTCCGATTAAAACGCTCGTTTTAAATAATACTGCTGGGTTGTTCCAAGAAGGAGACCAGGTATTAGAATTGGCCCCTTACCAAAGCATCGTGCTGGAATTGGTGGAATAAGGAGAAACTTTGCATCAGTGTTAGACTTTAATGTAGAATAGTATTTTCATTAAATATTCTGGAGAAATTTATATAAGTTTTCTATACTTTAGAATCAGTCAAGTATAAACTGAAACTTTCCGCCGTGAGAAAAGTGCTTGAAACATTATTGTTTCAAGCACTCGGGAGTTTTGGAACATTAGGTCCAAAACTAAGTCATGGAACTTCGAAGAAGTTCGCTGACGTCCGTACTTACCTAAGGAAAGTTTTGAAAGATATTTTATCTCCAAAAAGAACCTTCGTTTCTGCGAAGGTTCTTTTCATGTCATCCAAGTCTAAAGCTGAATCTTATTCAACTTCTTTCTTTTTCAAGAGGAGGAAGCCTCCGCTAATGGCTAACAAGAAGCTTGAAAGAATGAAGTGCGCCCTTGTGTCTTCTCCAGTTTGTGGCAATTGTGTCTTGGATGGACTTTCTTGGAAGCTTTGTCCCACTTGGTAAGTCAAGGCTTGCACACTTTCTCCATTTTCAGTTGTCGTTTCTTTTTGTGGAAGGAGAACTTTAGGAGTATCCTTCTTGGTCAAGATTGGCTGTGGAGTGGTTGTTTGGTTATGAATTGGAACCACCACTTGGTCTGGTTCTTTAGCTGGAACGTAATCCATCAAGCTAGCCAACTTGCTGCCAAAGATCGCGTTGGTTACCCAGCGGAAGAAGTGGACAGGGTGTTGGCGATTGGTTGGATTTCCGGCATATACAAAGAGTGGTTGGCCCAGAAGTTCTCCAGAGATGGCCATGACCTTATTGGCTAGGACTTCATTTTTTGGCCACCAGCCAGCAATGTAGTAGTCGCTTGAAGCGATGCTCATCAAGGTCTTGAAGTTGCTTGGAACTTTTTCAATCCAGTTTCCTGAGTTGGAGTAGAAGAGGGTATTCTTCTTGTATCCGCTGGTCAATGGATCCTGATCATCGATGATCGCTTTCATCAAGCCTTCGTAGTCGCTACCGCCTTTTAGTTTTTCAGCGTCAAATCCTGCAAGAACTCCCAATTTTTCCAGTTTTTGCATGGCTTCCCCGCCGATGACGAGAGTTGGTTTCTTGCCAAAGATGGAAGCGTCAAAGCGGTTGCTTTCCAAAATAACAACATCCGCTTCTTCTGGAGTATTGACGATTTGGAAACCTAATTTTTCAAGGACTAGACTGGTATGAGCAGGCGCATCAACTCCAGCCCAATTATAGTGGTAGTTTGGAGAGTAGACCTTCATCGGTTTCAAGGTTGGCCCGCTTGGTACCTTGTAGAGGGCATCACCATAGATGGCATAGTTTGGTAGGAGCGAAGCAAAGGTATCGCGGTCAACGATGTAGCCATCATCTGTTAGGTAGACAGATTTTCCTTGGGAAATGGCCTGGTTGATAGCTTTAACAGCACTGGCTGAGGTATTTGCGATCACATAGTAAGGAGCTTTTGGATCGATCTCAGAAGTACGAGTCGCACGGGTAGTGGTGACTTCGCCTAATTTTCCATTGAAAAGACCATCCGCAAAGACAGGTTCGGACTTGAACCCTCTCATATCAGGGAAGTTAACCAGCAACTCTGCGTACATCGCAGCCCAGGCAGATTCGTTGGAGCCCTTATAGAGAATATGGTTGGCATAGCCGCGTTTGGCTTGGGCCATGTCAATGACCAAGTCCCCTTTTTTGTAGCTGCCTGTATCTTCTTTGAGCTCTTTGACGAGAACACCATTGCGTTTGAAGTAGTCGATCATATTGAAAGCTTCTTGGGCATCGTTGTCTTTGTCGAGGCTCATTGGGATGACGTAGTAGTCTGGGAAGAATTTTGGACGACCGTTTTTCACACGTCCAACGATTTCCCCATTTGGGCCGACCAGTTCATTTTCAGCTTTTGGATCTTCCGTTTTATTGAGACCACGCAGGTAGAAGTTGAGCCGCATCTCAAGGAGTTTGTCTGGATCTTGGTTGAGGAAGTCAATGCCGCCGAGGACAGCATTGCGTCCAGCCTTATAGGATTCTTGGTTGGATTCTGGTATTTCAATGGTGTGGCCCAAGATGCCGTGATAGACAGCATAGACACCTGTATAACCTGAGAAGGAATCATCCCAGCCATCTCCCCAATCCAGTTTTGGAATGATGTAGCTGTCGTATTTGGAATTGGCAACTCCAGCCCGTCCCATATGATGGGCATTTTCCAGCATGAGGTTGGACATGAGGTCGTATTCAAAGTTCGGATCATGTGGAGGTGTTGCAGGTTCGATTAAGAATTCTTTTACAAAACCGTGTAAGTCGTAGAGAGCGATCGGATTCCACTTGTTGATCATTTGGATGACGGTGCGGACTTCAGGGTTGGTTTGGTAGCTGGCATCCCGGTTTGGATCGAGCCCGTTTGCTAGGGCCCGCAGGTTGAGAGCATCTCCATCTGGGTTTTCCGTGAAGTCAAACAAGAAGATGAATTTATTGAGCAAGGTTGGAATATCTAGCGTGACAGTTTTAGCATTTCCAGCTTCATCTGTGGTGTTAAAGGTCACCTTTTCCTTGGTCGCAAAGGTATTGAAGAGGCCTGTGATGATGTCGATCCCTGGCTGTTCATCCGCGTGGGTGTTGTGGACTAAGACAGGTAATTTGTAATCCAAGGTCTTGTCCTTCAGTGCAGCCAGCATTTCGCTTGGTTTGGTCAAAGCTGTAGGATTGGTGCTAGACAGGTAGTGATCGATGCTGGCTTGGTCCTTACTCACAATTCCCATCTTCATGTCCCGTCCTTGGGCGCTCTTACCAAGGGTTTCTAACTGCACCAAACGATCGGGTTTCGCTTCTTCCTTGGATTTTTCGATAGCAGCGAGCATCTCTTCATGTGTATGGTAGTCTTGGTAAGGTCGAAAAACAAGAGTTTTATTGATGGTCACACCCAAGTCTGCATTGGTTCCGACCAGCTCATGATTGCCGATGTAGTTGCGGTAAGTCCGGCGGATATTATTTGGGCTCCGAAGACTAAGATCTTCACCAAAGAGATCTTTCACTTCCATATGGAGATCCAAATCATTGCCGTTTGCAGTCTCTGTGATAGTAAGGAATGGATCCTTGCTCAGGGTTCCAGTCTCCATATCCCAGGTTTTCCACTCAGAGAGAGGCTTGTTGTCCAAGGTCCAGTTGATCTTGCCAGCAGCTTGAGCTTTTTCTTGGACTTTGTCATCAATCGTGCTCTTTTCAGAGAGATAAATGGTGCTATCAGCCAATCGTGTCGCTTGGTCAGCGGTCGTTGCAGCACGGTTGGTGCTTGGACTAGCGGCTTGAGCAACTTCTGTAGTAGAAGCCACATCAGAAGTCGCTGCTGCTTCTGCAGAAGTGGCAGGGGCTGCGGTGTCTCCTTTTTCAGCTGTAGCAGGACTGGCAGTCTCAGCTGTCACAGCTTGCTCAGTAGCGGGTGCCGCTTCAAGGACCGTACTTGGTTCTGTTTGAGGCGCTTCTAAGCTATCGGCTGATACTTGACCATGACCGATGACAGAAAGCAAGACAGCAGCTGAGAGGCTGAGCGTCGTAGTGTACAAATGTTTCTTATATGAAGACTTCATATAGAAGACCCTCCTTAAAAAGTTATTTTCCTGTTCCAGTATACCATTTTAGGAAAGCGTTTTCAACAGTTCCCGCAATAAAGAAGCCTTTGCATTTGGCAAGGGCTTCTTTATCTATTCTGTCTCCTGATGAAATTGTTGGTAAAAATCAACCTTGACCTGAATGAAGGTTTCTAAATCTCTTAACAATTGGAGCAAGGTGGCGCGTGTTTCGAATTCTTCCCGGGTCTTGGGAAGAGGCCGTTCGCGGAAGATCGCCAAATACTGAGTAATATCATCTAGAAGATCTTGGGCAGGATTTTCCTGACTTAACTGTTGCGCAGTCTTCTTAAAAAGTTGAGCCAGGATCATACTTTCACTCGCTGCTAACTGACAGCGGTTGACGTTTTCTGCCATATCCCGCAGGATCTCGTTTTGACGCTTGCGCATTTCGAAGTAGTGAATGTGGTAGTTGGTTTGATGAAAAAGGTGGTTGGAATGATCCAGATAGACGAGATTTAAAGCGTCCTTTAGGATACCATCTAACTCCTTGATCAAGCGGGCATCGTTACGACCATCCCCTTTACCAAGTAATTCCGCAAAACGACCAAGAATCTTCTTTAGTTGGTCTTCGACAACATCATGGTAGTGATCGATCGCTACCTGGTTCGAGGGCATATAGAGATTGGCCAGTAAGGCAAAGCTGGTCCCAATTAAAAAGAGGGCAAGTTCATTGAGCAAGAGCCCCCAGGAAGTAGACTGCTCAATCAAGAGATGGGTGACGAGGACCGTACTAGGGGTGATGCCGATCTGCCAACCCAATAGAAAGGCACATGGAACATAGAGAGCGATAAAGACGCCCAGTGCCCAAAGGTTGAATCCAAAAAAGGAAAAAGCGAGACTTCCGATCGCAAGGGCTAGCAAGGTCGACATAAAGCGCTGATAGGCTTGTTTGATGGTACTGCGCCGTGTATCAGAGATGCTCAAGATGGCAATGACGCCAGCTGAGATGGCATAGGTCAAGCCCAGAGCATAAGCAAGGGCAGCTGCCAAACAGGTGGCTAAGGTGAGCTTGATGGTTCGTTGAAAAAGAGGCATGGCTTCCTTTCTATTTTGCTGGTTTCGACGAGATAGATTCCAATTCATTATATCATGAATTGGCCTCATCCTCCTTTCTTATGGTATACTAGTTCTATGGAAAATAACGATATCGTATACGGTGTCCACGCAGTCACCGAGGCATTACAAGCCAATACAGGCAATAAATTATATATTCAAGAAGATCTCCGAGGGAAAAATGTCGATAAGATCAAGGCCTTAGCAGCTGAAAAGAAGGTGTCGATTTCTTGGACGCCAAAGAAAACCCTGCAGGAAATGACAGAAGGAGCTGTTCACCAAGGCTTCGTTCTTCGTGTGGCAGCCTTTGCTTACACAGACTTGGCAGCGATTCTGAAACAGACAGCCCAAGAAGAGAACCCGCTGTTGTTGATTCTCGATGGCTTAACAGATCCGCACAATCTTGGGTCCATCTTGCGGACAGCTGATGCGACCAATGTCTCAGGGGTCATCATTCCTAAGCACCGGGCAGTCGGGGTAACTCCGGTGGTTTCAAAAACTTCTACCGGAGCAGTGGAACATATTCCTATTGCGCGTGTGACCAATCTCAGTCAAACTCTAGACAAATTAAAGGAAGAGGGCTTCTGGATCTTTGGAACCGACATGAACGGCACGCCATCTCATCAGTGGAATACGGCTGGTAAATTAGCCTTGATCATTGGCAATGAAGGAAAAGGGATCTTAACCAATATCAAAAAGCAAGTCGATGAGATGATCACCATTCCCATGAATGGCCATGTTCAAA
This sequence comes from Streptococcus sp. W151, assembly GCF_053010205.1. Classification (NCBI taxonomy): domain Bacteria; kingdom Bacillati; phylum Bacillota; class Bacilli; order Lactobacillales; family Streptococcaceae; genus Streptococcus; species Streptococcus sp. W151. The sequence goes on along the minus strand of NZ_JBRKNT010000002.1, from coordinate 95,206 downwards.
GCCTCAATGCCAGTGTGGCAGCAGCCATCCTCATGTATGAGGTCTTTCGCAACCGACTATAAACTTAGAAAGGCAATGATATGAAACGAAAAATCTTATTGGTTGACGGCTATAATATGATTGCCTTTTGGCAGGAAACTCGCCAGCTCTTTCAAAAAAGTGAGCTCGATGCGGCGCGCAACATCCTCCTGCAAAAACTGAGCCATTATGCTAGCTTTGAAGGGATCGAAGTCATCTGTGTCTTTGATGCCCAGTACATGCCAGGAGTGCGGCAGACCTATGAAGAGTTCAATGTTCAGGTGGTCTTTACGGGTGAAGATGAGACGGCAGATGATTATATCGAGCGCTTGGCGGCAGAGCTCAATACGCCCCTCCACCAAGTATCGGTAGCGACCAGTGACTTAAATGAACAATGGACTGTCTTTGCTCAAGGAGCCCTTCGGGTATCCGCGAGAGAGTTAGAAAAACGGGTCGCAGTCGTCAAAGGAAACCTCAATCAGGCGCAGCGAGTGGTCAACGATCAAAAACCACCCATGCGACCGCTCGATCACCAAGTATTGCGACAATTACAAGAAATGATGGGAGACAAGTAATGACATTTGCCATTTTAACAGATTCGACCGCAGATTTGGACCAAAACTGGGCCAAGGAACAACAGGTGACCATCCTTGGTTTGACCATTGAGTTAGATGGGACGGTTTACCAGACAGTAGGCGAAGATCAATTGACTAGCCCTGAGCTGTTAGAAGCCATGAAAAATGGGGCCAAACCGACAACTAGTCAGGTCAATGTGGGCCAATTCCAGGAGACCTTTAAGCACTTTGCAAAAGAAGGAAGACCCCTGCTTTATGTGGCTTTTTCATCGGTTTTATCAGGGACCTATCAGAGTGCAGTCATGGCACGAGACCTTGTTTTAGAAGACTACCCGGAAGCAGTGATCGAGATTGTCGATCCTAAGGCTGCGGGAATTGGAGAGGGCTACCTAGTCATGCGGGCAGTAGCTGCGCGTGATGCAGGACACTCATTAGCAGAAGCCAAAGAAGAGATCATGGCGCTGGCTCCAAAACTGCGGACCTATTTCCTCGTCGATGATCTCTACCACCTCATGCGTGGCGGTCGCCTCTCAAAGAGTGCGGCGATCATGGGAAGTCTAGCCAGCATCAAGCCCATTCTCTGGATAGATTCAGAAGGAAAATTAGTCCCTATTAGCAAGGTTCGGGGACGCAAAAAAGCCGTCCGAGAATTATTGGAGCTGATCAAAGCCGATATCGGTGAAAGCACAGCCCTGGTCTCTTATACAAACGATCTAGAAGGAGCCCAAGCGTTGAAGGCAGAAATGCTTGCGCTTGATGGCATTGATGAAGTTCTTGTGATGCCCCTTGGGCCAGTCATTTCTGCCCACGTCGGCCCAAATTCCTTGATCGGATTTGTCATAGGAAAAGAAAATCGCAAATAATTTTCCAAATCGGTTGACTTTTATCTTAGAATTTTGATACAATAGTAGGCGGTATTGTTTACCCCATTTGTAAGGCCCCGGAACCTTTCAAATAACTCGCGGACCGGAACATCCGCCCTGTAAACAAAAACGACATTCATATAGGAGAAATCATGAACAAAACTACATTCATGGCTAAACCAGGCCAAGTAGAACGTAAATGGTACGTTGTTGACGCAACTGATGTACCTCTTGGACGCCTTTCAGCAGTTGTTGCTAGCGTGCTTCGCGGAAAAAACAAACCAACATTCACACCACACACTGATACAGGTGACTTCGTAATCGTTATCAATGCTGAAAAAGTTAAATTGACTGGTAAAAAAGCAACTGATAAGATCTACTACACTCACTCAAACCACCCAGGTGGATTGAAATCAATCTCTGCTGGTGAACTTCGTTCTAAAAATGCAGTACGTTTGATCGAGAAATCAGTTAAAGGTATGCTTCCACACAATACTCTTGGTCGCGCTCAAGGTATGAAATTGAAAGTATTCGTTGGAGCTGAGCACACTCACGCTGCACAACAACCAGAAGTTCTTGATATTTCAGGACTTATCTAAGGAAAGGAACAATAAAGTATGTCACAAGCACAATATGCAGGTACTGGACGTCGTAAAAACGCTGTTGCACGCGTTCGCCTTGTTCCAGGAACTGGTAAAATCACTGTTAACAAAAAAGATGTTGAAGAGTACATCCCACACGCTGACCTTCGTCTTGTAATCAACCAACCATTCGCAGTTACTTCAACTGCAGGTTCATACGACGTTTTCGTTAACGTTGTAGGTGGTGGATACGCTGGTCAAGCAGGAGCTATCCGTCACGGTATCGCTCGTGCCCTTCTTCAAGTAGACCCAGACTTCCGCGATTCATTGAAACGCGCAGGACTTCTTACACGTGACTCACGTAAAGTTGAACGTAAGAAACCAGGTCTTAAGAAAGCTCGTAAAGCTTCACAATTTAGTAAACGTTAATTCGAAAGAATTACTATACTTACAAAGAGCACCTTTCGGGGTGCTCTTTTTTATACTTTCTTACTAAATTGGTGCAATTGACACAGTTGTTGCGACTTTAGTCGCTTACAAATGTGGCTGCAATTTGACGAAGTCAATTGCCTCAAAACGTTAATCAACACGATACTATCAACGTTTACAGACATTCAAGAATTTTCTCTTGGATGTCTTTTTTTTGTTCAAAAAACTAAAGTTCACCCCAAAATTCACCCCAAGTTCACACTATTGCTTTTTGAGACTTCTAAAGGCTATTTCTCCTGATGTTTGATTTACTATTTCAGTAGTATTGACATAAGTCTTTGGCTTGGCTATGAGCAACAGTATAACAATTGTTATTTATCGTCCCACTTACATTTATTATATAAACAAAATGTTTTTAAAATATATATTGAAAATAATGTAATAGTCTGTTAGACTTAAAACAAAAAGTATAGAGAGTTTAAAGAGTCGTTATGAACAATTATTTTGATTTAATATATGATATACAACCTAAAGAAGACGAAAAAATTCTTTATGTTCTTGATACAAATTACTTATCATATGCTATGCAATTAGTAAATTCTTGGAATGATTTTTTTAAAGCAATGGAGAAAGTTCAAGATAGATTATATATCCCATTTGTGGTATATATTGAAATAATTGATAACATAAAAATTCATATTTCCTCAACTGAAAAAAGACTACTAGAGATTAAATCAGCATTTGATGCTATCATTAACTTAAAACAAATATTTGATATTGATAAAAAGGAATTAAACAAATATTTATATAAAAAGGTATTATCTAAAAATAGTAATAACCTAGATTCAGATATTAATTTTAAGTCTGTCGCAAAAGATCAGATAGATTCTATTATCGATAGAATTTGTAATTCTTTATTGAATCAAGTTGATTCTTTAAATAAACAACTAGAAACTCTTGCTAAGGCTGAAAAGATTGATATTTCTAAATATAACATAGAAGAATATAAAAATAGTATCCCTCAACGATTGCAGAAATTAAATAATATTTTTACACGAGAAAATGTTGTTGGTAAAGAATATACCAAGAAAGAGCTAGAAGAGCTAAATTCTATAATAAATGAAAGATTTGAAAACAGTATTCCACCAGGATATAAGGATTCAGTTAAAGATAGTAAGGGTAATCCCTATAGAATATTTGGTTCTCTAATATTTAAAAAATCTCACGGCGATCCTATGTTTTGGCTGGATATTATGAAATTTGTAAAAGATTCTGATTACGATAGGGTAGTGATTGTATCAGATGATACCAAGACAGATTGGAGTGAAAAAAAAGGAGATAGTAAGCTTAGAAAAGAATTAATAATTGAATTTGCAAAAGAGACTGGTAAAAAAGTTTCAAGAAAAAAATGTATAGATTTTGTTGAAGATATTTTAAGTCTAACTGATTCTGAACGGGATAATATCGAAGAAGAAATCACTGATTTTGTTAATTATGAAGGAGTATATGAACCAGGATATGGTTTAATTGAAAATGAGAAAGCATTTGATGATACTATAATTGTAAGAGCTAAACCATCGAACTTTAAAAAAATATTTTTGGAAGAAAAGTGTTGGTATTCCGTATCAATTGATGAGAGTAGAATACCGTATTTAAAATATATTGCTGTATATCAAACATTCCCAAAATCACAGATTACACATTATGCTAAAATCAAGAAGATAATTAGTTCTCCTTATGATAGCGATAAAAAAATGATAATTTTCGAATACGATCCAATATCTCTACCTGAACCAATTCCATTAGGTGATGATAAAAATGCAATGCAAAACAATAGATACACACACTTTTCAAATTTATTTAATTCTCCAAATATCGATGCTATGTTATATTGTGATTTCGAATTCTATAAATCATCTCAAATATTTAACCTTGAAAATAATGATATATTAAAAAATTCTGGATCATTAGAAGAGTGATTAATTTTTATTAAGCAAGTTTTTTCGTAATATTTATGGATTATTCTTTCTACAGTTTATACTTAAATTTCTATTTATTTAGAAATGCCTTAAAGTATTGATATCATAGATTTTTTTATCAAAATATCTAACTTCAATAGATAATTTTGAATTATTTTGCTATCCTAGTATATAATTAAGAAACTAAAAGGAACAATATAAAAAGGGGCGCGTAGCCTCTTTTTCCTTGCATTTTAAAATCCAGATTTTTAATGATAGTAAAAGCTTAAAGAATATTAAATTAAGTCTTGCATTTTCCTCATTTTAGACTCCGATCTTTCAGGGGAATAAGTCTTTTTCGGAAGAAAGTCCTAAATAATCGCTTAAAAATAGGATAAAGAATTGAATAGGTTATATTATAAAATCTATCTCTACCGTAAATATAAATTTTTCGTAAAGTTAAATACAACTTATATAGTAACCGTATATCATCATAAAATATGCACTGAATCGCATAGAGATAATCAATTTTTTGGGTTTAGATACTGTAAAATGTCTTGCATGATACTAAAATAATGAATTAAAAATAGTTGACAACTAGAAGAAAAACGCTTACAATATCATTGTGCTGTGACTTCCATTGTTGGCGAACTAGAGTCGCCCAGAAGGAGGAAAGACCATGAAAATGGATAACAAAACCCTTGCTCGTCTTGAGCTAGCAGCAGAAGTCCTTTTAGCACTAAAAGAAATTGTTATCAAGTATATTGAAATCAATAATAAAAGGCTAGAAGGTTAGCATACAGTTTTACTGTATGCTTTTTGTTTAAAATTTATAGATAAGAATTGAGAGAAAATGATTTTAGATAGATACAAAGCTATTATAAAAAAACACACCAATGATTTTAAAGAACTATTCGAGCGTAAAGTTTTTGAGGGTAATTTTAAAAGATTTGTAAATGATAGGCCTGGATATCGTTCAGATTTTCCTATATTAAATATTGCTTCGGATAATTTTTATATTTATCAAAAATATGAAAGAACACTTCAATCAGATATTCGAAACTATTTAATAAATCCTATTTTAGAGGAATTATTGAATGAGAGAGGTTATGAAATTGAGAGTCAGCTAGAAAGTATGAGAAATTGTATAGATTTCAGAAATTCTGATATAGAGGATTATAATCTTTTTACGTTTCAATTTATTATTGAGAAGGAAAATAGTAGAATTGGTGTTCGATATACTGAATTATATGATTACGATGATGTTGTTAGAGAGTTAATAAAAGATTTTCGAATTGATAAAGTTATTATTTTACATTTTTCAAAGGATGTGAATATTGCATCAAATTTATATTCCAAAATAATAGATATATCTCATTATTCAATTAAAAATTTTTTAGATGAGTTCATCAATGAAAATATATATCAATATTTTTTAACAACTTTAACAAAAGCGATAGATGATATGCAAGAGTTAATCGGTTTTGATGTGATTCCTAGATTAAGTATGTCTAATCTAGCTAAAGTTAGACTTGATTTAAGAGAGAATTTACAAAATGTCAATTTAAAAGCACTAAGTTATAATTCCCCAAAAAAATTTAACAATCTAGAAAAGTGTGATTTAGATATAATTAACTCAAATTTAAAGAAGGGTAAAGCTGAAGTATTATTAGGAAAATCAGATTTCGCTATCTCTTATCTAACTTCTGAGTATTTGTACAAAGTGCTAGTTGATAATTGTAACTTTGATTATACTTCTGTTGTAGCAGGATATCTAAAAACAATTGAACAGTTCCTTTATCAAATTTTATTATCTCAATTAGATATTGATAAAAGAAATCAATGGATCAAAAGAGGGAAAAAGTATATTTATAGGGGGAAAAAAAAGATATATGCTAATAAAGAAGACATAAGAGAGAATCCAAATAATAGTGGTAATTATCAAATTTTGGTTACTAGTCATAATCTTAAATTTATGGATGTTAGTTTAGGTTCGCTAATTTGGTATATAACCGATAATGAAGATTGTTTGGAAATAAGTGAGCAGGGAAGAAATTTGTTAAACAGACTTTTGCTAGATTACAAAGATTCTGTTCGCAATGGGTATTTTCATAAACACAATCTAGAAGATATTGAGGAAGTGAAGCGTATTAGAAATAACACTTTATATCTTCTTTGCTTTTTAATTGGAAGTTTAAAAGATTTTGATATTACTAAATTTGGTTTTTTAGATTTTTCTTATACTCAATTCTATATATCGATTTTTAAATATCCAAAGTGTCTTCCTTTATTAATCCAGGAAACACCAACTAGTCAACCGCAGTTGATGAGAATGGTTTATAATCAAGAGCCCGAAATTTATAATGAGTATGGCCAAATCCAGCAAGATATCTATTTTGCCAAAATAGATAATGCTAAAATTTTGTATGAATCAGTTGATGATGTTCCCAAGAATGATCTAGTGATTTTTAATACTAATAATGTCCCTTATCGTGTAGAATATAATAGTAGTATTATAGTTTCTAGCCCTTTTAATATAATTGAAATTTATAAAAAGAGTGATTAGATTAGGAAATATATTGTATAGTTCTTACAGCTATGTATTGAATTAACTGAAATTTTATTAATTCTATTACGTTTTTCTTTTTTAAGAAAATATATGAATTCTAAAAATTACATTCTGATATAGAAATTTAAACAAAAAGCTATCCTTCTAACTGTAATGAATTACAGTTAGAAGGATAGCTTTTTATTATTTGGTAATATTTAAAATCCAAATCTTTCCATTATCTATTTTTTTTTATTAAATCCATTGAGAACAAATGGGATCAGCGCACCAATTATGGTACCTGCAATAGCAGCAGACTTAGAGGATACAATTAATTTAGAAGCCTGAGAGATTTCATCAAAATCTAGATTTTCTTCTTCGGCTTTAGACAATACTTCTAATAACATTTCAGCACGTTTAGCTCTATCAGAGTCGGTTGACTTTAGTTTTTCAATTTCAAAATCAACCACTGTTCGTATTGCAATGTAATGTAGTTTGGTTAGTTTGCTATTCTTTGTTTCTAAATTACTAATGGTCTGTTTAGTGACTCCAATAAGATCACCTAAATCTGCACTTGTCCAATTTAAGATTTCTCTGATAGACTTTAAATTGTCTTGCAGTATTTGTCTTGTTCTCTCGTTTGAGGGATATTTTTCTTTTTTCATTTCACGGCACCTACAATTCTGTATTTACATTATAACAGAAATTTGGGCTATAAAAAAGCATTGTTTATGTCAAAAATATAATTTAAATAAAAAATAATTGACAAACTAAAATTAATGGACTATAATATCGGTATTCTTAAGAAAGTGAGGAATAAAGTAATGATTAGCTTGTTAAAAATAAAGTGAGTCATATGTTTGTTCTAGATTCTGTGTCAGAAGCATGACCAGAAGTGTTTTGAGGTAGTGTATACCCTGCCGTTCCATTATAGGAGGAAAGTCATAATGAATTTACAAGTAATGCTTAATATTGCGTTGATTATTGGAATGATCTATTTTGTTGTTAGAAGATATATTATTGCATCAAAATTTACAGATTATATGATTAAGAATGGCGGGGAAGAAATTGAATTTATAAAAGAGAACAACTTGAGTTTCTCTGAATGTGTAAAATTGCTTAATAAAAAACATAAAATTGGGATAGTCAATGCATTTTCTGTTGTAAACTGTTTAAGAGAAAAGTAAACACACTAATAAAGGAGAAAATTATTATGGACGCAATTGTTAAGAAATTAGCAGGTTTTGGTTTGCCAGCTGTAGTCTTGTTAATAGCAATGAGTACAACAGGTCTAGCAGGTGCGGCAGCATTAACTACAGCATTGGCTGCTCTTGGACCATTTGGCATGTTGGGTGGAATTGCTTTATTAGGATTTTTAGGTTTAGTTGCAGATTCAATTGCTGGATACGGTTATGAAGAAGTAGCAAAGCGCGTAGTTAAAGAACAATTAAAAACTACGTCTAAATCTGAAATGATTAAAAATATTAGAAAACAACCAATTACAAAAGCAATGAAATTAAAAATTATTGACTTTGTTGAACATATAGATGATTAATTTGAAATAAGAGTTAATATTATGTTAAAATTATACGAGTGTAGAGAGTGTGGCGAACAGTTTACAAAAAATGAAATTGATTGGGAAGGTAGCGATGAGAGGGATGAGGCTTATTACTGTCATGACTGTTCAAGGTTTCTAGAACAATGTGGTATTGACGCAATGGATCCTGATGGTTTTGGGTATGACGAATATGGGAACTGGGATTCGGAACGACTAGGTTTATAAATAGTTATGTTATTTGTTTTTTAAACGATTTAATAATACTACTTAAATATACAACGATCTAGTTATTGCCTTCGAAAAGAGAGGTTGAAATTATGATAGAAGCTTATCTCAAAATTCACAGGAATGTATTACCAGTTTCTGGAACTAAAAAAGAAGTGTTTTCTAAAAGTCTAAAAATTGCAAGTAAATATGGAGATATAATAGCTAGTGATGAATTATTTGGAATTATTTATCTTAAAACAAAGCTAAATTTACGATCTCTACATTTCCCAAAGAAAATTAAACTATCATTTGCTTGCATTGAAGATCAAGATATAACCATAATAAAGTTTGATGATGTCTTTGATGTTACGAATCTGTGGCTTATGGAGGCTTTTGGAAAGGAATTTTCAAAACAATAACAATCTGTTGGCTGTAAAGGTAGGGGCTTTGTAACTATACTGGAATTTCTCTAAAGTTTCAATATCTATTCTTTTCAATTTTATGTGAGTAACAATTCTCTTAAATATTTTTGTGAAATTTTTTCAATTAGTATGAAAATAACACTTTTCAAGCTAGACTAGGAAAAAGCTCGTAAAGCATCACAATTTAGTAAACGTTAATTCGAAAGAATTACTGTACTTACAAAGAGCACCTTTCGGGGTGTTCTTTTTTATGCTTCCATACTAAATTGGTGCAATTGACACAGTTGTTGCGACTTTAGTCGCTTACAAATGTGGCTGCAAGCTGATAAAGTCAGTTGCCTCAAAACGTTAATCAATACGATTATATCAACGTTTACAGACATTCAAGAATTTTCTCTTGGATGTCTTTTTTTGTTTAAAAAACTAAAGTTCACCCCAAAATTCACCTTATTTTCACCTTATTGTTTTAGTGATTTTAAGGCAAATTTACCAACTGCCATAGGAACGACAACAGAAGTAGTTGTGGACTATTTTTGTGAATGTTCAAATTAATCATTAGAAAATTGTTGGCAGTTGAGAGCTCTAAGTAAATCATTTTGATACAATTTATGGTCGCACATAGATAGAATGTCACAAAAGAAAGTGCGGCTCGTTAAAAATTTCATTTTTTCAGAGATCGGTCTCTTTTTACATGATTTACCTATTAATATGAGTAAATGTTAAGGATAAGTGTTCTTTTTATTTTTTGGCGAATGCCGGCCTTTTTGCCACAAATGAATATCAACATCTTTCGAATGGAATAGTTGACAACTGTTTTTAAGAATTATACTATTGAATTGAATAGATAAGGAGTTGATTTGATGCAAGAGACAATGATTGATTACAAACAAAATATTTACCAAGAGCTATCTCGCTTAACAAAGGGGATAGGAAGTGAGAAGCGTCTTGATATTTTAAATATATTATCTCAGGGACCAAAGACAGTTGAGGGAATTGCGCATGCGACGGGGCTCTCTGTTGCCAATACTTCGCGCCACCTTCAGATTTTAAAAGAAAGTCACTTGGTGGTGACGAGTCGAAATGGTAATTTTATCCGTTATAGCTTGGCTTCTGAAAAGGTTGTCCAGTTAGTCCTTCTGTTATTCGCCGTCGGTGAAGAACAGTTAGCAGAAGTCAGAGCGATTGAGTCAGACTATGATGAGGCAGCTGGTGTTCCTCAGATTGAGCTCGCTAATGCAATTGAATTAGCAGCAAAGACAGATGCTCTCCTACTTGATTTAAGGCCTGTTGAGGAGTATGAGGCAGGGCACTTGCCAAAAGCTCTTAATTTACCAATCGATGAGTTTGATCAAAAAAAAGCTCAGCTTCCAAAAGAGAAGACCATCATTGTTTATTGTCGCGGGCGCCAATGTGGTTATGCTAACCTAGCAGCACAGGATTTACAGAATTTGGGCTACAGTATCTATAGTCTCAATCGCAGTTTTGCTGATTGGAAGTGGGGTGCATCCTCTCGTTCAGAACTTGAGAGTGGGGACAAAAATCGGTAATTCGTTAGAATTCGATTTCGTCGTCCCACCTCCGCACAGTTGAGTAGGGCTGTAAAAGCTGATGAAATCAGTCTAGTAGAGCCCACTCAACCACTGCGTCTTGCTCGACAATCCAAAAACAATTGAGAGGCTAGGACTTTTGTCCCAGCCTCTTTTCTTATAACCGGAGACTTGTGAGCAAAATCTTTGCAAAATAGATTTAGTGTGTTATAATTCAATTATTCAATAAAAAAGTTGAATTCTTTTTTACCTAACCTATTCAATAATTTTATTGAATTGCATCTTTGAAATACTTCTTATTTAGTATCTCAAAGAAACTAAGTGATACAAATTGGATTTTTAGAAGGGCTAAGTTAACCTTTTTGAAATTCATTCTTTTATTCTTATGCTATTCAATTATATGATTGAATAGAAGCGATTTATTTTAGATAGGAGTTTTTTATGACGACACAACTAACAACCGAAACATTTGCGAAATCTATCCAAAATGGGGTAAGTTTTATCGATTTTGGGGCGCAGTGGTGCCCACCTTGTCGGATGATGGAGCCGGTAGTGGAAGAACTTTCACAGGACTTTGACGGCAAAGTAACGATTGCTCAGGTGGATGTGGACCAATCACAAGATCTGGCCAATCTCTTTGGCATTCGTTCTATCCCAACAATGGTGATTTTTAAAGATGGCAAACCCGTTGATGCTCTTGTTGGTGTTCATCCTAAACAAACATTGATGGAAAAAATCCAAGCACAGTTATCATGAGGTGATTTATGTATGATGCAATTATTGTAGGTTCAGGACCTGCAGGGTACACAGCTGGCATTTATTTAAGTCGAGCTGGTTTGAAAAATCGATTGATCACAGGCTATTCTGAGGGTGGTCAATTAACCACCACAACCCTCGTAGAAAATTATCCAGGTTTTGAAAACGGGATTGATGGCAATAAATTAGTCCAAACAATGCGCCGCCAAGCAGAACAGTTTGGCACCGAAATGACCTTTGGATTTGTTCAAAAAATTGAAGGCGAATCGTCTCCTTTCAAGGTATATCTGGATAATGGTGAAATCATTGATACCAAGGCCGTTATTGTCGCAACAGGCTCTAGTGCTAAATACCTAGGGATTGAAGGCGAAGAAGAGGCCATCGGAAAAGGTGTCAGCGCTTGTGCGACCTGTGATGCTTTCTTCTATAAAGAGCGTGAAATCCTTGTAGTTGGCGGGGGTGATGTCGCTATGGAAGAAGCCCTCTATTTGACACGCTTTGCATCGAAAGTGACTGTTGTCCACCGCCGCAATGAGTTACGCGCATCTGATATTATGGCCAAACGGGCTAAGGCAAATGATAAAATTCATTGGATGTTAAATTACACGCCTGTCAAAGTTACATCTAATCTGATGGGAATGACTGGTTTGGATGTTCGTAATAATGAAACAGGTGATATTGAGCACATTCAGGCTGACGGTCTCTTTGTGGCCATTGGTCATCAACCAAACACCGCTTTTCTTGATGGAAAATTAGCATTGGATGAAAAAGGCTATATTCAAACACAGGCAGGAACAGCAAAGACCTCTGTTGCAGGTATTTTTGCAGCTGGTGATGTGCAAGATCCAAAATACCAACAAGCCATTACTGCAGCAGGCAGCGGTGCCATTGCTGCCCTAGATACATTGGCCTATATTGATAACCTATGATGAAATCAATCACGTCTAGTATCGAATTAGAAGAACTGTTAGCCGAACATCAAAATCTAGCTCTTCTTGTTTCAGGAAATCAATGCAGTCTATCGTCTCTTGGGCAAAAAGAACTCATAGACATGGCTGAACGAGAGCATTTGGTGCTTTACCAAGCAGATATTTTTCAAGTGCCCCGTCTCATTTCTTTATTTGGCATTCAGCCTACCCTGACGACTTTATTAATCTTTAAAAAGGGTCAATTGGTGGATAAGAAAGAGGTTTAAATGGCAAGACAAGCTTTGATATAAAGGAAAAAGAAGGCCTACCTGGTTCAAGAATACTCACGCTGTTTGGCATGCGGCCGCTCGCATTCGGCCTACAGCAAGTTTAAATTTTGTCGGATTTGTTTACGCCAGCAAGCTTACCAAGGTGTCATTCTTGGGTTGGAAAAAGCTTCTTGGTAGTGGAAAGAAAGAAAGGAAGAAAGAAATATGGAAATTAGTTACTGGTCAGATATTGCCTGTCCATTTTGTTACATTGGTGCTAGTCGGATGAAGCGTGCTATGGCAGCTGTTGGTTTAAACCCGGAAGATTTGACAATGAAAGCTTACCAGCTAAATCCCAATGCGCCTTTAGAAACAAGTGAAACCATGCTCACAGAGTTTGCTTCCAGTCACGGTATGACCACTGAGCAAGCTAAAGCTCAGTTTGCGCACATGGAAAGCATGGGAAATGAAGAAGGGCTTCATATTGATATAGCGGGGATTATCCCAACCAACACCTTTTCAGCTCACCGTCTTATTAAATGGTCGCAGAAGTATTTAGATAAAAAAGATCATCAAAATTTCATTACAGCCTTGTACCATCTTTACTTTGAAGAACATGCCAATATTGCGGATCATTCTGTGTTACTAGATGTTATCAGTGAGTTCGCTCTACCACAAGAAGAGGCAGCGCAGGTACTTGCTGGAGATGCGTTTGCTGACGAGGTCAAACGCGATATCTTAGAAGCACATCAATCAGGCGTTCAAGGTGCACCTTTCTTTGTTCTGAACAATAAGTATGGCATTTCAGGTGCTCAGCCTTATGAATACATGTTAGCAGTATTAAAACAAATTCAAGCAGAGGAAGGAGCACAATAACATGATAGATACCCCTTTTCAACTATTAGACAGCAATTCAGAAGAGACAGGTTTAGTTTGTGGGATTGATGGCTGCAGCATAGCGCCCTCAACACAACCGTTAGAAACTCCCTCTCAGCCATTAGAAAAAAGCAGTCATTAGGAGGACAGAATGGAAAAACAAAGAGTAGAAGCCTTGTCAGATGCTATATTGGCCATTATTGTCACAATTATGGCCTTGGAGTTACAGTTACCTAATGAATTGACCGTAGCAGGACTTAGAAGCATGCTACCCATGCTTTTTATCTACATTACTAGTTTTTTGCAAATCATGGCAGTCTGGCTATATTATCATGAACTCTACAAATTAGTAGATCATGTCAGCTTTCGTTTATTTGGAGCCAATAGTTTTTGGCTTTTAACAGCTAGTTTTGTTCCCTTAGCGACTCGAGGGATTGGACAGCATTCCGCTAATTTTGCCTTTCTCCTGTTTTACCTCATCGTTCTTGCCCTTTGGGATGTAGCTTGGATAATCATGACAGCAATGGTGATCAAGACGAGTCAAAGACCGTTATCAGCTGAAGAAAAAAAGATACCTTATCGGTGGGCACTATTATATGGATTGCAGCTAGTGACCATATTATTAGTTGGTTATCTTTTTCCAAATCTCATTCCTTTTGCCCCGCTACTGATGATTATTAATGTTATCTATGGTTTTTTAAGCAACAAATCTTGAAAAAGACTAAAAATAATGGCTAACTAGCATCGGTTATAAAAACCAGGCTTGAAAATGGCCCGTAAAGTATCACAATTTAGTAAACGTTCTTCGAAAGAATGACGTTACTTGCAAAGAGCACCTTTCGGGGTGTTCTTTTTTGTCAAAATCTTATAGATTGATAATTAAGAATCTTGGTGAAGGGTATCAGGTAAATGAAAAGATCAATCGATAATTCCTTATTTCTCTTTATGTTCGTTTAATATCTACAATGTAAAAAACTCTAGCTATCAGGTAGTTGATAGTTAGAGTTTTTTCTATTCATATGATTTAATGAGATTAAATAAGGCCTCTACTTCTGATGACGGTGTAGCTGATTTGAGATAAGCATAATAAACTGTAAATGTGATCTGATCCTCCGGTATTAGAGGGATTTTTATTAAATCATCATCTTCATCAGAAAGTGCGATATCAGCCAGTAAACTAAGGCCAATCCCTTTCTTTAAAAGTTCTTTAAGAATGACAATATCATCAGTCTTAAAGAATATTTCTGCCTTGTTTTGATGCTTTTGATTAAGCAGTTCAAAAGCTTTCAGGTGAACAAAGTGTTCGTCTAAAAGTATAAAGGGTTGATCTACGAAATCTTCAAAAGCGAGGGAAGGAGCAGTAGCAAGAGGATGGTTCTTAGATAAAACGACATACAGTTCTTTATGAAAGAGTTCATGTGTCTCTATTGAAGGATGATTGAGTGGTTCAATCAAACCGAGTAGACTTGCATCAAGGTCTCCCGTGAGGAGAAGGTTTAATAACTCCACGGAGCCACCGCGGATAGGGCGTACCTTTTTTAAAAAATCGAATTTTTCTTTTTGATTTAAGGCAGCAAAGAGATACTGAATGATAATAGGAGGGAATCCTACAGTAGAGTAATGGGCCAAAGACCGATTTATTTCTTTGTGAGCAGAACTGACCTCAGGTAAGATTAGTTTTGTGTGTTTTAGAAGGATTTCTCCTTGAGTAGTCAGTTTGAAGGATCGGTGTGAGGGATCGTGGTGAATCAACTCACAATTAAAAGCCTCCTCTAAGCGCTTGATGGCATAAGAAATAGATGGTTGGCTGACCTTATGTTGTTTTGCTACTTCCGTATAGGATTGAAGCTGGCAGAGGTCATAAAAATATTGTAAATCTTTTAAATTCATATAGGGCTCACTTTCATTAGTTGGAGAAAGAAAATAAGTAGAAATCACCAGATAAATAAATTTTATCCGTATCCTATGATTTGACTATACGAGTATTCGCCGGTTAAAATCTAAGTGAGTCAGGGATATCAGAGGTTATCTAAGATACTTTCGAAAATGCTTAACATTTTTTCTCGTTTTTCAACAGGGAGCTGTTTAACCTTCATGTTGATTCTTTTGAGAGAAAGATTGTCAGTCTTATCAGAGGTTGATTCAAGGCTATCAAAATTGAAAAATTCCTCTGGGGTCATCTCTAGGGCGTCAATCACTTTTTCAAGACTGTGAATGGTCAGATTCACGTTTTGGTTTTCGAGTTGGTTGATATACTTAAGCCCGAGTCCCGCTTGTTCCGAAAGTTCTTCCTGGCTCATTTTGTTTTGTGTTCGAAAATATTTCACTTTTTGGGAAATATATTGTTGTAAATAGTTTTTAGTTGTCATATAAATAGAATACAAGTTTTGTATGACAAAAAAACATCTCA
This sequence comes from Streptococcus sp. W151, assembly GCF_053010205.1. NCBI lineage: Bacteria > Bacillati > Bacillota > Bacilli > Lactobacillales > Streptococcaceae > Streptococcus > Streptococcus sp. W151. The sequence continues at coordinate 79,281 of NZ_JBRKNT010000002.1, read as the reverse complement.
AAAAGTACAAAGTACTATATAGCGAACCTAGAGGATGCTTATTTTGATTAGGATTGCTAATTTCTATGATTATTTTGCTATACTCGAAACTTTTAGGAAAGAGTAATTGTCGAGGATTTGATGAGTTCAGAAATTTATAAAACAACTTAAAGTATCATCAATAATAGTGTTTTAAGTATAAAAGAGCTTATTAGAAAATTGTTCTCGTAAACTCATTATAACATATGCGTACACGATTGTATTTTATATACAACAAAGTTCTGCAAACGATTCATTTTAATGGTATAATATAAGTAAAAAGGAGGTTGCACTATGACTGCACATGATATTTTAAACAATCCTTTCCTTAATAAAGGAACTGCCTTTACCTTGGAGGAGCGAAAGGAACTTGGACTTATTGGTTTACTGCCACCGTATGTCCAAACAATCGAAGAACAAGCGGCACAAACCTATGCACAAATGCAAACAAAGGTCAATGATCTGGAAAAACGTTTGTTCTTAATGGAAATCTTTAATACAAACCGGACTCTTTTCTATTACCTCTTTGCTCAACATTTGGAAGAATTCAATCCAATTGTATATGACCCAACCATTGCAGATACCATTGAAGGCTATAGTGACCTCTTTGTAGATCCACAATATGCGGGATATCTTGATATCAACCATCCTGAAAATATTGAAGCCACTTTGAAAAATGCTGCTGAGGATCGCGAGATTCGTCTCATTGTTGTAACAGATGCAGAAGGAATCCTTGGAATCGGTGACTGGGGAACAAATGGTGTCGATATTTCTGTTGGGAAATTGATGGTCTATACGGGTGCTGCAGGAATTGATCCTTCTATGGTCCTTCCTTTAGTCATTGATGCAGGGACTAACCGTGAAGAACTTCGTAACAATCCTAATTACTTAGGAAATCGCCACGAACGTGTTCGCGGAGATCGATACTACGACTTCATTGACCAATTTGTTCAAACAGCAGAACGTCTCTTTCCTAAACTCTACCTTCACTGGGAAGATTTCGGTCGCTTGAATGCTGCCAATATTCTTGAAAAATACCGGAAACAAATTCCGACTTTTAATGATGATATTCAAGGTACAGGAATCGTTACCTTAGGTGGTATCTTTGGTTCATTGGATATTAGTGGTGAAAAATTAACCGATCAAGTTTATCTCTGCTATGGTGGTGGTACTGCGGGTGCAGGAATTGCCTCTCGTGTTCTTCGTGAAATGGTGAGTGAAGGTCTTTCCGAAGAAGAAGCTTATAAACGTTTCTTTATGGTTGATAAACAAGGTCTTCTCTTTGATGACATGGATGACCTAACCCCTGAACAAAAACCGTTTGCTAAGAAACGTGCTGACTTTAGTAACGCAGACAAGTTGACTGACCTGCTTGAAGTAGTGAAGACTGTGAAGCCAACCATTCTTGTAGGAACTTCAACTCAACCTAATACCTTCACTAAAGAAATAGTAGAGGCTATGTGTGAAAATACAGAGCGTCCGATGATCTTCCCTTTGTCAAATCCAACCAAACTAGCAGAAGCGAGTGCCAAAGATTTGATTGAATGGTCAGATGGCAAAGCTTTTGTCGCAACAGGAATTCCTGCTGATACGGTTTCTTATAAAGGTGTCGACTATGTGATTGGTCAAGCCAATAATGCCTTGATTTACCCAGGTCTTGGTCTAGGTATGCTGGCTTCTGAAGCAAGTCTTTTGACGGATGAAATGATTGGAGCAGCGGCTCATTCATTGAGTGGTATTGTCAATCCAGGTCAACCAGGAGCTCCTGTCTTGCCACCATTCAAGTATGTAGCAGATGTTTCTATTAAAGTAGCAGAAGCAGTCGCTAAAAAAGCACAAGAGCAAGGTCTTGCGCATGCTAAGGAAACAGATATGGCCAAAGCAGTTCGTGATTTGAAGTGGTATCCAGAGTATAAATAATTCACTGCTGCTGCCTATCCTTCGCTAGCGACAGATTTTTATGGGCTGTGGACGTAAGTAATTTAGAAAGGATACCTATGTCACTCTTTTTAACCTCGATTACGAGTATCATTCCGATTATCGCTATCATTGTTTTGGGGTATATTCTTCAGGTGAAGGGATGGTTTGGAGATGACTTTGGACCTAACCTGTCTCGTTTGATCATGAATGTAGCCTTGCCAGCGTCAATCTTTGTGTCGGTAATGAAATACCTAACACTAGATAAACTAATCAGTCTTTCTGGAGGTCTCCTTTATACATTTGTGGCCTTTATCTTGGGCTATATCGTAGCTTATATTGCAGTTATGGTTTTCAAGGTTCGTCCAGGACGGCGAGGAACCATGATTAATACCTTTGCGAATGCCAACACTATTTTTATTGGTTTACCTTTAAACGTTGCTCTTTTTGGGAATCAGGCTCTTCCTTATTTCTTAATTTACTATATCACCAACACGATTTCCACCTGGACATTGGGCGTGTATTTGATGACGAGTGACAGTAAATCGGGCCAAAGCAAGAAGACAAGTAAATTTGACTGGAAGAAATTGCTACCAGCTCCGCTTGTAGGTTTTCTTGTGGCTCTGCTATTTTTGATTCTTCGAATCTTTATTCCAGATTTCGCAACCAATACCTTAACCTATGTTGGAAATATCGTCACTCCTCTATCTCTGATTTATATTGGTATCGTTCTTGCAAAGGCAGGCTTGAAAACTATTACTTTTGATAAAGATACAATTGTCACTTTAGTTGGACGCTTTATCCTAGCTCCTCTAATCATGCTTCTTGTATTGAAGTTCTTTGCACCAAATATGGCAACAGTAGAATTTAAGACCTTTATGATTCAGTCCGCTACACCAGCTCTAGCTGTTCTCCCTATCCTTGCTAATCAGGGAAAAGGAGATGTGGAATTCTCTACGAATGTGGTGACTCTAAGTACGGTTCTATTTATTGTTGTTATTCCAATATTACAAACTTTGCTAGGATAAGAAGGAAGAGGATAGGATTGAAAGTTTTGCGTTAAGAAATTTCCCTATTTTAGATACATAAATTCTTATTTATTGAAATCAAAATCAGAAGAAACTCTTCGGATGTTTCCTATCAAGCGCTTTTGAGCTGTCCTAAAAGTCAGACTGTTCAAACCAGGCTTGAAAAAGGCTCGTAAAGCATCACAATTTAGTAAACGTTAATTCGTTACTGGAAAGCAGAACACAAACGAAAACACTTTGCAGTTTGCAAGGTGTTTTTTTCTATGAGAACTGGCGGTGCGCAATTAGGATAGCTCTAGCGACTTTAGTCGCATAGAGATATGCTATGCACAGTTGCCCCAAGAAAACAAGCGAAGCGATGTTTGATTGGATGGCAACCACTGCACTCAAAACGTTCATTCGAAAGAATTACTATACTTACAAAGAGCGCCTTTCGGGGTGTTTTTTTGTATTTTCATACTAAATTGCGGCAATTGACACAGTTGTTGTGGCTTTAGCCACGTACAAATACGGCTACATCTTGACAAAGTCAGTTGACTCAAAATCTTAATCAATACGAAACTATCGACGTTTACAGATATTCAAGAGAACTCTCTTGGATGTCTTTTTTGTTTCAAAAATACAAAGTTCACCCCAAAATTCACCTTATACCTTTTGTGATGTTAAGCCTTCATATTGTCACTGTTTAGAGAAATGCTCTAAGCAATTTTGAATCAGAATGAGCAATTTGACTTAAATTATTTACAAAATGACAAAAATCATGATATTTTTGACTAATATCATTGTCAAAAATAAAAAGATATGTTACAATGTAATCAAGTTAAAGAAATAAGAACTTAAATAGGGAGGAACTATGTGTGCAACGTTAATACTATCTTATTTAATAGTAAAGGAGGAAAGATCAAATTCTACCATTTTTAGGCTATCTAAGCCAAGTGGTTGAATTTGATAGACAATGGTAAATATGAAGCTAAAAAATCGTTTAAAAGAGCTTCGCGCTCGTGATGGTTTAAACCAAACCGAGCTTGCAAAGCTAGCAGGTATATCGAGGCAGACTATTAGTTTGCTAGAGCGTGATGAGTATACCCCCTCTATTATTATTGCCTTGAAAATCTCTCAGATATTTCATGAGCCAGTAGAGTCGGTATTTCGCTTAGAGGAGGAAGAATCATGAACAAATATAGAGTAATTTATTATCTTTGTATCATTGCCTTTGTAGCAAATGTTTCGATGATGATCGGGACCTTGCTGGGATGGTTTCACATTTTAGACAGTAATTATTTTTTCTGGAGTAGCTTGATTTTTAGTTTAGTATTTGAGCGGATAGAAAAGAAAGTAAAAGAAAGAGAAAAAGTATAAAAGGAGTAAGATTATGAAAGAGTTTTTGGCAGAATTTCAAGTGGATACCGAACACAAAGAAATTGCAGGGGTTTGTGCGGGTATCGCTAATTATTTCAAGGTAGATCCCCTGATGGTTCGTGCATTAGTTGTTTTGCTTTTTCTATCTTCGATAGAAATTAGTCTTCTCACAGTGATAAGTTATGCTCTTTTAGCTGGCTGGATGGGAAGTGAATCTCTGGAAGAGGTCATCAAAAAATCAGGGTACAAGATCCTATTTTTCTATATAGTTGCCATTCTCCTGAATAGCTTTGGTGATCAAGTGTTAACAGCTAGCTTTGGATTTGGTCATGCTCTGGTTCAAGGGCTACTTGGTTTATTTTAGAAAGAAGATGGAAAATGAAAAAGAAACATTTATTACTATTGTTAGGAAGTTTATTGTTGGGTGGTTTAATTGGAATGTTTGGTGCTGCCTTCACAAATCTTCATTTAAACATTTCTCAAGAGCAAGTACAGTTTGTTTTGACGACCTTCTTTTTCTGTCTGGGAATACTATCGACCATAGTAGCTCTTTATTTTATTATGAATAGTAGGAAAGCTTATGATAGCTACCTAGCAGAAGAAGATGATGAATTAAATGAGCTGGCTTATATCAAGATGTATCGCTCTCTAGATTATGGGACAGTTGCTTACAATGTTTTGCAAGTTAGTATGTTTTTCAGTTTGGTTACCGTGTTACCTAGTCATGATCTTCCGTTATCAGTTTTTCTCTTAGCGGTATTAACCATTCTTGTTGGAAGTTTCTGCGTCAAAACAACGAGCAAAATTCGTAATTACCAGATCTCTATTTTAGCCACACCAAAAGAGGTATTAGACTATCTAGAAACGTATGATGAGGGAGAGAAACAGGCGGAAATGGCAGAGGCTTATTTAATCTTGTTCAAACTCAATCAGCTAATCTTACCATCGGTCTATATCATCTTATTTGCCTTATCCATCATTCTTGGTGAAGTGCAGTTAGTTGGTGTCCTTATAACGGCTCTAATCCATCTCTATATTAATATTGCACAATTAAGAAAAACAAAACGATACTTTAAATAGCGTGGATTTATATGAATGGTGTCGAAAATGGAGGTGAGGATGTTGAAAGGGATGAGTCAATCAACATTTATTCTGTTTCAAGATAAAGCGAAAACATAAAAAACTGAAAAGATCGTAAAGCAGCACCATTTAGTAAACCTTTCTTTAAAAGAAAGACAATCGTTATAAGAGAGTGGGACAGAAATCGGTAATTCGTTAGAATTCGATTTCGTCGTCTCACCTCCGCACAGCTGAGTAGGGCTGTAAAAGCTTATGAAATCAGCGTAGTAGAGCCCACTCAACCACTGCGTCTTGCTTGACAATCCAAAAACAATAAAGAGGCTAGGACTTTTGTCCCAGCCTCTTTTTTCTATACCTAAGATGAATGAAAAACAAAAAACACCCTATCTTCCCTAGTCAAATAGGACTGTAGAAAATAGGGTGGTTTTAGAACTTTAAGGATTATTTATCGTCTTTGTGAAGGATATTCTTCACGCCCTTGATAGCTCCTTCAACAGCTTCTTTTGCATCTTCAGCAACTTCTTTAGCTTTTGATGCAACTTTTTCAGCAACGCCTTCAGCTTCTGTTTTTGTGTCGCCGGTTACTTTGCTGAGACCTTCCTTAACAGAACCTTTAACTTGGTTTAATTTATCTTCTAATGACATAGCGCCACCTCCGTTAAGTAAATAGTTTTTAATCTGAATTGAAGACAGTTCATTTAAAAAATTAAAACTATTTAGTTCAGATCAATATAAGTATATGCTTTCTGAAATGGAAAGTCAAATAATCGTTACGGTATTCTAATAATAGGGATGAGGTCTGAATAATGATCGACTAATAGGTCACGATATTCAGGCTTTCCAGCAAAGATTTGAAACGAAAGAAGCCAAAAAGTTTTCTGTCTCCAATAAAATAAATGGTATAATGGTCGTGAATGGATACATCGTAACGCTATTTTTTGAAAAAGAGAAGAGAAACATGAAAAGAATCCTCAAAACCTACCCCGTTGTCAGTACTTTGTCTTTAACTTGTTTGTTGCTCGGCCTGTTGACTTCCTTTTATGGGGATGCTATGTATGACCTGTTGGCCTTTCATTCGAAGCCGGCCTATGCTTGGCAGTATGTCAGTGGGAACTTGATGCATGGCAGTAAAGGAGCCCCTGTCTGGTTTTTATGGGTCCATTTGATTTTAAATGGGCTCATGATTCTACCTTTTGGCGGACTACTGGAAAGGAAGAGAGGCTCCAGACAAGTCTTGATCGTTTTTGTGACGGCGACAGCTCTCTCTTCCAGCGTTTTTCATCTTTTAACGCAAGGGCAGGACATTCAGGCAACAGGGATCTCTGCTGTAGGCTATGCCTTTGTAACCGGGGGAGTCTTGCTCCTGCCAAATATGTGGAAAGAGTATTCACTCTCCGTAAAACTGTTTTATCTATTCTTAGTTTTTCTATCTGGCCTCATGCTCTTACCGGCTATCACCGGCTGGATCTCGACTTGGCTGCACCTTTCAGGGATTGCCAGTTATCTATTGGTCTTTTTCGGAAGTAAAAGTCTGAAGAAGGCTCCTACCAATGAAGCTGGCTCTTAAGCGAGATTTTCATCTTCCTTCCTTGACTCTTCCCTCACTGCGCCGTATAATACTCTATATCAATGAAAAATCACCTTTTGTCATTGCGCAAAGGGTGATTTTATAACGAAAAAAAGGAGACACAATGGGCTATATCTCTACTATTAAGACGGCTGTTCAGCTCTTTCCTTTCCTGGCCTTTTTGCTGACCTTGCCCTACATGATTTTGAATTATCGAAAATATGGCTCGGTCAATAAATTGCGGGTACTGATTTTCTATTCATTTATGCTTTACTTGATGACGGTCTATCTGCTGGTGATCTTGCCCCTGCCGGATCCGAGTAAGATTCATACCAGCTACTCGGAAATGATCAATCTCCATCCCTTTGCTTTTGTGGTGGATTTTTTCAAGGAGAGTCCCTTTGATCTAGCGCAGACTGGTACTTGGATTCAAGCCCTTAAGCATCCGACTTTTTATGTGCCCGCCTTTAATGTCCTGATGTTGATTCCTTTTGGGATGTATCTACGCTATTATTTCAAGTGTGGTTTTAAGAAGACGATTTTCCTGACGGCCCTCTTTAGTCTTTTTTTGGAGCTGACCCAGTTGTCAGGTCTCTACTTTCTATATCCGGGCCCCTACCGCCTAGCAGATGTCGATGATATCATTCAAAATACCACCGGTGGTGGAGTGGGCTACCTGTTCGGTTGGTTTCTGGTTTGGTTACTGCCAACACGAGATGAAATAGATCAGCATTCTTTCCGAGTGGGGACGAGAGTATCTGGCTTTCGGATTGGACTTGCTTTTTTGATCGACTTTGTGATGGTATCGATTCTCTACGCATTGATTGGGCGTTTAGGGATGATTCCTTATGTAGCGGTTTTGGCTCTTTACTTTAGCTTGCTTCCTTTGTGGCGGGGCAAAACCTTGGGAATGGCTTTGCTGAAATTCCGCCTGCATTTTGAAAAGCAAAAATGGCTTCGCACCATCTGGCGGGGGATCCTAGTAGTTGTCTATTTCTATCTGATTCCTCAGGGATTGTTCTATTTGATTTCGTTCTTGAACAGCGATTTGACAGATAATTCCCTCTTAACCCTATCCATGATTTTATTGCTCTTCTTTGCACTTTTATTGTATTTGATTCTGACTCTTGCCATCGTCTTACTTAATCGTCGTTTTCCGTTTGACCGTTTAGCTGGAGTTGAGTATGAGAGTACGGTGCGCGTGAAGAAAGAGATCTTAAAGGATTGAACTGAATAGTTGATAGAGAGGTTGGATCTAGATCCAGCCTTTTTTTAGACACGCGGAAAATATCCGAACGTTCCCAGTTGAGAAGGGCGATTTTAAGGGGAATGTGCTACAATGGAAGCAAATAGATAGAATGGAGCAGTGAAATGAAAGCAATTATTACAGTCGTTGGAAAAGACCAAAAAGGAATCGTAGCCGGTGTCGCAACGAAAGTGGCAGAATTAGGACTCAATATCGACGATATCTCTCAAACTGTATTGGATGAATACTTTACCATGATGGCGGTCGTATCATCGGATGAGAAAAAGGATTTCACGCAGCTTCGTTCAGAGTTGGAAGAATTCGGTCAGTCTCTTCATGTCAAAATCAATATCCAAAGCGCAGCGATTTTTGATGCCATGCACAATTTGTAAGATAGGGGTTGAGAATTTATGGACATTAGACAGGTAACAGAAACCATTGCCATGATTGAGGAGCAGAACTTCGATGTTCGGACCATCACCATGGGGATTTCCCTTCTAGATTGTATTGATCCAGATATTGATAAGGCGGCAGAAAAGGTCTACCAGAAGATTGTGACAAAGGCCAAGGACTTAGTAGCTGTTGGGGATGAGATTGCGGCAGAACTTGGTATTCCTATTGTCAACAAGCGGGTTTCGGTCACTCCGATTTCCATTATCGGAGCAGCAACCAATGCGACAGATTATGTGCCCTTTGCCAAGGCGTTGGATTGTGCGGCTAAAGAGGTCGGAATTAACTTTATCGGTGGCTTCTCAGCCCTGGTTCAAAAAGGATACCAAAAAGGGGATGAAATCCTCATCAACTCCATTCCTCGAGCTCTTGCAGAGACCGATTTTGTCTGCTCTTCAGTCAATATTGGATCGACCAAGACGGGGATCAATATGACCGCTGTCCGAGATATGGGCCGTATCATTAAAGAAGCTTCCCAAGCAGATCCAATGGGGCCTGGTAAGCTCGTAGTTTTTGCAAATGCAGTAGAAGATAATCCCTTTATGGCGGGTGCCTTCCACGGTGTCGGTGAAGCGGATGTTGTCATCAACGTTGGGGTTTCAGGACCTGGTGTTGTCCAACGGGCCATTGAAAAAGTTCCAGGTGCAAGCTTTGATGTCTTGGCTGAAACAGTTAAGAAGACAGCCTTCAAGATTACTCGTGTCGGGCAACTGGTTGGTCAAATGGCTAGTGAACGTCTCGGTGTTGAGTTTGGAATTGTAGACTTGTCTCTCGCGCCAACACCGGCTGTTGGGGATTCGGTTGCCCGTGTCCTTGAAGCTATGGGGCTTGAAGTAGTCGGAACCCACGGGACTACTGCAGCGCTCGCTCTGCTCAATGACCAAGTGAAAAAAGGCGGCATCATGGCTTGTAACCAAGTCGGTGGGTTGTCAGGTGCCTTCATTCCAGTCTCAGAAGATGAAGGGATGATTGCGGCAGTTCAATCGGGTCATATCAACTTGGAAAAATTGGAAGCCATGACGGCTATCTGTTCCGTCGGTCTGGATATGATTGCCATTCCATCTGATACTCCAGCTACGACCATTGCGGCTATGATTGCCGATGAAGCAGCTATCGGGGTAATCAACCAAAAGACAACAGCGGTTCGCATCATTCCTTATGGAAAAGAAGGCGATATGTTAGAGCTTGGAGGGCTTCTTGGGTCTGCTCCGGTAATGAAGGTCAACAAAGCTTCGTCAGCTGATTTCATTGCCCGTGGTGGTCAAATTCCGGCTCCGGTTCATAGCTTTAAAAACTAAGAGAAATCTAGTATAATAGTAGAAAATAGAAAAGTCTGTGATGATGAAACTCCAGACTTTTTTCTTGCAAAAGGAGACAAGATGGCTAAAACAAGATTATTTGTGATTCGTCATGGGAAAACCATGTTTAATACCATTGGCCGTGCTCAAGGCTGGTCTGATACACCCTTGACAGCAGAAGGAGAAAAAGGCATTGAGGCTCTAGGGATCGGCTTGCGTGAGTCTGGTTTGGACTTTACCCGAGCCTATTCCAGTGATTCAGGTCGTGCCATTCAGACCATGGGGATCATACTTGATCAATTGGGTTTAAAAGAAAAAATTCCTTATCGCTTTGACAAGCGGATTCGCGAGTGGTGTTTCGGAAGCTTTGATGGAGCCTACGGTGGTGAGCTCTTTCATGGTGTCGTGCCGCGCGTGCTGGATGTAGAAGACTATAAGACCTTGACCTTGGAAGACTTGGCCAATGGCATCTGCCAAGTGGACACAGCGAATTGGGCTGAACCTTGGGAAGTTTTGAAAGGCCGAATCATAGAAGGTTTTGAAGCTATTGCCAAAGAAGTAGAAGAAAATGGAGGAGGCAATGCCTTGGTGGTCAGCCATAGTTGGACCATTCAGACCTTGGTCTGCCTAATTGAAGGAAAACCAAATCTCAATCTGCCTCTTTCAAATGGTAGTGTTACCCTTGTAGAATATGAAGATGGCACATTGACGGTTAAGGTGTTTGGAGATAGCAGTTACCGTGAAGTCGGTGAAAGCTTGCAAGAATCCTAGTCCGTCGTAAAAGGCTGACCTTTTGGTCATAGCCTTTTCTTTCTCTCAAAACTTGTAAGAGCTTTCTTACTTTCTTTTTACAAAAAATGATATAATGAAAGAGATACATACGGAGGTAGTACAATGACAAAAACCAGATTATATATTGCTCGTCATGGAAAAACCATGTTTAATACCATTGGGCGAGCACAGGGCTGGTCAGACACTCCGCTGACAGAAGCAGGAGAGCGTGGGATTAGAGAATTAGGGCTTGGCCTTAAGGAAGCAGGTCTTTCTTTTAAAGAGGCTGTTTCGAGTGATTCTGGACGCACCATTCAAACCATGGGGATTATTCTTCAAGAACTCGGTCTGACAGGTCAGATTCCTTATCGCTATGATAAACGCATTCGTGAATGGTGTTTTGGTAGCTTCGACGGTGCCTATGATGGCGAGCTCTTTATGGGGGTTTTACCCCGTGTCTTTAAGGTCGAGGATTTTCATCGGTTGAGCTTGATGGAGTTGGCAGAAGGAATCGTTGAAGTGGATACCACGGGTTGGGCTGAATCCTGGAGCGCCTTGAGTGGCCGAATCTTAGAAGGATTTGAAGCTATTGCAAAAGAGGTAGAAGCAGCTGGTGGTGGCAATGCGATTGTTGTCAGCCACGGCATGACCATTACGACCTTGATTTATCTCATCGATCCGAAAGCTGTTGAAGAATTGGTCTTGGACAACGGAAGTGTAACGGTTTTGGCCTATGAGGATGGCGCCTTTCATATTGAAAAGATTGGAGATATGTCCTATCGTAAGGTTGGAGCAAAACTCTTAGAGGATGGCCATGACAAATAAGTATAGACGCGCAAGAAAAAAACGTAAGAAACGGTGGCCCTACCTATTGAGTTTCTTTCTTCTTGTGGTACTAGGATCAGGAATTGGTGCTTACTTGGCTAAACCAAGCTTGTTTTCAGGGCTTCAGTTTTGGAAGGCAAAAAAAACAGCTGTAACGACTCCCTCTTCTTTTAAGAAAAAGAAAGAAAAATCAGATTTACCAGCTGTTTCGACAAAAGACTGGCAATTGATCTTGGTCAATCGTGACAATGTGAAGCCAGAGTTGAACCCACAATTGACAGATGTGGATGCTATCAAAGTGGATAGTCGGATTGTAGAGCCAACTCGTCAATTTCTAGAGGCGGCTCGAAAAATTGCCCCAGAAGAAACCTTGATATCGGGTTATCGAAGCGTGGCGGAACAAACAGAGCTCTATAATGAGCGTGTTGCGCAATTAGAGGCCAGTGGTCTTTCACACGAAGAAGCTGAAAAGCAGGTGCAGACCCAGGTGCAGGTCCCTGGTGCTAGTGAACACCAGACGGGGCTTGCGATCGATATGAGTGTCGAAGCTGGTCAAAGTGATGAGTTGGGCTTGCAGCTGGCTGCCATCGCACCGCAATATGGCTTTGTCCTTCGCTACCCAGATGGGAAGAGCAACATCACGGGTGTGAATTTTGAGAATTGGCATTTCCGTTATGTTGGCGTAGAAAACGCCCAGTATATGGCCAAACATCAGCTAGTATTGGAAGAATATATTCAACTATTGAAAAAGGCTGGAAAATAGTAGGAGATTCACTTCTCTAGGTCTTCAGAATGATTTTTAGCACTCTTGAAAAAAGAGTGCTAATTTTTTGGATTTTTCTCTTGACTTTCTTTTGGATGGGTGTATAATAGAATCATGGTTTAGCACTTGAGTGTATAGAGTGCTAAATACGAAAGAGAGGTGAGGTCATGGTTACAGAACGTCAAAATGAGATTCTAAATCTTGTCGTCGATATCTTTACCAAGACCCACGAACCAGTCGGTTCAAAAGCACTGCAAGATGTCATTCAATCCAGTAGTGCGACGATCCGAAACGACATGGCTGCCCTCGAAAAACAAGGCTTACTAGAAAAGGCTCACACTTCGAGTGGCCGAATGCCTAGCCGGGCTGGTTTTCAATATTTTGTTCAGAACTCGCTTGATCTAGAGTTGATTGATGAACAAGATGTCTACCAGGTGGTGAAAGCCTTTGATTTCGAAGCCTTTAAGTTAGACGATATCTTGGATGCTACGGCTAAGTTACTAGCCCAGATGACGGGCTACACCGCAGTCATTCAGGATGTGGAACCGACGCGGCAGCGCTTGACTGGTTTTGAGATTGTTCCCTTATCCAACCACGATGCTTTAGCGGTTCTGACCTTGGATGAATCAAAGCCTGTCACTGTACAATTTGCGATTCCAAAGAATTTCTTAACCAGTGATTTGGAAATTTTCCATCAGCTAGTTCAAGAACGTTTCATTGGAAATACAGTCTTGGATATCCATTACCGCCTGCGGACGGAGATCCCACAGATTGTCCAGCGCTATTTTAAGACGACAGACAATGTCTTGGATCTGTTTGATTACGTCTTCTCGCAACTGTTTCAAGAACTGGTCTTTGTAGAAGGAAAGGTTTCATCCTTAACCTACGCCGATCTCCAGACTTATCAGTTCTTAGATAACCCCCAACACGTAGCTCTCGAGTTGCGAGGGGGAATGCCAGAAGACCAAATGACCCAGATCCTGGTTGCAGAATCCCAAGAGAAGGCCTTGAAAAATGTGACGGTAATTAGTCACAAATTCCTAGTTCCTTATCGTGGGATGGCCCTCATGCATGTGATTGGTCCCGTAGAGATGGATTATAGGCGTGTGATTAGCCTGGTCAATGTCATCGGCCGAGTGCTGGTCATGAAGTTAACGGATTACTACCGTTACCTCAACAGCAACCATTATGAAGTAAATTAAGACCAAATGAAAGGGGTGTATGCCTTGACAGAAGATATCAAAAAAGAAGACGTGAAAGAAGAGGAAGTTGCCCAAACAACTGAAGAAGTTGTAGAGGAAACCAACCAACCTTCTGAATTAGAAGAAGCACAAGCGCGTGCCGAGGAATTTGAAAACAAATACCTTCGTGCTCATGCAGAAATGCAAAACATTCAGCGCCGTGCTAACGAAGAACGTCAACAATTACAAAAATACCGTAGCCAAGATTTGGCAAAAGCGATCTTACCATCACTGGACAACCTCGAACGTGCCCTTGCCGTCGAAGGATTGACAGATGATGTGAAGAAGGGCTTGGAAATGGTCCAAGAAAGTTTGGTACATGCTCTGAAAGAAGAAGGAATCGAAGAAATTCCAGCAGATGGAGCCTTTGACCATAACTACCACATGGCCATCCAAACCTTACCTGCAGATGACGAGCATCCAGCAGACACCATCGCACAAGTCTTCCAAAAAGGCTACAAACTCCATGAACGCATCCTACGCCCAGCCATGGTAGTAGTGTTCAACTAGGCGAGAAAACTTAAAAACCTTGTCCGAAACGACACTAAACTATGAAAGAAAGATAAGAAGCAAGCCGGAGGCTTGCAAGGAAGATATTTCCCGCCGTGGTGAAAGTTTCAGTAGCTTGTGCTACTGAAACAGGGGGATTTTTGAGACAATAGGCTCAAAAATAAGTGATGAAATCCCGAAGGGAGTTGCTCACGTCCCCACCACTTAAGGGAAATATCAAAAAAGAAGAAAAAATCAACAAGGAGAAAAACATATGTCTAAAATTATTGGTATTGACTTAGGTACAACAAACTCAGCAGTTGCAGTTCTTGAAGGAACTGAATCAAAAATCATCGCAAACCCAGAAGGAAACCGCACGACTCCATCTGTTGTGTCATTCAAAAACGGTGAAATCATCGTTGGTGACGCTGCAAAACGTCAAGCAGTCACAAACCCAGATACCATCATCTCTATCAAATCTAAGATGGGTACTTCTGAAAAAGTTTCTGCTAACGGTAAAGAATACACCCCACAAGAAATCTCAGCTATGATTCTTCAATACTTGAAGGGCTACGCTGAAGATTACCTTGGTGAAAAAGTAACCAAAGCTGTTATTACAGTTCCGGCTTACTTCAACGATGCACAACGTCAAGCAACTAAAGACGCTGGTAAAATCGCTGGTCTTGAAGTAGAACGTATCGTCAACGAACCAACAGCAGCAGCCCTTGCATATGGTTTGGACAAGACTGATAAAGAAGAAAAAATCTTGGTATTCGACCTTGGTGGTGGTACATTCGACGTATCCATCCTCGAACTCGGAGATGGTGTGTTCGATGTATTGGCAACTGCAGGGGATAACAAACTCGGTGGTGACGACTTTGACCAAAAAATCATCGACCATATGGTTGAAGAATTCAAGAAAGAAAATGGTATCGACTTGTCAACAGACAAGATGGCTCTTCAACGTTTGAAAGACGCAGCTGAAAAAGCGAAGAAAGACCTTTCTGGTGTCACTTCAACTCAAATCAGCTTGCCATTCATCACTGCAGGGGCTGCTGGACCTCTTCACTTGGAAATGACCTTGACTCGTGCGAAATTTGACGATTTGACTCGTGACCTTGTAGAACGTACGAAAACTCCAGTTCGTCAAGCCCTTTCAGATGCAGGTTTGAGCTTGTCAGATATCGACGAAGTCATCCTTGTCGGTGGTTCAACTCGTATTCCTGCCGTTGTAGAAGCTGTTAAAGCTGAAACTGGTAAAGAACCAAACAAATCAGTGAACCCTGATGAAGTAGTTGCCATGGGTGCTGCCATCCAAGGTGGTGTGATCACTGGTGATGTCAAAGACGTTGTCCTTCTTGACGTAACACCATTGTCACTTGGTATTGAAACAATGGGTGGTGTCTTCACAAAACTCATCGACCGCAATACAACGATTCCAACATCTAAATCACAAGTCTTCTCAACTGCAGCAGACAACCAACCAGCCGTTGATATCCACGTTCTTCAAGGGGAACGCCCAATGGCAGCGGACAACAAGACTCTTGGACGTTTCCAATTGACAGATATCCCAGCTGCACCTCGTGGTATTCCACAAATCGAAGTAACATTTGACATCGATAAGAACGGTATCGTATCTGTTAAAGCCAAAGATCTTGGAACTCAAAAAGAACAAACAATCGTTATCCAATCGAACTCAGGTTTGACAGACGAAGAAATCGACCGCATGATGAAAGATGCAGAAGCAAACGCTGAAGCAGATAAGAAACGTAAAGAAGAAGTAGACCTTCGTAACGAAGTAGACCAAGCTATCTTTGCGACTGAAAAGACAATCAAAGAAACTGAAGGCAAAGGCTTCGATGCAGAACGTGATGCTGCACAAGCTGCCCTTGATGATCTTAAGAAAGCTCAAGAAGACAACAACTTGGACGAAATGAAAGCAAAACTTGAAGCCTTGAACGAAAAAGCTCAAGGACTTGCGGTTAAACTTTACGAACAAGCTGCAGCAGCGCAACAAGCCCAAGCAGGAGCAGAAGGCGCACAAGCAACAGGAAACGCAGGCGATGACGTCGTAGACGGAGAGTTTACGGAGAAATAAAATAGTCCAGTGGACTATTTTATCCCGAGCTTGAAAATCGGGGAGCGAGGTAGTTAAGAATGACTAAACACTAAAGTGATTGTCCTTCTACGGTGCTTTGCTTAAATGTTAATAATGATAAGAAGAAATCCAGAGGTTGCAACCCAGCCTCTGTTTTTCGGTAAAATAGAGGATGCTGCGTATGAAAAAAGTACTTTGTATCATTTATCCTAATTTTTCTCTTTATGAGATAACTGCTTTAACGAGTACTTTAGCTCTGTCTTTTGATATTACGATTGATTATGCCGCTTCAGATTATTCGATGGTGGTTTCTGAGGATGGCTTGCCCTGTCAACCAACGAAAGCATTAGATCAAATCCGTATAGAAGAGTATTCTTGCGTGATTTTGCCAGGAATGGTTAACATTGGACCTGCTCTACAGGATGAAAAATTGATTTCGTTTTTGAGGGACCTTGGTGAGCAAGATATCCTAATTGCAGCCATTTCTTCAGCCCCCCTTTTATTGGCCAAAGCAGGTCTATTGAAGGACACTAAATTTACAGGTGGAATTTGGCAAAACTTCTTTGATTATTTTGAATTTCTTCCACGTGAAAATTTCCAACCTAAAGTGGTTGTGCAGGATAAACAAATCATTACGGCGATAGGCTTTGCGCATCAAGAGTTTGCAAGGAAAGTGATTCTAAGTCTAGGGTTGGCAGAGAATACGGACAACTATTTTAAAGAACAGAACGAGTACGCTGAAGAGGAATTGTTATTTACTCTATCAGACCAAGAGTTTGATCAAGTGAAGCAGAGTATAGAAAACACCCTCTAAAGTTTTACATGAAAATTATAGAAAGGAACAAAGAGTGTTCTCAACTGAACACGGGCTACGGACGGTGCCAAAAAGATAGTTTTTTCTAGGACGCAAGCGTCCGTCGTCAAAACTCCTATTTTGGCTGTGTCCGTTTGACGCCCTTTGTATCTTGAATTATGAACAATACTGAATTTTATGACCGTTTGGGCGTTTCAAAGAATGCATCTCAAGATGAGATCAAGAAAGCCTATCGGAAATTATCTAAAAAATATCACCCAGATATCAACAAGGAGCCTGGTGCTGAGGAAAAGTACAAGGAAGTTCAAGAAGCTTATGAGACTTTGAGTGACGAGCAAAAACGGGCTGCTTATGACCAATACGGTGCTACGGGGGCTAATGGTGGCTTCGGTGGCGGAGCAGGTGGATTTGGTGGCTTTGATGGTGCTGGATTTGGTGGCTTTGAAGACATCTTCTCTAGCTTCTTTGGAGGAGGTGCAAGTCGTAATCCAAATGCTCCTCGTCAAGGGGATGACCTCCAATATCGCGTCAATCTCAAGTTTGAAGAAGCGATTTTTGGTGCTGAAAAAGAAGTTAAGTACCATCGTGAAGCAAGCTGTCATACCTGTCATGGTTCAGGAGCTAAGCCAGGGACTAGTCCGGTAACCTGTGGACGCTGTCATGGTTCCGGGGTTATCAATGTAGATACGCAAACTCCTCTTGGAATGATGCGCCGTCAAGTGACCTGTGATGTCTGTCATGGCCGTGGTCAAGAAATCAAAGATCCATGTACGACTTGTCGTGGAACAGGTCATGAAAAACAAGCCCATAGCGTGAATGTCAAGATTCCTGCAGGAGTTGAAACAGGTCAACAAATCCGCTTAGCGGGTCAAGGAGAAGCTGGCTTTAACGGTGGACCTTATGGAGACTTGTATGTGGTTGTCAATGTGGAACCAAGCGATCGCTTCGAACGAGATGGCTCAACCATCTACTACAAGTTAGACTTGAACTTTGTCCAAGCAGCTCTTGGAGATACGGTCCATGTGCCAACCGTTCATGGAGATGTCGATTTGGTGATTCCTGAAGGAACCCAAACCGGTAAAAAATTCCGTCTTCGCGGAAAAGGTGCTCCAAGCTTACGTGGTGGTGCCATGGGAGATCAATATGTGTCTGTCAATGTTGTCACCCCAACTGGTTTAAATGACAAGCAAAAAGAAGCCCTTCAAGCCTTTGCGGAAGCAAGTGATTTGAAGGTCAACCCAAAGAAAAAAGGCTTCTTTGATAAGGTCAAAGATGCTTTAGATGACTTATAAGAATAAACGAGTTTCCTTTTGACTAAGGAGCTCGTTTTATTTTGGATCGAATCCAAGAACTTCCTCTCCTAATTAAAGAATAATGAGAACCCTCATTGAATTTATTAAGATATCGTGCTAAATTTAAGAAAACGATTACAAAGACAATTTAGGAGGTCCTGATGAAATCACATCAACCACGTTATGCTATTCGTAAGTACGCAGTAGGAGCGGCTTCGGTGCTCATAGGATTTTTTGCTAGCGCTCAGGTTGTAGCTGCTGATACACCAACGACTACTGACAGTCCTGCAACGACAGTACCAACTCAGCCAAGCGAGGGTGAGTCGACTACTTCCCTAAACGAGGAAGCTTCTCAGCCAGTAGTAGAAAAACCGACTGCTCCTGCTCCAATCGTCGATCAAAGTCAACCGACACTGCCTGATCGAGAATTGCGGGTGTCAGATCTTGACCGTTTGATTCGCGAAGAGGCAAGTTCTGTCACAGAGTCCGATGTTGCAGCTCAACCAGCGACGGAAACGCCTGCCAAAGATCCTGATCAGGAAGAAAAATTAGCCAAGAAAAAGATTGTTTCGATCGATGCTGGTCGCAAGTACTTCTCACCAGACCAGATCAAGGAAATCATTGATGAAGCTAGTAAGACTGGCTATACAGACTTGCATCTCCTAGTTGGAAATGACGGCTTGCGCTTTGTTTTGAATGACATGTCCTTGAAAGTGGGGGAGACTTCTTATTCTAGCCAAGCCGTGACAGATGCGGTTGAAAAAGGGACGAAGGCTTATTACGATGATCCGAACGGAACAGCCTTGACCCAGGCTCAAATGGATGATATTTTGGCCTACGCCAAATCGAAGAAAGTAGGCGTCATC
Source organism: Streptococcus sp. W151 (assembly GCF_053010205.1). Classification (NCBI taxonomy): domain Bacteria; kingdom Bacillati; phylum Bacillota; class Bacilli; order Lactobacillales; family Streptococcaceae; genus Streptococcus; species Streptococcus sp. W151. The sequence goes on along the minus strand of NZ_JBRKNT010000002.1, from coordinate 60,159 downwards.
CCAACCATAAATAGTCCAGGTCACATGGATGCGATTCTGACAGCCATGGAACAATTGGGGATCGAAAACCCTCACTTTAATTATTTTGGTACAAAGAAATCAGCTCGGACCGTTGATTTGGACAACCAAAAAGCCTTAGACTTTACCAAGGCTTTGGTAGACAAGTATGCGGCTTATTTCAGCGGCAAGACCGAAATCTTTAACATCGGTTTGGATGAGTATGCTAATGATGCCACAGATGCCCATGGTTGGCAGGTTCTCCAAGCCAGCAAGCATTGGCCGGGTGAAGGGTACCCAGAAAAAGGCTATGAAAAATTCATCCAATATGCCAATGATCTAGCGGCTATTGTGAAAAAACATAAGATGAAACCAATGGCCTTTAATGACGGAATCTACTACAATGGTGATACTTCCTATGGCACTTTTGACAAGGATATCATTGTATCTTACTGGACAGGTGGTTGGAACGGCTATGATGTCGCTTCTTCAAAACTTTTGTCTGAACTAGGTCATCAGATTCTTAATACCAACGATGCTTGGTATTATGTGATTGGACGGGACAAGGCTGGATCTGGTTGGTACAATCTTGATCAAGGTCTCGAAGGAATTTCCAAGTCAGCAATTGATGTCGTTCAAAAAAATGATGGGGCTAAGGTTCCCTTCATTGGTGGCATGGTAGCTGCCTGGGCAGATACGCCATCTGCAACCTACAAAAAAGACCTTCTATTTAAGCTCATGCATGCCTTCGCGGACAAGAATGCGGACTACTTTGTAGCAGATCCTGAAGTCGTCGAAAAAACTCTTTCAGAAGCTCTAACTGATTTGGACCACTATACACCAGAATCTCTAGTAGCCTTTGCGGCAGCTAAAAAAGCTTTAGAAGGGGTAGGGGCAGACACGACTCGAGCAGAGGCCAAAACCTTGATCGATCATTTCAAAGCAGCTCAAGATGCTTTGGTATACACAGAAAGCTATGCGAAAGAAGTTGCAGCAAAAGAAGCAGCAGAAAAACTTGCCATGAAGAAGGTCATCTCGATTGATGCAGGCCGCAAATACTTCTCGCTGGATCAGTTGAAACGGATCGTCGATAAGGCCAGTGAGCTAGGTTATTCTGACTTGCACCTCCTGGTCGGAAATGATGGTATGCGCTTCGTACTCGATGATATGACTGTGGAAGCCAATGGTAAAACCTATGCTAGTGACGATGTGAAAAAGGCCATTTTAGAAGGTACCAAGGCCTATTACGATGATCCAAATGGGCAAGCCTTGACCCAAGCAGAAATGGATGAGCTCCATGCTTATGCTACTGCTAAAGGAATCGGCTTGATTGCAGCAGTCAATAGTCCTGGACACATGGATGCCTTGTTAGTGGCCATGGAAAAATTGGGTATTGAAAACTCACAAGCTAGCTTTGATACGGTTTCAAAAACAACCATGGATTTGACCAATGAGGCAGCAGTCAACTTTACCAAAGCCTTGATTGGCAAGTACATGGACTACTTCAAAGACAAGTCTAAGATCTTTAACTATGGAACAGATGAATATGCCAACGATGCTACCAGTGCGCAAGGCTGGTACTACCTCAAGTGGTATGACCTCTATGGTAAGTTTGCGGACTATGCCAATAGTCTTGCAGCTATGGCGCGTGAAAAAGGCTTGCAGCCAATGGCCTTTAACGATGGCTTCTATTATGGAGATGAAGATGATGTTGCCTTTGACAAGGATGTCTTGATTTCATACTGGTCTAAAGGATGGTGGGGCTATAACCTCGCGTCACCGCAGTATTTAGCAGATAAGGGGTATAAATTCCTCAATACCAACGGAGACTGGTACTATGTTTTGGGCCACAAGGGAGATCAAAGTTATCCGCTCGAAAAAGCTATCCAAAATACAGAAACCATTCCGTTTGAACAGTTAGCTTCAACTAAATATCCTGATGTCAAGATACCGACATCCGGAAGTATGTTGGGAATCTGGGCTGATGAACCTGCCAATGAATACAAGGAAGAGGAAGTCTTCCAGGTCATGGAAGCTTTTGCCAACCACAACAAGGACTATTTCAAGGCGGATTTCTCTGCTCTTAGAAAAGCAATTGCTACGGTGCCAACAGATCTAGCCATTTACACACCAGAATCTCGAGCAGCACTTGAGAAAGTTTTAGATAGCTTGAATTGGAATATGAGTCGTGCTCATCAAGATCAGGTGGATCAAGAAGTGGCCGCTCTGACCAAAGCCCTTGTGGGGCTCAAGCCAATCACGCAAGTGGGTAGCTTAGCTGAAAATGACGTCAAAGCCCTAGTGGAAGACAAACCAAGTCTTGAAATCGTGGAGAAAGAACTTGATTTTGGCCTTGTGGAACGCACCAAACCAGATCTCGCTAAAGGAGAACACAGAGTGATCCAGGCTGGAGTTAAAGGGCAAGGCTTTGAGTATGTAGAGGTTTCGGCACTTGATCAAAGTCGAAAAGTGATCGCTACAGAAGTTGCAACAGAGCCGGTTGCAGAAATTGTTGAAGTCGGTACCAAAGAGGTTGTGACTCCAGCAAGCCCTTCTGTAGAAGCACCAGTGAAATCAGACTTACTCGTGAACAAAATGCTTCCAGATCATTCAACACATCAAGTGATCTCGAAGGATCAACCAGTAGCATCAGTAAATACCCCGACGCCAATTCCAGCAGCTGTGGAAGAAGCGGTTCGTCCAGAAACAGTAAACTCTGACAAGCAACTTCCAGAAACAGGAGTAGAATCTGCTCTTGGACTCGCTTTACTAGGAGCAATCTTAGGAGCAGCAGGAATGGACTTGAAAAATAAAAAAAGAGACTGAGATCTAGTTGATTTGTAACAGATTGAAGTTAGGAGGCGGGATGTTCATCATTCTGCTTCTTTTTTGCTTGCAAAACTGTACCCGGACAGTTTTCTTTTTTCACTCTTGTATCCCCTTTTATATCCTGCTAAAATAAAACCATGACACGATACAAAGCAACCATTTCATATGACGGGACCTTATTTGCAGGGTTTCAACGCCAACCGCATGCCCGCAGTGTGCAAGAAGAAATCGAGAAGACCTTGACGCGTCTCAATCAAGGAAGCCCTGTCACCGTTCATGGAGCGGGTCGGACGGATGCAGGTGTCCACGCTCTTGGGCAGGTGATTCATTTTGATCTCCCTCAAGCGCGGGACGAGGAGAAGCTTCGCTTTGCCCTTGATACCCAAAGCCCAGAGGATATTGATTTTATCCGGGTGGAGCAAGTAGCAGATGACTTTCACTCACGCTACAAGAAGCACAGCAAAACCTATGAATTCATCGTGGATTATGGTCGTCCCAAGAACCCCATGATGCGCCACTATGCGACCCACTACCCCTATCCTTTGGATGTGGAAAAGATGCAAGTAGCCATCCAAAAGTTGGAGGGAACCCATGATTTCACCGGTTTCACCGCTTCAGGAACCAGTGTGGATGACAAGGTTCGTACAATTACAGAGGCTCGCTTGGTCGAGGATGCGGCAAATCATCGCCTGCTCTTTACCTTTTCGGGCAATGGCTTTCTCTACAAGCAAATCCGCAATATGGTGGGAACCTTGTTGAAGATCGGAAATGATCGGATGCCGATCGAGCAGATCGATCTGATTTTGAAAAAGAAGGACCGCAATCTAGCAGGTCCAACAGCAGCGCCAAATGGCTTATATTTAAAGGAGATACGTTATGAGTAATGAATTAATTCTCGCAATTTCAGGAAATGATATTTTTAGTGGGGGAGGTCTTCACGCAGACCTTGCAACTTATACGACTAACAAACAGCATGGCTTTGTGGCGGTAACTTGTTTAACAGCTATGACCGAGCATGGTTTTGAAGTGATTCCAGTGGATCCAACGACCTTTGCTCAGCAGCTCAACTCTCTCAAAGATGTTCCTTTCTCTGCTATTAAACTCGGTCTCTTGCCAAATGTTGAAGTGGCAGACCTAGCTTTGGACTATGTCAAAGCTCATGCAGATATCCCAGTAGTGCTCGACCCTGTCTTGGTCTGCAAGGAAAGCCATGATGTGGAAGTTTCAGCTCTTCGAGACGAATTGATCAAGTTCTTCCCTTATGTGACCATCATCACACCAAACTTACCAGAAGCTGAGATCTTGACCCAAAGCAAGATTCAATCGCTCGATGATATGAAGGAGGTGGCGCGCAAGCTCCATGGATTGGGTGCGGCGAATGTCGTGGTCAAAGGGGGTAATCGTCTCAATAAAGAAAAGGCCATCGATGTCTTTTATGACGGACAAGATTTTACAATCTTTGAAGAGCCAGTCCTAGAAAAGAACAATACAGGAGCTGGTTGTACCTTTGCGTCTAGCATTTCCAGCCAGTTGGTGAAAGGGAAATCACCGCTTGAAGCTGTTAAAGCCTCTAAAGACTTTGTCTTCCAAGCGATTCAACATTCAGACCAGTATGGAGTAGTACAATATGACATCTAATCGAACTCAACTCATTGCCCGCCTCTCTATCTTATGTGCCTTGACAGTTGTACTTGGCTACTATACCAAACTCCCAACTCCCACAGGGATTGTCACCCTGTTAGATCTTGGAGTGTATTTTACAGCCTTCTATTTTGGACGCAAGGAAGGTGCGATTGTAGGTGGTGTCGGAGCCTTCCTACTCGATCTCCTTTCAGGCTATCCTCAGTGGATGTTCTTTAGCCTTCTCTTTCACGGGGGACAAGGCTATTTCGCTGGCTTCAAGGGGAAAGCCCGTTACCTAGGTTTGCTTCTTGCGACAGTCGTCATGGTAGGCGGTTACGCACTAGCTTCTGCTCTCTTTTTAGGCAATGGCTGGGGAGCTGCTATCTCGGACATTCCAAATAACCTCGCTCAGAATTTTGTCGGAATGGCTTTAGGCTATGTGGTCTATTATGCCTTCCAAAAGAAAGGAAACTAATTCATGGATTTGGAGCAACTGAAGAAGGATACAAAAGAAATCCTGGTAGATGTTTTGGCAAAAAGCCGTCTCCATCAGGGACAGATTCTAGTTCTCGGGATGTCTTCAAGTGAAGTTGCAGGAGGGCAAATTGGAAAGGCCTCGAACATCGACATTGCTGAAGCTATTGTCCAGACCTTGCTAGATGAGTTGAATCCAAGAGGGATTTATCTAGCGGTACAAGGATGTGAGCACCTCAATCGCGCCCTGGTGGTCGAGCGGGAATTGGCAGACAAGAAGGATCTAGAAATTGTCAATGTCCTTCCAAGTCTCCATGCAGGGGGAGCTGGACAACTCGCTGCTTTCAAGTACTTTAAAGATCCTGTCGAAGTGGAATTTATCACAGCCCAAGCGGGCTTAGACATCGGAGATACCTCAGTAGGGATGCACGTCAAACACGTGCAAGTCCCAATTCGCCCTGTCTTACGTGAACTAGGGGAAGCCCATGTCACAGCCCTCGCTAGTCGGCCAAAATTGATCGGTGGTGCCCGTGCTCTCTACCTAGATGATCCTATCCGAAAAACATAAATAGAACTAGCTTTTAGGGGCTAGTTTTTTTGGATGAAAAGAGAGGCAAAAACGTTTTAAAACTTGCAATTTCAAAGTTTTGTGGTAAAATTATAAGGAATGACTATATTATTTTAAGGAGAGACAGAATGTCTGTATCATTTGAAAACAAAGAAACTAACCACGGTGTATTGACTTTCACAATCAGCCAAGAGCAAATCAAACCTGCTTTGGACCGTGTGTTTGAGTCTGTTAAGAAAACCTTGAACGTACCTGGATTCCGTAAAGGTCATATTCCACGTCCAATCTTCAACCAACGTTTTGGTGAAGAAGCTCTTTACCAAGATGCTTTGAACGATCTTCTTCCAGCAGCATACGAAGCAGCTGTTAAAGAAGCTGGAATCGAAGTTGTAGCACAACCTACTTTTGATGTTGTATCTATGGAAAAAGGTCAAGACTGGACATTGACAGCAGCTGTTGTAACAAAACCTGAAGTAAAATTGGGTGCTTACAAAGACCTTGAAGTATCAGTAGAAGTTTCTAAAGAAGTAACAGACGCTGATGTGGATGCTCGTATCGAACGCGAACGCAACAACTTGGCTGAATTAGTTGTTAAAGAAGGTGCTGCAGCAGAAGGTGACACAGTTGTGATCGACTTCGTAGGTTCTATCGACGGTGTTGAATTCGACGGTGGTAAAGGTGACAACTTCTCACTTGGACTTGGTTCAGGTCAATTCATCCCAGGTTTCGAAGACCAATTGGTTGGACACTCTGCTGGTGAAACAGTTGACGTGATCGTAACATTCCCAGAAGACTACCAAGCAGCTGATCTTGCAGGTAAAGAAGCGAAATTCGTGACAACTATCCACGAAGTGAAAGCAAAAGAAGTACCAGCTCTTGACGATGAATTGGCAAAAGACATCGACGAAGAAGTTGAAACTCTTGCTGAATTGAAAGAAAAATACCGCAAAGAATTGGCAGAAGCAAAAGAAGAAGCATACAACGATGCAGTAGAAGCAGCAGCGATCGATCTTGCAGTTGAAAATGCTGAAATCGTTGAACTTCCAGAAGAAATGATCCACGAAGAAGTACACCGTTCTATCAACGAATTCCTTGGAAATATGCAACGTCAAGGAATCTCACCTGAAATGTACTTCCAAATTACTGGAACAACTCAAGATGATCTTCACAAACAATATGAAGCAGAAGCTGAAAGCCGCACGAAGACAAACCTCGTGGTTGAAGCAGTAGCCAAAGCAGAAGGTTTCGAAGCAACTGAAGAAGAAATCAACGCTGAAATCGAACAATTGGCAGCAGATTACAACATGCCAGTTGAACAAGTTCGCAACCTTCTTTCACCAGAAATGTTGAAACATGACATCACAGTGAAGAAAGCCGTGAACGTGATCACAAGCACAGCAAAAGTAAAATAATTGAGAATAAAAAGAAGAGCTATGAGGCTCTTCTTTTTCTGATTTCATGGAGAATCCTGGAATTTTCCTTTGACGAAAGGGGAAATTTATCGTACAATAGAGTGTAACGATAAAATGCGTGATAGATTTAGTGACGAGAAGTTTTCAATCTATCATCGAGGATAGGAAGAGGTTTAAGACCCGATCCTTCTCCATTTAGGAAATGAAACATAAGGAGATTTACCCTTGGAATTAGAAGTATTTGCTGGACAAGAAAAAAGTGAACTTTCTATGATTGAAGTGGCGCGTGCGATTTTGGAATTACGCGGACGTGACCATGAAATGTACTTTAGCGATCTTGTAAATGAAATTCAAAATTACCTTGAAAAATCAAACAGCGAGATCCGTGAAGCTCTTCCATTGTTCTACACAGAATTGAATGTCGATGGAAGCTTTATCCCACTTGGAGATAACAAATGGGGTCTTCGTTCATGGTATGCCATCGATGAAGTTGACGAGGAAATTATCGCTCTTGAAGAAACAGACGAAGATGAAACTCCTAAGAAACGCAAGAAAAAACGTGTCAATGCCTTCATGGATGGAGACGAAGATGCGATCGACTACAACGACGACGATCCAGAAGACGAAGAAGTTTACGAAGCAGATCCAGCTCTTTCATATGATGAAGAAAATCCAGATGATGAAAAGAGTGAAGTCGAAGCTTACGATGCTGAAATCAATGAAATCGTACCAGATGATTTGGGTGAAGAAGTTGAATTGAGCGAAGAAGACGACGAAGAAGAGGATTCTGAAGACGAGGAAGAAGAATAAGTCATATGAAACAAGGAAATTGTTCCTTGTTTTTTTATTGAAGACGAAGTTTTCCCAGAAACTTTCCTTAGGTGAGTACGGACGTCAGCGAACTTCTACGAAGTTCCATGACTAATTATTGAGCCTTAAGTCTCAATAATTCCGAGTGCCTGAAGCTATGAAGTTTCAGGCACTTTTCTCACGGCGGAAAGTTTCAGAATATCCTTTGATTTTTCAAAAGTAGAGGATGGTTTGCAAGTAATTTATTGACTTATATGTCAATAAAAATAGTTTATCTATCTTCTGAAAAAAACCAATTGTTCCTTGTTTCTTTTTATATGCATTGAAAAAAGTGGCGAAATGGAGTATGATAAACGTGTAAGGATTCCCAAATAGGAGGTATTCAGATGGACTTTCATTTAGATCAAAGTTTAGTAGCTCTTGGTATTGATACGGTTGTGGTCGGAATTGCTAGAAATGTGGATCCCCAAGCAGTCCTGCCCCCTTCTTTTCTTGAAAAGAAGCAAGCAGTTGAACAATGGGCGCTCCAGTGTCAGACAGAAGAAGTAGCGGCATCCCCTGTCATCAAAGGCTATACAGACCTCTTGCAAAAAGTAGGGCGTAGCATCAAGAAAAATCCACCAACAGTCCTTGCTCTTATCCGAAACATCCAGCATCGTGGTGCTCTGCCTCAGATCAATAGCATCATCGATATCTATAATGTCGAATCTCTGAAGTCTTTTCTCGCGATCGGAGGACATGACCTAGATAAGATTGAGGGGCCGATTGAATTTACAGTGAGTCAAAGAGAAGATCTCTTCTTCCCCATCCTTTCTAGCGAAAAGCATGTAGCACCGACAGATCCCGTTTATAGAGATCAAAAAGGAGTTCTGGCTTGGTTGGATGTACGCGATAGTGACCATTACAAATTTGAGGAGACTACACAAAACGCCCTCTTTGTCATTCAAGGAAATACTGAGACATCAGTCGAGATGCGTTTAGAAGCACTGGAGCGAATCCATAAGGACCTTGCTCTTTGTATGCCCCAGCTTCAATTTGAGAAATTTCTCGTCACACAAAATGGAGTGGAAAAGTCTCGTAAACAGTGAAAACCATTTTCATAAAATTTTCAATTTGACAAAGTAGACCATTTGCGGTAAGATATTGTTCGGGCACCTCATTTTGAGGTCGGAGCTCCCTAGCGATTAGGGGGCTATTTTTGTTTTTTCTGCAAAGAGGAATGGCCTCTACAACATTAGAAGAAGAGGAAAGCACATGTCAACAAAATATATTTTTGTAACGGGTGGTGTCGTATCATCCATCGGGAAAGGGATTGTCGCAGCAAGTCTTGGTCGCTTGCTTAAAAATCGTGGATTGAAAGTGACGATCCAAAAATTTGACCCTTATATCAATATCGACCCAGGGACGATGAGTCCTTACCAACACGGGGAAGTATTTGTCACAGACGATGGTGCAGAGACAGACTTGGACCTTGGTCACTATGAACGCTTCATCGATATCAACCTGAATAAGTACTCAAATGTGACGACAGGGAAAATTTATAGTGAGGTCCTTCGTAAGGAACGTCGTGGAGAATACTTGGGAGCAACTGTACAGGTCATTCCTCATATCACAGATGCCTTGAAAGAGAAAATCAAACGGGCAGCGACGACGACGGATTCAGATGTCATCATCACAGAAGTCGGGGGAACAGTTGGAGACATTGAGTCCCTTCCATTCCTTGAAGCTCTTCGTCAAATGAAGGCAGATGTCGGTGCTGAAAATGTTATGTATATCCACACCACCCTTCTTCCTTACTTGAAGGCTGCGGGAGAAATGAAAACCAAGCCGACCCAACACTCTGTGAAAGAATTGCGTGGTCTTGGGATTCAACCAAATATGTTGGTCATCCGTACAGAAAAACCAGTTGGTCAAGGAATTAAAAACAAGTTGGCTCAATTCTGTGATGTCGCACCAGAAGCTGTCATTGAGTCACTTGATGTGGAACATTTGTACCAAATCCCATTGAACTTGCAAGCACAAAATATGGACCAAATCGTTTGTGACCATTTGAAATTGAATGTTCCTGCAGCAGATATGACAGAATGGTCTGCAATGGTCGATAAGGTCATGAACCTCAAGAAGCAGGTCAAGATTTCCTTAGTTGGAAAATACGTGGAATTGCAAGATGCCTATATTTCTGTCGTTGAGGCCTTGAAGCACTCAGGTTATGCGAATGATGCTGAAGTTAAGATTAATTGGGTCAATGCCAATGATGTGACAGCCGAAAATGTGGCAGAACTCCTTGGAGATGCTGATGGAATCATCGTCCCAGGTGGTTTTGGTCAACGAGGAACAGAAGGAAAAATTCAAGCCATCAAGTATGCGCGTGAACAGGACGTCCCAATGTTGGGTGTCTGCTTGGGTATGCAGTTAACCTGTATCGAATTTGCCCGTCACGTTTTAGGCTTGGAAGGAGCTAATTCATCCGAATTGGATCCAGAAACCAAGTATCCGATTATCGATATCATGCGGGACCAAATCGATGTGGAAGATATGGGAGGAACGCTCCGTCTCGGTCTTTACCCATCTAAACTCAAACGAGGATCAAAAGCAGCAGCTGCCTATGACAATCAAGAAGTGGTACAACGTCGCCACCGTCACCGTTATGAGTTTAACAATGCTTTCCGTGAACAGTTCGAAGAAGCAGGTTTTGTCTTCTCAGGCGTTTCACCAGACAACCGTTTGGTCGAAATCGTTGAAATCCCAGAAAACAAATTCTTTGTCGCTTGCCAATACCACCCAGAATTGTCAAGCCGTCCAAACCGCCCAGAAGGACTTTACACAGCCTTTATCACAGCGGCAGTTGAAAACCACGATAGCAAATAAAAATCAAGTGAGCAGGTCTTTCGACCTGCTCACTTTTTGTGAAAAAATGACAAACTCTGAAAAAAGTTTGAAAAAAATCTTGACAAAAAAGTCGTTGATTGATATACTAGTAAAGTACTCAATCGCGGGGATGGCGGAATTGGCAGACGCGCAGGACTAAGGATCCTGTGACCGCTTTAGGTCGTGAGGGTTCAAGTCCCTCTCTCCGCATCGGATCAAGATAGCTTCGGCTATCTTTTTTTGTTTTCAAATCTCTTTGTGGTAGAATAGGTGTGAGATGAGGTGAGAACATGAAGAAAAAGGATCTGGTTTTGGCCGATGGCCTCTTTGCACTATTGGGAAGTGCCATTAATTTTTTCGGTCTTATCCTGATTTTAGCGATGGCGATAGGCGCATACAAGGATACTTTTAGATATTTTATTGCCTTAAACATATGGAATGTTTTCATTTTTTTAGTGGCGATTGCTTCTAAGTATCTGCTCAGAGATGAAAAAAGGCTGAAAAGATGGATTCCCAATCTCTTTTTGATAGCGGGCTTTATTCTCTTTCTTGCCTCAATCCTTGCTGTGTGTGAGAATATTCCCTTTCTTGAGGGATTGCTAAACGGACTTCTTGGAAAAATGTTTACCGACAGTCAGTTATTTGCTGCTTATTTCTATTCTCAATGGGTCGCAGGAGGACTCCTTGTGATTTGCGGGATTGGCTTTCTAGTTTCATTAAAAAATTTTAAAGAGAAGGATTGAAAGGGGGCTTGAGCTCCCTTTTTTTGCTTTTTGAAAAGGATGAAAGTCATAGTAGGGAGAGGGTTCCTCCTCATTTATCGTAAGAAAGCGCTTAAAGCCACAGGAAAAACTAGCAATTTCATCTAAAAAGTGATAAAATAAACAATGTAAGTGGGATTAACCCCACAAAAATTTATAGGAGGCCTATAACAAATGGCAATCGTTTCAGCAGAAAAATTTGTCCAAGCAGCTCGTGACAATGGTTATGCAGTTGGTGGATTTAACACAAACAACCTTGAGTGGACTCAAGCTATCTTGCGTGCAGCAGAAGCTAAGAAAGCTCCAGTACTTATCCAAACTTCTATGGGTGCTGCTAAATACATGGGTGGTTACAAAGTATGTAAAGCCCTTATTGAAAACCTTGTAGAATCAATGGGTATCACTGTACCAGTTGCTATTCACCTTGACCATGGTCACTACGAAGATGCTCTTGAATGTATCGAAGCTGGTTACACTTCAATCATGTTTGACGGTTCACACCTTCCAGTTGAAGAAAACCTTAAATTGGCGAAAGATGTCGTTGAAAAAGCTCATGCTAAAGGTATCTCAGTAGAAGCTGAAGTTGGTACTATCGGTGGTGAAGAAGACGGTATCATCGGTGACGGTGAATTGGCACCAATCGAAGACGCTAAAGCAATGGTTGCTACAGGAATCGACTTCTTGGCTGCAGGTATCGGTAACATCCACGGTCCTTACCCAGCAAACTGGAAAGGTCTTCACCTTGACCACTTGCAAAAATTGACTGAAGCTGTTCCAGGATTCCCAATCGTATTGCACGGTGGATCAGGTATCCCTGATGATCAAATCCAAGCAGCTATCAAACTTGGTGTTGCGAAAGTTAACGTGAACACTGAATGCCAAATCGCATTTGCAAATGCTACTCGTCAATTCGTACGTGAATACGATGCAAACGAAGCAGAATACGACAAGAAGAAACTCTTCGACCCACGTAAATTCTTGAAACCAGGTTTCGAAGCAATTACTGCAGCTGTTGAAGAACGTATCGACGTATTCGGTTCAGAAGGCAAAGCTTAATTAAAAACAGGAAAGCAAGGTCCCATGTGGATCTTGTTTTTTTGTTTGGGAAAAGTTGCTTCCGGGATTTAATTTTTGTACAATATGCCTATGAAAAAATTTAAACAGTTTAGCTGGATCATTTTTGTTGTTCTTATCCTTTTTCTAGGAGGTACATTTGTTTTTCATCAATTTAGTTTACGAAATGAAAGTAAGCTTCTCACACCCATTGGTAAACAAGTTACAGTCAATGGACATCGAATGAATGTCTCTATTAAAGGAGAAGGGCCTCAAACAATCGTTTTTCTTTCAGGTGCTGGTATCGCTTCCCCTGTCCTAGACTTTAAGAATCTATCAGGTTCCCTTTCCAAAAAATACAAGGTTGTTGTCGTGGAGCGAGCAGGGTATGGTTTTAGCCAAGATAGTGATCATTCAAGAGATGTGATGGAGGTCCTTTCTGAGACCCGTCAAGCTTTGGCGCAAGCTCATGTTTCAGGTCCTTATGTGATTGTTTCGCATTCAATGGCTAGTTTAGAGAGTCTTGCTTGGCAAGAGAAATATCCAAATGAAGTGAAGGCTTTGATTGGCCTGGATTGGGCCTTACCAGCGAGTTATGAAGATTTAAAGGATAATCAGGCCGTGCTTACTGTGGCTTATTGGAGCAGTAAGATTGGCTTATTACGCTATTTCCCAGAGTCCTTTTATATAAAAAATCCAACTCTGACTGAAACTGAACGACAACAATATAAATTACTAGCATATAAGCAGTTGATGTCACAAGCCATGCTTCATGAATCCCGTTTGGCAAAGGAAAATGCCAAGAAAGTTCCATCTAGCATTAATCCGAAAATTCCAGCCTTACTCCTGGTTTCTAACGGTGAAGGCACGACCTTTAGCCAATCAGAGTGGCAACGTTATGCAGAGAGATTTGCAAGCGACCAGTCTAATGTTCAAGTCGACTATATGGATGCGCCTCACGACCTCTATCATTATCAAAGCGATGCTATTGTTTCTCGTATTAAAGAATTTTTAGAGAATAATTGAGGGCTTAAAAATCCATTGAGACTGATGATAATAATTGAAAGGTAATGACTTATGAATAATTCTTATATTTTACTTAGACATGCTCATTCAAGATTTTCAAGTGATGATTTTAATAGAACTTTGTCAGAAAAAGGATTTTCATCTCTTAATCAGTTAGATTTTTTGAATTCTTTTAATATTGATTATTATTTTTCTAGTCCTTATAAACGAGCATTTGAAACGATTAATAGCTCGCCAATTCAATTTGATAAAATAGTTCTTGATAATCGGTTACGAGAGCGAAAATTATCCTCAAGATTTATTGAAGATACTGAGTTTGAAAAAACAATTCAATATTTATGGCAAAATCCAGATAAATCTCTTATTGGAGGCGAGTCCAATCGAGAAGCATTAAATAGAATTTTAGATTTATTTGAGGACTTGGAAGAAAGGTATTCAGATAAAACCATTTTACTGAGTTCTCATGGAAATTTGCTAGGAATCTTAATCAATCATTTTGATTCAAGTTTTGATTATAAAAAATGGGGACAGATGACTTTTCCAGATTGCTTTCTAGTTGACAAAGATAAGAGTGTGAAAAGAATTATGAAAGTTACATCTAGGTAATCATTTAGTTCAATCTATGTGATTTTATTTTCTGTTATTACAAATAGAATAGAAGGGAAAATAGCCATGATATTCGATCAGTCCTTGCAAGCTTACGTCCATGAAGTAGATGATGTTCTTGTGGCTTGGGAAGAAAAACCAAGTGGAAATTTTGAGATGGAAGATCAGTTGCTTGCAGCTAATTACCATAAAAATAGATCTCGTATTCTTGCTTTTATACTGCCTCATTTACAAGAATTTTACGGGTATTTCACAGGTGAAGAAGCTACTGAAAAGTTGGGCAAACCCATAATCGAGCCAGAAAGACAAACCGTTACTTTCTGCGATCAAACTTTTGATGATATTCATATCTTTTCTTTTGACTATCAGGGGCAGGCATTTGAGAGTCTGGAGAATTTTGCCATTGATGGTTAAGGTCAGTTTTCAGTTTTAAAAAGAAGGAGAGAGACTGATGAGTACTGCTGATTTTGTCTTTATTGAGAGTAAAGACCCCATATTCCTAGATTTACAAGCCTTTTGTACTGCTTTGAGAGAAAAATTCCCAGGTATTTTGATCAGAGAAAGGACGAATCCTGAAAAAGCTTACTCGCTTTCTTGGGATTATCAAAGTCCTCAGCTTACTTTGGAAAGTTCACTGAGTAGCAAGAAAAATGTTTTTGTGATTGATTACTTTGATTCAACGAACAGGTTACAAGATTACGCCTCCTATATCATCTGGCTTCGGAAATGGTTTCCACCTGAAGAGAAGGTTTCCTTTTGTGATGAAGGTTATGAGTATGTGTTTGAACTTCCTAGTGATTTATCCCAAAAGGAGTTGGAAAACTACTTACGAACAAGGTTTGATGAGTGAAGAAGAAGTTCAAAAACGAATAATGATATGGAAAAGTTGAAAAGGAGAATCAGATGCTTACTAAAGATGATATGTTAGTTGCTTTACATGATGCAATTACTGAAGACCAAGAATTTGAGTTGGCAGACGAGATTGTAGATGCCATGGAGGCTTACCCTCAACCCTTTGATTTGGTTGCCCCCGTCTTAGACTTTATTTCCGAGCATCCAGAAGTGGATTTTGGTTCTCCAGGTGACTTGGTGCACTTTGTAGAGAGATTTTATCATCAAGGCTATGAGGATTTATTGATGGAGGTTGTTGGTAAAAGACCTACCCCACATAACATTTGGATGCTTCATCGATGTTTTAATGACAATGATCCAAACCTAGTCCCACAGATTCAGGCTTTGGTTGGAGAACTGAAGAAGGATAAGACCCTTGATTCACAAGTAAGAAGCATGATCGAAGACTTGAATTGGTAGAGGAAGGTGATGCAGCATCACCTTTTTATCTTTTCTTAAGGATAAAAATTTTCGATATAAATTAACACTTGTTTCCCCTTATCGATTACATTATAATAGAATGTAATTAAGACTTTTGTGTAAAAATTATATAGAGGATCCCGTTTTAGGATTCAAGAAATGAAATTTGACCATTAAGTAGTTTGAATTAATGGTTCTTTTCTAAAGGGAGAGATATATGGCAATGATAGAAGTGGAACATCTTCAGAAAAATTTTGTGAAGACAGTTAAGGAGCCGGGGTTAAAGGGAGCCTTGCGCTCCTTTATTCATCCTGAAAAGCAGACCTTTGAAGCGGTTAAGGATTTAACTTTTGAAGTTCCAAAAGGGCAGATTTTAGGATTTATCGGGGCAAATGGTGCTGGAAAGTCGACAACCATCAAAATGCTGACAGGAATTTTGAAGCCCACATCTGGCTTTTGTCGGATTAACGGCAAGATTCCGCAGGATAATCGCCAAGATTATGTCAAGGATATTGGAGTCGTTTTCGGACAACGCACCCAGTTATGGTGGGATTTGGCTCTGCAAGAGACCTACACGGTTTTGAAAGAGATCTATGATGTACCGGACTCGCTTTTCCATAAGCGCATGGACTTTTTGAATGAAGTTTTGGATTTGAAGGAATTTATCAAGGATCCTGTGCGGACTCTTTCACTAGGTCAACGGATGCGGGCGGATATTGCGGCTTCCTTGCTTCACAATCCCAAAGTTCTCTTTTTAGATGAACCGACTATTGGTTTGGATGTGTCGGTCAAGGACAACATTCGTCGGGCCATTACCCAGATTAATCAGGAGGAAGAGACAACTATTCTCTTGACTACTCATGATTTGAGTGATATTGAGCAACTCTGTGATCGGATTTTTATGATTGATAAGGGGCAAGAGATTTTTGATGGAACGGTTAGCCAGCTCAAGGAGACCTTTGGAAAGATGAAGACTCTCTCCTTTGACCTGACGCCAGGTCAAAATCATCTAGTCTCTCATTATGAGGGCTTGCCTGATATGTCCATTGATAGACAAGGAAATACTCTCAATATTGAATTCGATAGTTCCCGCTACCAGTCGGCCGATATTATCAAGCAAACCTTATCTGATTTTGAGGTCCGTGATTTGAAGATGGTAGATACGGATATTGAAGATATTATCCGTCGCTTCTATCGAAAGGAGCTCTAAGATGGTCAAATTGTGGAGACGTTATAAACCCTTTATCAATGCAGGGATTCAGGAATTGATTAGCTATCGAGTCAACTTTATTCTTTATCGGATTGGCGATGTCATGGGTGCTTTTGTAGCTTTTTATCTATGGAAGGCTGTCTTTGATTCCTCCCAGGAGCCTTTGATTCAGGGCTTCAGTATGGCGGATATCACCCTCTACATCATCATGAGTTTTGTGACTAATCTTCTGACTAGGTCGGATTCTTCCTTTATGATTGGTGATGAGGTCAAGGATGGTTCCATTATCATGCGCTTGTTGCGACCAGTGCATTTTGCGGCTTCTTACCTCTTTACGGAGCTTGGTTCCAAGTGGTTGATTTTTATCTCTGTTGGACTGCCATTTTTAAGTGTCATTGTTTTGATGAAAATCTTATCTGGGCAAGGGATTGTAGAAGTGCTGGGACTAACTACCCTTTATCTTTTTAGCTTAACGCTGGCCTATCTGATTAACTTTTTCTTTAATATCTGCTTTGGATTTTCAGCCTTTGTATTTAAAAATCTTTGGGGTTCCAACCTACTTAAGACTTCCATAGTGGCCTTTATGTCTGGGAGTTTGATTCCCTTGGCTTTCTTTCCAAAGGTCATTTCAGATATTCTGTCCTTCTTACCTTTCTCATCCTTAATTTACACTCCGGTCATGATTATTGTTGGGAAATACGATGCTAGTCAGATTCTTCAAGCACTTTTGCTTCAGCTTTTCTGGCTTATAGTGATGGTGGGCTTGTCTCAGTTGATTTGGAAACGAGTCCAGTCATTTATCACCATTCAGGGAGGTTAGTATGAAAAAATATCAACGCATGCATCTGATTTTTATCAGACAGTACATCAAGCAAATCATGGAATACAAGGTGGATTTTGTGGTTGGCGTGTTGGGAGTCTTTTTGACTCAAGGCCTGAACCTCTTGTTTCTCAATGTCATCTTTCAACACATCCCCTCGCTAGAAGGGTGGACCTTTCAAGAGATTGCCTTTATCTATGGATTTTCCTTAATTCCAAAGGGACTAGATCATCTCTTTTTTGACAATCTCTGGGCTTTAGGTCAACGACTAGTTCGAAAAGGGGAGTTTGACAAGTATCTGACTCGTCCTATCAATCCTCTCTTTCACATCCTCGTTGAGACCTTTCAGATTGATGCCTTGGGTGAACTTTTGGTCGGTGGAATTTTACTAGCGACAACGGCGACTAGCATTGCTTGGACTCTTCCAAAATTCCTGATTTTTCTAGTTTGTATTCCTTTTGCGACCTTGATTTATACTTCCTTGAAAATTGCTACAGCCAGCATCGCTTTTTGGACCAAGCAGTCAGGTGCCATGATTTACATTTTCTATATGTTTAATGATTTTGCCAAGTATCCTATTTCTATTTACAATTCGCTCCTTCGTTGGTTAATTAGCTTTATTGTACCTTTCGCCTTTACGGCCTACTATCCTGCCAGCTATTTCTTGCAGGACAAGGATGGACTCTTTAATATTGGTGGTTTGATTCTGATTTCCCTTGTTTTCTTTGTTATTTCCCTCAAACTTTGGGACAGGGGATTGGATGCCTACGAAAGTGCTGGTTCGTAAGAGGTAAAGTAAGACTAAAATCAAGAAAGGAACTTATGATGTTTGTAATTAAAGAAGTCAAGGGTGAAGATCAAAAAATGGCAGTTGTCGCTGAGATTTTAAGGGATTTGCCAGAATAGTTTGGAATACCAGAAAGCACGCAAGCCTACATTGAAGGAGCTAAGGATTTACGAGTTTGGGCTGCTTATCAAGAAAGTGATGTAGTAGGGTTTATAAGTTTATCATATTCGAGTGAAGATTGTGCTGAAATTGACTGTCTAGGCGTGAAAAAATCATTCCAAGGTCAAGGAATTGGAAGGGAATTAATTACGACTATAGAAAGAGAAGCAGTCAAACAAGTGGACTACCTACAGGTCAAAACAGTCGCAGAAGGTTCAAATAAAGATTATGACCGAACAAATGTCTTTTATCGCAGTCTTGGTTTTAAAAAATTAGAGATTTTTCCGCAACTATGGGATCCACAGAATCCATGTCAGATTCTGATTAAAAAGATCAACTAAAAGTGCTTGACATCCGCTATCAGAGTGCTATACTAAGAAGGTAGTCGCCGATTTAGCTCAGTTGGTAGAGCAACGCACTCGTAACGCGTAGGTCACAGGTTCGATCCCTGCAATCGGCATAGAAAAAAACTGCTTTGAAGGAGCGAAACGACGAATGATGGTGAATCACATATTCGTTCGGTCTCGTTCCTTTTTTTTACCGCATAGGCGCCATTTTTGACCACTTAGTCAAAAGTCCTTGTTGCCTTAGGGGCTCTCTGCTATCATAGAATCATCAGAGGAAGAAGTACTTCCGAATATTGAAAATGAGGTATATGATGATGAAAAAACTACTTGGACTTGGATTTATTTTGGCTGCTTTTGTGATTGTCACAATGGGAATGGTTGGTTTTCCAAAGCTCGATGTGAACATCTGGCCCCTATTTCCTGTTCTCTTATTTGCATTCTTTACACTTGAAAATCTCTTGAAAAAAGATTACAAGGCAAGTGTTATCTGCGCCTTGATCGCATTTATGATCGCAAATGCGATTTACGATCTCTTGCCGGTCTCAAATGGTCTAGTTATCACAGCAGGTGTGCTCGCTTGCGTGGGTCTTAGTTTTCTTTTACCGGACAAGGAAAGCAATAAATAAAGGAGGGAGGCTGGGATAAAAGTCCTAGCCTCTCAATTGTCTTTGGATTGTCGAGCAAGACGCAGTGGTTGAGTGGGCTCTACTACGCTGATTTCATCAGCTTTTACAGCCCTACTCAACTGTGCGGAGGTGGGACGACGAAATCGAATTCTAACGAATTACCGATTTCTGTCCCACTCTCTCTTTTACTTCTCAAATACGACCTCTTGATGGGGAAAACGTGCCACTTACTGAAAAGCCCTTGTTTTGTTTTCAACAGCTGTTATAATGGTACTATCAAAACGTTGGGAAAGGAGTTTTATGAAAGTTAGAATCGAATTGGATCCATCAATGGATGAGCCTGAGATCTTGATTCGAGCTCCGCGCTTGACCCCGGAGTTGACCCAGCTGCAAGAGAGAATCCTCGAACAAAAGGTTGCTCCTTTGGCCTTCTACAAGGATCGAAGTGAGTATTTTCTGGATGTGGCATCGATCCTCTTTTTTGAGACGGACGGGGAGAAGATTTTTGGACACACCAAGGACGAGGCCTATGAGGTCAAGCAGAAGCTCTATGAGTTGGAGGAGCTGCTTCCCATCGCCTTTTGTCGGATATCCAAATCCACCATTGTCAACGCCAAGCAGATCTATTCTCTAGAAAAGTCTTTTTCAGGAACCAGCACAGTCAATTTCTACCAGACCCATAAGCAGGTTCATGTATCCAGACGCTACTATCAACTCTTAAAAGAACGACTAAATGAAATGAGGTAATATCATGAGAAAAAAATTAATTGGAGTATTCTTAATCCTTTTAGCAGCCTTAATCCTCTTACAAGGCTATTTTGTAAAATGGGACATCAGCATCTGGACCTTGGCTTGGGTTACCTTGCTTGCCGTCCTGTCCCTCTCTAGTTTCTTAAAACGCCATTTTGGTTGGGGCTTCATCTATGGACTTTTAGCTCTCTTTTGTCTCAATGGGCAATACCATTTCCTTCCGGTGTCCAATTCAGTTGTCATCCTCTCCTCAATTCTCGCTGTGATTGGGCTCAACATTTTGTTTAAACCCTCTAAGAAAACAAAAGCCCGCCTAGCTTCCTATTCTGCTGGGTCCATGAGTAAGTCGGATGGCAATGACATCGATGTCACTTTTTCAACAGTGACAAAGTATCTCAATGACCAACACTTTACTCACGGAAGTGCAGATGTGAGTATGGGAGAAGCTTCGGTTTATTTTGACAATTGCCGCATCGAAGGTCCTTCTGCTCAGTTTGTTGTCGATGTTTCCCTTGGAAGTTTGAGTCTCTATGTACCAAGTGATTGGCGTGTCCATGTTCATGTGGATAATTCCCTCTCGGCGATCCAACATCAGGAAAATCCAAGTGCTCTGACAAGCAAGGATTTCTACATTACGGGCGATGTTTCCTTAGGAAATCTAGAAATTATCTATGTAGGAGGGAATTCGTTTTCTTAAGCCAGAAATGAAAAACTTTGTCCAAAAGCTTGCCAAGAGAGATTTTTTTTGGTAATATAGTACGGTATGTGGTGCTAGCACATCCGTTATATTAGATCTAATAGGAGGAAACACAGAAATGGCTAAAGTATGTTATTTCACAGGTCGTAAGACTGTATCAGGTAACAACCGTTCACACGCTATGAACCAAACAAAACGTGCCGTAAAACCAAACCTTCAAAAAGTAACTGTCCTTATCGATGGTAAACCTAAAAAAGTTTGGGCTTCAGCTCGTGCATTGAAATCTGGTAAAGTAGAACGCGTTTAATAAAGAAAAAAGGCTGGGCATAAAGTGTCCAGCCTTCGCTTTTTGATAGGAATAGTAGCATGACGCAGTGGTTGATTGGAACTACTCATGTTTGAAACATTCGTACTTCCTAATCAACTGTGCGGGGGTGGGAAAATTGAAAAGGTTTGGGGAACCTTTTCAACTTTTTTTATTTTACGGAGTTCTTTCCCACTCCCTTTTCTTTTTCTCTAGAGACAGCTGTCACAGCGGGAGAAGAATAGTCCCTACCCTTTTACAGTTGACCTCTTTTATGGTAAAATAGAATATAAAATACTTTTGAGGTAGAAATTATGACAGTAAAAATCAATACAAAGGACGGTCAAATTGAATTGACTGATGAGGTTATCGCAACTGTTGTAGGCGGTGCTGCTACTGAAATCTTCGGTGTGGTTGGAATGGCCAGCAAAAATGCGATCAAAGATAATTTCCAAGCCCTCCTAGGGAAAGAAAACTTCTCTAAAGGTGTTGTTGTCAAAACAACGGAAGCAGGAACTATCGCAGTTGATGTTTACACTGTTTTGAGCTATGGAACAAAAATTAGCGAAGTCTCAAAAAATATTCAAGAACGTGTGAAATTTAGTTTGGAAAATCAACTTGGAATCACTACGGATACTGTGAATGTCTATATTCAAAATATCAAGATTGTGGGAGAATAATCGTGGCTAATATTACTACAAGTTTATTTCAAGAAATGGTTCAAGCGGGGGCTACGCGCTTAAATAAACAAGCGGAATATGTAAACTCTTTGAACGTCTTTCCTGTACCAGACGGGGACACAGGAACCAATATGGGAATGACCATCGAAAATGGGGCCAAAGAAGTATCGGACCGTTCTGCTTCAACTGTTGGTGAAGCAGCGGGGATCTTCGCTAAAGGATTATTGATGGGGGCGCGTGGGAACTCAGGAGTCATCACTTCTCAATTGTTCCGTGGATTTTCTCAAAGTGTTAAAGACAAAGAAGAATTGGATGGAGCAGCACTTGCAGCAGCCTTCCAGTCTGGTGTAGAAGTCGCTTATAAAGCCGTTATGAAGCCGGTTGAAGGTACCATTTTGACGGTTTCTCGTGGGGCAGCCATCGGTGCCAAGAAAAAAGCAGAATCTACCAATGATGCGGTAGAAGTCATGCGTGCAGCTCTTGAAGGTGCTAAAACAGCTCTTGCGAAGACTCCAGATATGTTGCCGGTCTTGAAAGAAGTTGGTGTGGTAGACTCTGGTGGTCAAGGTTTGGTCTTCATCTATGAAGGATTCTTGTCGGCCTTGACAGGAGAATTCATCGCTTCTGAAGAGTTCCAAGCAACACCTGCAACCATGTCAGAAATGATCAATGCAGAACACCACAAGTCAGTCGCTGGTCATGTCGCAACTGAAGACATCAAGTTTGGTTACTGTACAGAAATCATGGTCGCTTTGAAACAAGGTCCAACTTATGTCAAAGACTTCGATTACGATGAATTCCGTAACTATTTGAACAACCTGGGGGATTCCCTATTGGTGGTGAATGACGATGAGATTGTCAAAGTTCACGTCCATACAGAAGATCCAGGTCTTGTCATGCAAGAAGGTCTTAAATACGGAAGCTTGGTGAAAGTGAAAGTTGACAACATGCGCAACCAACACGAAGCGCAAGTTGAAAAAGAAGAGCGTCAAGCTAAACCAGTTGAAGAAAAAGAATATGCGATCATTGCAGTCGTTGCAGGTGAAGGATTGGCTGATATCTTTAAAGCGCAAGGGGTGGATTACATCATCTCTGGTGGTCAAACCATGAACCCATCAACAGAAGACTTTGTTAAAGCTGTTGAAGAGTTGAATGCGCGCAACATCATTATCTTGCCAAACAACAAAAATATCTTGATGGCCGCTCAATCTGCAGCAGAAGTGATTGATCAACCAGCAGCAGTTGTAGAGACAAAGACCATCCCTCAAGGATTGACCAGTCTTCTTGCCTTTGATGAAAGCAAATCGATCGAAGAAAACTACGAACGCATGAGCGCTTCATTGGGCGATGTTGTGTCTGGTAGCGTGACAACAGCGGTTCGCGATACCACTATTGATGGCCTTGAAATTCATGAAAATGACAATCTTGGAATGGTCGATGGTAAGATCGTCGTTTCAAACCCAGATATGATGGAAACCTTGGAAGAAACATTCGCCCATATGTTGGACGAAGATAGTGAAATTGTGACCATCTATGTCGGTGAAGACGGCAGTGAGGAGTTGGCAAACGAATTAGCTCAAGCCCTTGCTGAGAAGTATGAGGATGTAGAAGTGGAAATCCACCAAGGTGGCCAACCAGTCTACCCATACTTGTTTAGTGTAGAATAATTGAACAGAAGGTTCCTTTCGGAACCTTTTTTTGTAGATAGAAAAAGGAGGAGATTCCCAATGAAATCAGAGTGATTTGGAGAATTTGAGACGGAAGTGAAAGCTCCTCAGAAGCTTTCGTAGTGAAGAAAAGGGGACTTTGCAAAAAGTATCAAATTCATCAGTTTTTTATTCAAAATGAAGAGCTTGAAATGAGGGGGAAATGGTTTGAAAAGTGGAGTTTTTAGACAAGAAAGACGCGATATGTTATACTGATAACAGTATGTGAAAGGAGAGTTATAAAAATGAAGAAATTTTTTGTAACCCTTGGGCTAGCCATTTTGGTATTGACTGGTTGTTCGCAATCCCAAACAAAGAAAACAACACCCGCTAGCTCATCTAGCAGTTCCTCTGTTAAAAAAGAAGTAAAAAATGTAGAAAAAATCACAACCTTAGTTGGAGATATCAAGGGAACAAAACACCGTGATATCATCAAATCAAAGGGAGATAAGGTTGAAAACCTTCGTATCGAAGTGACAGCTGATCTCCCCCAACAACTTGGAACTATCGCAGCAGAGAAGTCACCTGAAGAACTCACAGCAGCCATTCAAGCTTTGTTGGAACAAAATGAAGACTACAAGAAGTTAAAAAACGTTCCTGGTTTTAGCTTGGAATATAGTGTTACACCAGAGAAGAAATTGCTCTCAACCAGTGTGATTGACCTCAACCAAATTGATACCAAGTCTCTAGAAGAAATTTCTTACTTCAAAGATGCTGGTCTCAATGACTTGAAGAATATGAAGGCAGATGCCTTGATCAAGGCCCTGAAGTTGCATGGCATGAAAGAAGAAGGCCAGTAAGAAGAGAAAAAGTCGAGTGAAGTCACTTGGCTTTTTTTAGTGACTTTTGTCATGTCAGCCAGTGACAAAATCATCTAGTGGCCGTTATTTTCTTTTCATATAATAAAGTCAGAAAGTAAGAGGAAAGAAAAATGAAACAATGGTTATTTAAGGTGTTTACGTTAACAGTGGTTGGGATGGTCGTCTATTTGATCTTTTCAAAGGATGATAGCCTCTATTACCATTTCCCTTGGGAATTATTTGCTGGGATTGGCATCATGAGCTGGGCGGTTCAAGAAGGATTGAAAATGCTCAAGGCTGTTAATAAGGAAATGGAGCAATGAAAAAAACGGGAGTGACCTTGGTTGTTTTTGTCATCATTCCGGCTGGCCAAGCTTGGTTGAAAGGAGAGTATCATGAGTGTTATTAGAGTTGAGAACTTGAAAAAAAGCATCAAAGGAAAAGTAATTCTAGAAGATATTTCTTTTGCGGTTGAACGAGGGGATTGTTTGGCCTTGATTGGGCCTAACGGAGCAGGGAAGACGACCTTGATGAATTGCCTCTTAGGGGATAGGAAGGTGACTTCTGGAATCATTGAAGTAGAAGGGAAGGCTCCTGGTCATCCTCGATTAAAGGCTAGTGTCTCTTATCTCCCTCAAGAGAATGCCGTCGTTCAAAAGTTAACTGTTCAGGAACTGATCAACTTCTTTCGCTCCATTTATCCCAATCCCTTAACGGTCAATGAAATCGATGAGCTATTGCGTTTTAGTCTAGAACAAAAGAAACAATTGGCCAGTAAGCTATCTGGTGGGCAAAAACGTCTCCTATCCTTTGTTCTAACCTTGATTGGTCGTCCGAGTCTTTTGTTTTTGGATGAGCCAACGGCTGGAATGGATACGTCTACTCGTCAACGCTTTTGGGAGATTGTCGGGGATTTAAAGGAACAAGGCGTCACTATTGTCTATTCTTCCCATTACATTGAGGAAGTAGAGCATACAGCTGACCGGATCTTGGTCTTGCACCAGGGACGTTTGCTTCGAGATACGACTCCTCTCGCTATGAGAAGTGAAGAGGTAGAAAAATATTTTACCCTGCCTTTGCGATACCAAGCTCTAGTGGCAGGGATGGACGGAATTGGTCAAGTGACTGTCAAACCTGATGCCCTTCAAGTTGTGACAGGCGATGCCAATCGTTTGTGGAGGCAATTGCAAGAAGAAGGCTGTTCGATCCAAGAGATCGAAGTGACCAATCGAAGTTTATTGGATTCTATTTTTGAAAATACAAAGGAAGTAGGTAGAGAAGATGAAACGCATGAAAGCTCTTGGCGTGGTTGAGTGGCATTTGACCAGACGTCAAGCCATTTATTACTTGTTATCCATTGGGATGCCCACGGCTTTTTATCTCTTCTTTTCAGGGATGTACCAGGACACACCAGGGGCACCCGCTCACTTTATGAGGGATTATCTCCTCTCCATGACGGCTTTTTCCATGATGTCTACGGCTCTATTTTCCTTTCCAACAGTTCTTGAAACTGATCGACTCAATAATTGGCAAAAAGTCTTGCGCCATACTCCCGTATCTATGGTAGAATATTATCTAATAAAGGTTGTCGGTCTCTTTGTCGACTTTCTCCTATCCATTGTAGTTGTCTTTACCGTGGGTCATGTAGTGCGTCATGTGAACATGTCTACACAGGATTGGGTCTTAGCGGCCTTCCTTCTCATCCTAGGAAGCCTGGCTTTTGTAGCTATCGGTCTGGTCTTGACCTTGCTTCCTTCTAGTCAATTGATGTCGGTTGCGGGCAATCTCCTCTATATGGGACTGGCTGTCATGGGTGGACTATGGATGCCGATTAGTGTCTTTCCAGAATGGATGCAAGCTATTGGCAAATGCCTGCCAACCTATCAATTGATGGAACTGATCAAGACCTTTTTAAACAAGGGGCAGGTCAATGGCTTTGCTAGTCTCTATTTAGCTTTGTTTACCCTGGTCTTGTTTGCCCTTGTCATCGTCTATCGTCGTCATTCTGAGGTTCGTGCATGATTGAAAAACTCAAACATATTCACCATATGTTTTACGTAGCCCTAATCTTTATGGTCTTTCCCTTTGCTTCTATTATCTTAGGTCAAATTCCCTGGTGGCATTTCATTTTAGCTCTCTTTTTTATGGTGAGCTATCTAGGGATCCTCATTATTGAAAATAGGACACTGACCTGGATTTTTTGGATTTATTTGTTGGCTTACATAGGAGGAAATACCCTATTTATTGGGACAGGCTTTTGTTGGTTTTACTATTATCTAAGCAATATTTTAGTTTATCGTTTTAGAATCCACAATTTTCGCTCGCCCTTTCTTTGGACGGCCTTTGGATCACAACTGATCCTTTTGGGAGCCTTGTTATTTAATAGGGATATGAGAGAAAATGATTGGCTTTTTGTCCTGATCGTCTCTTTGTTTATCGCGATTATGACCTTTAGTATGGTTCGGATGGAGATGGTGGAAGAATTGAAAGCTGACCATGCCAAGCAAAATGCCCAGATCAATCTCTTACTAGCAGAAAACGAGCGCCATCGGATTGGTCGTGATTTGCATGATAGCCTGGGACATACCTTTGCCATGCTGAGTGTCAAGGCAGACTTAGCTGATCAATTCTTAGCATTGGGTCAGGTTGAGAAGGCGCAGGAGCAGGTCCAAGAGATTCAAACCATTAGTCAAGAGTCCATGCACCAAGTCCGAGAGATTGTAGAGAACTTGAAGCAACGAACCTTGGCAAGAGAGTTAGAAACTGTCAAGCAAATGCTGGAAGTGGCTCAGATTCAAGTGGAGATTCAGAATGAACTCGATACGGCTAGTATCTCGCCAATCTTGGAGTCTACTCTAGCCATGGTGTCTCTGGAATTAGCCACCAATATGATCAAACATGCCAAAGCGACGCAAGCCCTTCTCACTTATCGCTCCACCGAAACAGGGGTAGAAATGGTCGCAGAAGACAATGGCATCGGCTTTGATAAGGTCTCCGATAAGGATCTGCACTCGATTCGCGAACGGATTGCCCTGTTAGGGGGAGAACTGGAGATCAGTCATCAATACAAGCCGACCCGGATAGAAATACGGATCCCCTATCAAGAAAGGAAATAAGATGCGCTTATTAGTTGCAGAAGACCAAAGTATGTTGCGCGATGCCCTTTGTCAGCTCTTGCTTTTACAAGAAGATGTAGAAGAAGTCTTGCAGGCTGGAGATGGGCAAGAAGCCATTCACTTACTCGAAACCCATCCAGTTGATATTGCTATCTTAGATATTGAGATGCCCATCAAAACAGGGCTAGAAGTGTTGGAATGGGCCAAACGTCAACGACCCCAGCTCAAGGTTGTCATTGTTACCACTTTTAAGCGGCCGGGTTACTTTGAGCGTGCCCTTAAAGCTGGAGTAGATGCCTATGTCTTAAAAGAACGTCGCATTACAGATTTGATGGCGACTCTTCATGCAGTTTTAGCAGGGCAAAAAGAATATTCACCAGAATTAATGGAAGGAATCTTGACCCATCCCAATCCTCTAAGCCCTCAGGAGCAAGCGGTCCTAAAAGAAGTTGCTAAAGGGGCTTCTAACCAAGAAATTGCCGATCGCTTATTTCTTTCAAACGGAACCATCCGCAATTACATGTCGGCTATTTTGACTAAGTTGGATGCGGAAAATCGGACGGACGCAGCAAGGATTGCCCAAGAAAAGGGTTGGTTATAAGGAAGAAAAGTTTCTAGGATTTCCTAGAGACTTTTTTTGTGATAGACTTAGAAATTCTAGAGAAACTCTCATTATTCGGATTTGGATAGAAAATTCAGAAAATTTACTATTTTTCCTTGAAATATTTCCCAAAAATGGTATGATAGTAGCATGCTCATTTGAGAAACAAAGTACTGGAAAGGAGAGACATGGAGAAAATTACCTTAGAAACTGCGAAAACCGGTTCAGAACTTGTCCTTGAAACCCTGCGTGATTTGGGAATCGATACGATTTTTGGTTATCCTGGTGGAGCCGTGTTGCCTTTATACGATGCTATCTATAGCTTTGAAGGTATCAAGCATATTCTTGGACGACACGAACAAGGGTGCTTGCATGAAGCTGAAGGCTATGCCAAATCGACTGGAAAGCTGGGTGTAGCAGTTGTCACGAGTGGACCGGGGGCTACCAATGCTATTACAGGGATTGCGGATGCCATGAGCGACAGTGTTCCTTTATTGGTCTTTACTGGTCAAGTTAATCGCGCTGGAATCGGGAAAGATGCCTTCCAAGAGGCGGATATTGTGGGAATCACCATGCCGATTACCAAGTACAACTATCAAGTACGTGAGACGGCAGATCTTCCGCGGATTATCACAGAAGCTGTCCATATCGCGACAACAGGTCGTCCAGGACCTGTTGTCATTGACCTTCCAAAAGATGTCTCAGCTTTAGAGACAGATTTCATCTATGAACCAAGCGTGAATCTTCCAAGCTACCAGCCGACCATTGAGCCCAATGAGTTGCAGATTAAAAAGATTTTGAAGCAATTGAGTAAGGCTAAAAAACCAGTGCTCCTCGTTGGTGGTGGTGTCAGCTACGCTGGAGCATCAGAAGAGTTGATTGCTCTAGCTGAGCGCTATCAGATTCCAGTAGTGACTAGTCTCTTAGGTCAAGGAACGATTGCGACCAGTCATCCTCTTTTCCTAGGAATGGGAGGAATGCACGGATCCTTCGCTGCTAACATTGCTATGACAGAGACGGATTTCATGATTAGTGTTGGTTGTCGATTTGATGACCGTTTAACAGGTAATCCAAAAACTTTCGCTAAGAATGCTAAGGTTGCCCACATCGATATTGATCCTGCAGAGATTGGCAAAATCATTGCTGTTGACATTCCAGTTGTCGGCGATGCGAAGAAGGCCTTGCAGCAGTTACTAGCAGAGCCAATGGTTCATAACAATACAGAAAAATGGATCGAAAAGGTAACCCAAGATAAGAACCGGGTTCGTTCTTACGACAAGAAGGAACGGGTTGTACAGCCACAAGCTGTGATCGAGCGCATTGGAGAGTTGACCAAGGGTGACGCTATTGTCGTTACAGACGTTGGACAACACCAAATGTGGGCAGCTCAATACTATCCTTACCAAAATGAGCGCCAATTGGTGACTTCAGGTGGTCTAGGAACGATGGGATTCGGTGTTCCTGCAGCTATCGGAGCAAAAATTGCCAATCCAGATAAAGAAGTTGTTCTCTTTGTCGGAGATGGTGGTTTCCAAATGACCAACCAAGAATTGGCGATCTTAAATATTTATAAGGTTCCCATCAAGGTCGTTATGCTCAACAACCATTCACTTGGGATGGTCCGTCAATGGCAAGAAGCCTTCTATGATGGTCGGACATCAGAGTCAGTCTTTGATAGCCTTCCGGATTTCCAATTGATGGCGCAAGCCTACGGAATCAAGAATTATAAATTTGATAATCCTGAAACCCTAGAGAAGGATTTGGAAGTCATCACAGAAGATGTACCAATGTTCATCGAAGTAGACATTTCTCGGAAAGAGCATGTCTTACCGATGGTACCAGCTGGTAAGAGTAATCATGAGATGTTGGGGGTGAAGTTTAATGCGTAGAATGTTAACAGCCAAACTTCAAAACCGCTCAGGTGTTCTAAACCGCTTCACAGGAGTTCTATCGAGACGTCAAGTCAATATCGAAAGTATCTCTGTTGGCGCAACAGAAAACCCTAACGTATCGCGGATTACCATCATCATTGATGTTGCTTCGCACGATGAAGTGGAGCAAATCATCAAACAGCTCAACCGCCAGGTGGATGTGATCCGTGTTCGGGATATCACAGATAAACCACACTTGGAGCGCGAAGTGATCTTGGTGAAAGTTTCTGCACCTGCTGAGAAGCGGGCAGAGATCTTGGCCATCATCCAACCGTTCCGTGCAACCGTGGTCGACGTAGCTCCAAGCTCGATTACTGTTCAAATGACGGGAAATGCAGAAAAGAGTGAAGCCCTTATTCGGGTTATTCGTCCGTATGGGATTAAAAACATCGCCCGCACCGGTGCAACCGGATTTACTCGAGATTAATTCTCGACTGAAAATTGTTATCCTCGCCTTAAAAAGGCAAATTAAAATAGAAAAGAGATTTTACTTATGGCAGTTCAAATGGAATATGAAAAAGACGTAAAAGTAGCAGCACTTGACGGTAAAAAAATCGCCGTTATCGGTTACGGTTCACAAGGTCATGCGCATGCACAAAACTTGCGTGATACAGGTCACGATGTGATCATCGGTGTGCGCCCAGGGAAGTCATTCGATAAAGCTAAAGAAGATGGTTTTGATACTTACACAGTAGCAGAAGCAACTAAATTGGCTGATGTTATCATGATCTTGGCTCCAGACGAAATCCAACAAGAATTGTACGAAGCAGAAATTGCTCCAAACCTTGAAGCTGGTAATGCTGTTGGTTTCGCACACGGATTTAACATCCACTTCGAATTCATCAAAGTTCCTAAAGATGTTGATGTTTTCATGTGTGCTCCTAAAGGACCAGGTCACTTGGTACGTCGTACATTTGAAGAAGGTTTTGGTGTTCCTGCACTTTACGCAGTATACCAAGATGCTACTGGTAATGCGAAAGATATCGCTATGGACTGGTGTAAAGGTGTTGGTGCGGCACGCGTTGGTCTTCTTGAAACAACCTACAAAGAAGAAACGGAAGAAGATTTGTTCGGAGAACAAGCTGTACTTTGTGGTGGTTTGACTGCCCTTATCGAAGCTGGTTTTGAAGTATTGACTGAAGCCGGTTATGCTCCAGAATTGGCATACTTTGAAGTTCTTCACGAAATGAAATTGATTGTGGACTTGATCTACGAAGGTGGCTTCAAGAAAATGCGTCAATCAATCTCTAACACTGCTGAATACGGTGACTATGTATCAGGCCCACGTGTCATCACTGAGCAAGTGAAAGAAAATATGAAAGCTGTTCTTGCTGACATTCAAAATGGTAACTTCGCTAACGACTTTGTTAACGACTACAAAGCTGGACGTCCAAAATTAACTGCTTACCGTGAACAAGCTGCTAACCTTGAAATTGAAAAAGTTGGTGCTGAATTACGTAAAGCAATGCCGTTCGTTGGTCAAAACGACGATGACGCCTTCAAAATCTACAACTAATTGTCTGTAGAAGACTAAGCAAGTTGGGACACCCTGGCTTGCTTTTTTCATCAAAACACAGCAAACAGAGGTATGAAATGATAACAGCAAAAGATGTGGCTAAGGCCCATAAAATATTAAGAGGGGTCGTTGTTAATACGCCTCTTGAATACGACCACTATTTATCTGAAAAATATGGGGCAAAGATTTATTTGAAAAAAGAAAACGCTCAACGTGTTCGTTCTTTCAAGATTCGTGGAGCGTATTTTGCAATTTCTCAACTCTCAAAAGAAGAGCGTGAGCGTGGGGTAGTGTGTGCTTCTGCGGGAAACCATGCGCAAGGTGTTGCTTATACTTGTAATGAAATGAAGATTCCAGCGACCATCTTCATGCCGATTACGACACCGCAACAAAAGATCGGTCAAGTTCGATTCTTTGGTGGGGATTATGTAACGATTAAATTGGTTGGGGATACCTTTGACGCGTCAGCTAAGGCGGCACAAGAATTTACTCTTTCAGAAAAACGGACCTTTATTGACCCGTTTGATGATCCAAACGTACAGGCTGGTCAAGGAACAGTGGCCTACGAAATCCTTGAAGAAGCTCGAAAAGAATCGATTGCTTTTGATGCAGTCCTTGTTCCTGTAGGAGGTGGTGGCCTCATTTCAGGTGTTTCTACCTATATCAAAGAAACAGAGCCTAGGATTGAGGTCATTGGGGTAGAGGCCGAAGGGGCGCGCTCCATGAAGGCTGCTTTTGAAGCAGGGGGCCCAGTCAAATTACCAGAAATTGATAAATTTGCAGATGGGATTGCCGTGCAAAAAGTAGGACAATTAACCTATGAAGTAACCCGCCAGCATGTGGAAACCCTGGTTGGGGTCGATGAAGGTTTGATTTCAGAGACTTTGATTGATCTTTATTCTAAGCAAGGAATTGTTGCCGAACCAGCGGGAGCTGCTAGTGTGGCATCTTTAGAGATCTTGCGCGAATACATCAAGGGTAAAACGATCTGTTGTATTATCTCAGGTGGGAATAATGATATTAACCGCATGCCTGAAATGGAAGAACGTGCCTTGATCTACGATGGAGTGAAACACTACTTTATCGTAAACTTCCCACAACGTCCAGGAGCCCTTCGCGAGTTTGTAAATGATATCTTAGGGCCAAATGATGATATCACACGTTTTGAATACATCAAGCGCGCTAGTAAGGGAACAGGCCCTGTCTTGATTGGGGTTACTTTAGCCAATAAACATGACTATGCAGGCTTGGTCAACCGTATCGAGCGTTTTGATCCATCTTTCATTAACTTGAACGGAAATGAAACTCTCTATAATATGCTCGTCTGAGGATCATACAGAAACAATCGACCATTTAAGCAATATATTTTTAAGGAATATATTGCTTTTTTATCAATACTTGTGATATGATATGCGTAAATTAAAAGGAGGAACTTTTTATGCCTGGATTTATTATCTTTGTTTTATTCTTGCTACTGGTTGCAGGATTCATTGTGATTAGCTCACTATATGTGGTCAAGCAACAATCCGTTGCTATCATCGAGCGCTTCGGACGTTATCAAAAAATTAGCGATAGTGGCATTCATATGCGAGCGCCTTTTGGTATCGATAAAATTGCAGCACGAGTTCAATTGCGCGTCTTGCAGAGTGAGATCGTGGTTGAAACAAAAACTCAGGATAACGTATTCGTTACCATGAATGTGGCGACGCAATACCGAGTGAACGAAAGCAACGTAAAGGATGCCTACTACAAGTTGATGCGTCCAGAATCACAGATTAAATCATACATTGAAGATGCTTTGCGTTCTTCTGTTCCCAAGTTGACCTTGGATGAATTATTTGAGAAAAAAGATGAAATCGCCCTTGAAGTTCAAAAACAAGTGGCAGAAGAAATGTCAACTTATGGATATATTATTGTAAAAACCTTGATCACCAAAGTTGAGCCAGATGCCGAAGTGAAACAATCCATGAACGAGATTAATGCGGCGCAAAGAAAACGCGTGGCAGCTCAGGAATTGGCAGAAGCAGACAAGATCAAGATCGTTACTGCTGCCGAAGCTGAGGCGGAAAAAGACCGCTTGCACGGGGTCGGTATTGCTGAGCAACGGAAGGCTATTGTCGATGGATTGGCAGACTCTATTAAAGAGTTAAAAGGAGCCAATGTAGACTTGACCGAAGAGCAAATCATGTCTATTCTGTTAACCAATCAGTACTTAGATACCTTAAATAATTTTGCAGATAAGGAAGGGAATAATACGATTTTCCTACCAGCTAACCCAGATGGCGTCGAAAACATTCGTACACAAATATTATCAGCCTTGAAAGCAAAGTAAACTTTTTTTCATTTTTTAAAAAAGGTTCGTATTTTCAGCGATTTTAGTTGACAAAATGTGCAAAAAAATTTATATTAGTATTGGAAATAATAATATAGGAGAAAGATCATGGCTAAATCGAACTTTGAAAAAGTAGAATCAGTTGTTGGATGGGTACGCGATAAGAAAATTACGGGATATCGTATCAGTAAAGAAACAAATGCCCGTGAAATGTCTATCATTGCCTTGGCTCAAGGACGTGCAAAAGTGAAGAACATCTCGTTTGAAACTGCACTCGGATTGATTGATTTTTATGACAAAAATCATCAAAAATTCGAAGATTAATTTGTTGTTCCAATTAAAAACCAGAGAGGCTTCCTTTCTGGTTTTTTCTATGCCTTAAAAGAAGAGGAGGTACAAAAAACAGCTTGCTTCCATACTGGTAAGCAAACTGTTTCAAGAGATTAGTGTAAGAAGCGTTGAAGGAATTCCTTGGTCCGTTCTTCTTTGGGATTACTAAAGATTTCTTTTGGATCTCCCTGCTCAGCAATGACCCCCTTGTCCATGAAGATGACACGGCTAGAGACATCGCGGGCAAATTCCATTTCGTGGGTTACGACGATCATGGTCAAACCTTCTTTAGCGAGGTCCTGCATGATCTTCAAAACTTCCCCAACCATTTCAGGGTCCAGGGCGGAAGTTGGTTCATCAAAGAGGATGGCATCAGGATCCATGGAAAGGGCACGCGCGATAGCGACCCGTTGCTTTTGGCCTCCTGAAAGTTGTTTCGGACGGGCAGCCCAATATTGAGATCCCATACCGACTTTTTCAAGGTTTTCTTTGGCAACTTTTTCTGCGGTTTCACGATCACGCTTGAGGACGGTTGTTTGTGCAACGATCGTATTTTCCAAGACATTTAAATTTTCAAAGAGATTAAAGCTTTGGAACACCATTCCCAATTTCTCGCGGTAGTGGGTAAGATCATACTCAGGATCAAGAACATTTTGCCCACGATAGAGAATCTCTCCATCAGTAGGAGTCTCTAGAAGATTGATGGAGCGAAGAAAGGTTGATTTTCCGCTACCTGAGCTCCCGATGATGGAGATCACCTCTCCTTTTTCAACTGTGAGCGAAATATCTTTCAAAACCTCATTTTGACCATAAGATTTTTTTAAATGTTGAATTTCAAGAATTTTTTCTGACATTATTTCACCTCATTGACTTGCATTTGATTTGCACCTGTAGTATAAGTTTCAGAATCTAAGCGACGTTCGATGTAGCGAAGGATTCGTGTGATGGTAAAGGTGAGAACGAAGTAAATCACAGCAATCACCGTAAAGGTTTGGAAAGTTTGGTAATTTTGTGATGCAACGGTTTTACCAGTAAAGTATAGCTCAACCACAGAGATAACGTTCAAGACAGAGGTATCTTTAATGTTAATGACGAATTCATTCCCTGTCGCTGGCAAGATATTGCGGACAACTTGTGGAAGTACGACCTTGCGCATGGTTTGTCCATGGGTCATTCCCAGTGCAGTAGCTGCTTCAAATTGCCCCTTATCAACAGCATAAATCCCACCACGAACAATTTCACTCATGTAGGCACCTGTGTTGATAGATACGATGACGATGGCAGCGAGGGTCCGGTCGATTGAAATTCCAAATGCTTGAGCTGTTCCGTAGTAAATAACCATAGATTGTACAATCATAGGTGTCCCGCGGAAGATTTCAATATAGACGTTCAAGAACCAACCAAAGGCGGTTTGGCATCCAGCAAGGACTTTATTTTTTGCTTTTGGAGCTGTCCGGTAAACGCCAATCAACAACCCAATGATTAAACCAAAGACAGTACCTGTGATAGAGATGAGCAGGGTCATTCCAGTTCCGCGAAGGAATTGAGGACCATCGGATTTAATGATGGCAAAGACTTGTTCAAAGAACGATGGTTGTTTTTCCTTTTTGTTCTCTGTAGTCGCCAGTTGCAATTGAATCATTTGATCCATGAGCTTGGTTTGATCATCCGTCGAAAGTTTTGCGATGGTAGCATTGACTTGTGCCATGCGGTTGTCACCTTTTCGCATTCCAACAGCAGTAGAAGCATCTTCTTCTCCAACTTGGAAACCTTTTGTTAGGCGGATCATCTTAAATTTCTTGTTAGCAGCTTCAGCAGCAAGTGCTTCTGGTCGTTCAGAAACATAGCCATCGATGACACCAGCTTCTAAAGCTTGACGCATTTGGGTAAAGTCTCCCATAGCTGTTTGTTGGCTAACGCCTTTTAATTGGGGAATCAAGGTGTAGAGGTATACTCCTTGTTGAGAAGTGATCTTGGCATCCTTGAAATCGTCTAGTGTTTTAGCTTTTGCGTAGTTGCCATCCTTGTTTACGACGAGAACAGGCTCACTGTTATAGTAACTAGTTGAAAAAGCGATGGCTTTTTTACGTTCAGCAGTAGGGGTCATCCCAGCGATGATCATATCGATTTTACCAGAAGTTAGGGCTGGTAAGAGTCCATCCCATTCTGTTTTAACCACCAAAGGTTTTTTTCCTAAATCTGCTGCAATTTTTTTAGCAACTTGGACGTCATACCCATTGGCATATTGGTTGGTACCATCAATCTTAACGGCTCCATTAGAGTCATCGTTTTGTGTCCAGTTAAAGGGAGCGTAGGCCGCTTCCATTCCGATTCGTAAATAGTCATCTGCATGAGCAACCTGTGTGATGCCTAGGCAAATGAAAAGCCCTGTTAAGAGCGCGAATAATGTTTTTTTCATTTTTTCTCCTCTTCCTTATTTTAACTCTTCCTATTGTACGGTAAAATAGGTTGCATTTCAAGCATGCTCCTCTTTTTATTTAAAAAATGCTATAATAATACAAAGGAGCGTGATCAAATGAAAAAGTATTTGTATGTTTTTTTCGCCTTTCTGGCCTGCCTTTTTGTTAGTCAGAACGTCCATGCATCTAGCCCCTCTTATGATGTATTGTACTATGGTGGAACCTTGACCTTGGACAACTGGGACGACGCCACCTATGAGGAGGAGTTGGTCTATTATTTCAAAGATTCTTACAGAGGGCAGTATGTTAGTCTAGGAACGGCGGGGAATATGCCACAAGGCTTTGCAATTGAGATGCCGCCAAAGGTTGAGGTGGAAGGCCGTGATCTTCAAAGAGAACCTGAGATTACGAATCTAGGTGATGGCTACCGAGTGAAAATTTATAACAGTGGTGTGGCGACAGATACAGTCAAAATTAAAGTCACATGGAAATTAAAAAATCTTCTTTACTCACACAAGGATATCTTGCAGTTGAACTGGAAACCAATTACTGATGGTGATCAGAAGGTGGATGAAGTTCAATTTCGTGTTATTCCTAAGTTCGCACCAGCCAATGCCCAATCGGAACTGTACATCCATACAGCCTTTATGGGACCAGATGTGACTGTAAAAAAAGAAGATGGAATCTATTCTGCTACTTTCTATAACTTAGGTAAGGGAAAAGCGGTGGAGTTGTATGGATACTGGTTGAAGTCAGACTTATCTACTTTGTATGATTCTGGTCGAAATACAGGATTGACCAAATTGGATGAATTTCATAAGAACCAAGCCAAAATTGAACAAGAAAAATACTGGACACGCATGTTTTGGAAATGGATCTTGCCAGCCTTAATTATTGCACTCTGGCTTCTTTCTCTCTTGGGTCGCAATCGGTTCAAAAAAATGATTTGGCCTGGTGTTACCTATCCGACCGATACTCGTCTTTATGAGATTCCACAGGACATTGCACCTCTAATTATGAGTTCGGTTGTTTATTCAGCTGAATTAGACGAGGCCTCCCCGACCAATAAAGAGAAGGCGACTCCTCCGGTATTTACATTTGAAAAAATGCTTCAAGCCACTTTGCTGGATTTGATGGATCGTGGAGTGATAGTCTACGAGCAACAAGGAAATGAAGTTGTTTTGACCAGGAATTCTCATGGACATGTGGATGATTTTGAACGCTCTTTTATGAATATGGCTTTTGGGGATCAGGTTTCCTGTACCGTTAAAGATCTCTTTAAGAATTATGAATTTAGTGATGACGTATACAAACATGCCAAAAAAGCAGATCAAGATGCTATTCGTTCGCTAGGAAGTAGGGCTCAGGGTCGCTTTGATGCTGCTGTCAACCAGGTAGCCAAAGATGTTCATCGCAAGGTGGAAGATCTCCATTTGCCAAGCTACTATCGCCCTTTAGAGGCAACTGAAGAAGCGCAAGCTAGACGAAGCCTCTTCTTTGGTTGGGCTGCTTGGTTTATCGCCCTTGGAGCAGAAATCTTTGCCATCTTTGGGATGGGTTGGTTCTCTGTTCCTTGTTTGATAGAGATCCTCATACTTTGGTTTATGCCAGTGCGCTTCAATGGTGTCTTTAAAGCCTGCCTACGAGATGGTGTTGTCAATCTTGCGGGTGCTGAGCAACGCTATTACTGGGATAGTTTTGGTCGGATGTTGAAAGAGATTGCCCACCTCAACGATGCAGAGTTGCAGTCTCTGGTCCTATGGAATCGCTTATTGGTCTATGCGGCCTTGTATGGTGTAGCCGATCAGGTCACAAAGGTCATGAAACTTCGGAATATTCAGTTAGAAAATCAAGCCTTAAACGCCTTCGTTTACACTCCGTTCTATCATGATGTGACCCACTCAAGTCATGCCATGTCTACTTATGGATCGACAGCATCGACAGCTAGTCATTTCACAGTTTCTTCTGGTAGTGGAGGGGGCTTCTCTGGCGGAGGAGGCGGAGGAGGCTTTGGTGCCTTCTAAGCAGTACTAAGAATGGTATTGGTCGCTCTTTCCCTTCTAGTATGGAAGGCCTGGTCCAGTCCATAGATTTATGATATAATAGAGCAAATGTAAGTTTAGGAGAAAAAGATGTTTCTGATCGAATTAATCAAGGCGATCCTTTTTGGGATTGTCGAGGGGATTACAGAATGGCTACCGATCTCAAGTACAGGTCACTTGATTCTACTACAGGATTTTGTGCAGTTTAAAAACCAAGATCCAGCCTTTATGGAGATGTTCAATGTTGTGATCCAATTGGGTGCGATCCTAGCGGTTGTGGTAATTTATTTTGATAAATTATACCCCTTCAAACCTGGTAAATCTCCACTAGAAGTACGTCGGACCTGGCAATTATGGGCAAAAGTTGCAGTTGCAACCCTCCCTCTTGTCTTTGTTTTTAAATTAGATGATTGGTTTGAGGCGCATTTCCACAATTCGATTTCCGTTGCAATTATGTTGATCACCTACGGGATTGCCTTTATCTATTTGGAAAGACGGGAACAAGTCGAACCTGCAGTGACGGAGTTGCATAAGCTATCTTATCGAACAGCTCTTTATATCGGACTTTTCCAAGTCTTATCTCTATTTCCAGGTACAAGCCGTTCAGGCGCTACGATTGTAGGGGGCTTGATCAATGGTGTTAGCCGTCCAGTGGTGACAGAGTTTACCTTTTATCTGGGTATCCCGGCTATGTTTGGGGCTAGCCTCTTAAAGGTTGGGAAATTCGCTCTTGGCGGGCATTCACTTGCACTAGGGCAACTCTTTATTCTACTGGTAGCGATGGGAGTGGCCTTCGTGGTCAGCATGTACGCCATCCGCTTCTTGACAGATTATGTGAAAAATCATGATTTCACCGTCTTTGGGAAATACCGTATTGTTCTTGGTTCCATCTTGTTATTGTATGGCCTCTTCCGTGTTATTTTCTAAGAGAAGGGTTGAACTCGATCAAATTGTTTATTGAGGTTGGAGACTTTTGTCCCGACCTCTTTTCTATGCATCCTTTTTTTGAATTCTATCCATTTTTTTAGTATAATAGTAAGACTAGAAGTATGAGGTTATGCTATGAAGATGAAGCAAATTAGTGATTCAACAATTAAGATCACGATCCAACTAGAAGACTTAGAAGAACGCGGAATGGAAATTGCTGATTTCCTTGTCCCACAAGAAAAAACAGAAGAATTTTTCTATGCCATTTTGGATGAGCTCGAAATGCCAGAAAGCTTCCTGGATAGCGGGATGCTGAGCTTTCGTGTGACACCAAAACCGGATAAATTGGATGTTTTTGTTACCAAATCAAAAATTGATCAACAATTGGATTTTGAGGATTTGTCAGATCTTCCTGATATGGAAGAGTTGTCGCGCATGACGCCAGATGAATTTATCAAAACCTTGGAAAAAACAATCTCTGATAAGACAAAAGGGGATGCAGAAGCTATTCACCATTTGGAACAAGAAGAGTTACGTGACAATCAAGAACAAGATCCTACATCTGAAGCACCAGTAAGTCAGTATATTTATTACATTTTGCGTTTTTCAAATATCCAGCAAACAGTTGCCTTTTCAAAAATGGTCAGTTTTCCAGTGGATACCTCTGAATTATACAAAATGGGATCCGATTATTATTTAACCGTCTTGATCGATACAGAGGATCAACCAACTCAATATCCGACCTGGTTACTGGCCATCATTCGGGAGTATGCAGATGATTCAGAAGTGACACGAGCCGTTCTGCAGGAACACGGCCACTTACTAATGGTGTCTGGTGCGATTGAGAATTTGAAGAAAGTTGCTAGCTTATGATGTCCTTTTCCTTGCAATTTGTTCTGGTGCTGATTGGGACTTTTATGATTGCCTTGGTATTGACGCCCTTGGTTCGCTTATTCTCCTTTAAGATTGATGCAGTGGATTATCCGAATGCGCGTCGGATCAATACCAAGCCCATGCCAAGCGCGGGTGGACTGTCTATTGTGATCGCTTTTTCAATTGCGACTCTCGTCTTTATTCCTATGCTGACATCCACCACTGCCCCAATCAAAAGTTACCTATCCTATACCTTGCCGGTCGTAGGAGCGGGATGGATTATTGCTCTCACAGGCTTGATTGATGATGTAAAAGAGTTGTCAGCCAAGAAAAAGATGATCGGTATCCTGCTTGCAGCGAGTCTAGTCTGGTTTTTGACAGATTTTCGGCTGAATGATTTCAAGATTCCATTTGGTGGTCCCTTACTTCATTTTGAACCGTGGCTTTCTTATCTTTTGACAGTGATTTGGATTGTTGCCATTACCAATGCAGTCAATCTGATTGATGGATTGGATGGCTTGGTGAGTGGGGTCTCTATTATCTCCCTAGTGACAATGGGGATTGTGTCCTATTTCTTTCTACCAGTACCCAACCTCTTTCTGACCATGACCATTTTTGTCTTGGTTGCGTCCATTGCTGGTTTCTTTCCCTTTAACTACCATCCGGCCATTCTCTATTTGGGAGATACCGGTGCTCTGTTTATCGGTTTTATGATTTCTGTCTTGTCCCTGCAAGGTTTGAAAAATGCAACAGCAGTTGCAGTAGTCACCCCTATGATTATCCTTGGAGTGCCGATTACAGATACCTTTTTGGCGATTATCCGTCGGACCCTTTCTGGTCAAAAATTTTACAAGCCGGATCGCAATCACTTGCACCACCGCTTGCTTTCCTTGGGCTTGACGCATCGGGGAACTGTACTTGTGATCTATGGAATTTCGATGATCTTCTCCCTGATTTCTCTCTTGCTCAATATCTCTACTCGCATTGGGGGCGTCTTACTTGTGATCGGGCTCTTGTTTGGAGTAGAGCTGTTAGCAGAATTGATTGGGGTTCTGGGGCCTAGTCATAGTCCGC
The DNA here is from genome assembly GCF_053010205.1 of Streptococcus sp. W151. NCBI lineage: Bacteria > Bacillati > Bacillota > Bacilli > Lactobacillales > Streptococcaceae > Streptococcus > Streptococcus sp. W151. Next base: position 18,773 of record NZ_JBRKNT010000002.1, on the reverse strand, counting down.
TATTAAATGTCCTTCGTTATATTGGCAATTCCTCCTACCGTGAGGAAGTTCGTCAAAAACGAAAAGAAAAAACTAAATAAGAATAGTTCTAATCAAAAGAAAAGCCATTTAGGCTTTTTTTTGATATACTTGAAAGGTAAAAAAATACTTTGTGATGAAGGAATCTTTGCTTTGAGAACCTTCCATACTTCAAAGTAAAAAGAAAGGGAATGCAATGTCGACATTAGAAATCAAAGACCTTCACGTTGAAATTGAAGGCAAAGAAATTTTAAAAGGTGTGAACCTAACCCTCAAAACTGGTGAGATCGCAGCCATCATGGGACCAAATGGAACAGGGAAATCTACTTTGTCAGCTGCCATTATGGGAAACCCAAATTATGAAGTGACCAAAGGGGAGATTCTGTTTGATGGTGTCAACATCTTGGAATTGGAAGTTGACGAACGTGCACGGATGGGCTTGTTTCTTGCTATGCAGTACCCTTCAGAAATCCCAGGAATTACCAATGCAGAATTTTTACGTGCAGCCATGAATGCTGGTAAAGAAGAGGACGAGAAGATCTCTATTCGTGATTTCATCAAAAAATTGGATGAAAAGATGGAACTGCTCAATATGAAAGAAGAAATGGCAGAACGCTACCTCAATGAAGGATTCTCTGGTGGTGAGAAAAAACGGAATGAAATCCTTCAATTATTGATGTTGGAGCCAACATTTGCTCTTTTGGACGAAATTGATTCTGGTTTGGATATTGATGCTCTTAAGGTCGTATCTAAAGGGGTTAATGCGATGCGGGGTGAAGGTTTTGGAGCAATGATCATCACCCACTACCAACGTTTGTTGAACTATATTACTCCTGACGTAGTTCATGTGATGATGGAAGGTCGTGTCGTGCTTTCAGGTGGACCAGAATTGGCTGCACGCTTGGAACGGGAAGGATACGCCCAACTTGCAGAAGAACTCGGTTACGACTATAAAGAAGAACTATAACTTGTGGACAAGTAGCCTTATTTGTCAGAAAATCAAACAGATAGTATCTTTATTAGGAGAAAAAAATGAGTATTGAAAATATTACCCTCTTTTCGGAACTGCATGCTGAACCAAGTTGGTTGCAAGAGTTACGAAAAAAAGCTTTTGACAAGATCGATCAGTTGGAATTACCAGCGATTGAACGCGTCAAATTCCACCGTTGGAATCTTGGGGACGGGACGATCACAGAAAGCGAGGCTTCTGCCAATGTTCCGGATTTTACAGCCCTTGATTCAAATTTAAAATTGGTCCAAGTTGGAACTCAGACTGTTTTTGAACAGGTGCCACAAGTCTTGGCAGACCAAGGGGTCCTCTTCATAGATTTCCATTCTGCCTTAGAAGAAATTCCGCAGGTGGTGGAAGACTACTTTATGTCTTCGGTCAAATACGATGATGACAAACTAGCAGCTTACCACACAGCATATTTTAATAGTGGGGCTGTCCTCTATATTCCGGATAACGTCGAAATTTCAGAACCAATCGAAGGCATTTTCTATCAGGATAGTGATAGTGATGTACCTTTTAACAAACACATTTTGATTATTGCCGGCAAAAATAGCAAGTTCAGCTATTTGGAACGCTTGGAATCAAAAGGTGATGGCACAGCAAAAGCAACTGCTAATGTGACGGTTGAAGTGATCGCCCGCTCAGGTGCTCAAGTGAAATTTGCGGCGATTGACCGCCTGGGTGAAAATGTCACAGCCTACATCAGTCGCCGTGGGAAACTAGGACAGGATGCCAGCATTGATTGGGCCATCGGTGTCATGAATGAAGGCAATGTTGTTGCAGACTTTGACAGTGACTTGGTTGGAAATGGAAGTCACGCTGATTTGAAGGTCGTTGCCTTATCAAGTGGTCGTCAGGTGCAAGGGATTGACACGCGCGTGACCAACTTTGGTTGTAAATCAATCGGAAATATCCTGCAACACGGTGTCATTCTTGAAAAAGGAACCTTGACCTTCAATGGAATCGGTCATATTATCAAGGGTGCTAAAGGAGCAGATGCCCAGCAAGAAAGCCGTGTCTTGATGTTATCGGATCAAGCGCGTTCAGATGCTAACCCAATCCTCTTGATTGATGAAAATGACGTTACAGCAGGTCATGCAGCATCGATCGGTCAAGTGGATCCAGAAGATATGTATTACCTCATGAGTCGTGGTCTGGATCAACACACGGCAGAACGCTTAGTAGTGCGTGGTTTCTTGGGATCTGTTATTGTTGAAATTCCAGTTAAAGAAGTACGTGATGAAATGATTGCTACCATCGAAGAAAAGTTATCTCAACGCTAAGGAGAAACAATGCTAGATAAAAATACGATTGCTCAAGATTTTCCCATTCTCGATCAACTAGTCCACGATGAGCCTTTGGTTTATCTAGATAATGCAGCGACGACGCAAAAACCTAAAAGTGTTCTCGAAGCAGTCAATCACTATTATTTACAAGATAATGCCAATGTCCACCGTGGAGTTCATACCTTGGCTGAACGAGCGACAGCAGCTTATGAGGCAGCGCGTGAGAAAGTCAGAAAATTCATCAATGCTTCATCAACCAAGGAAGTGCTCTTTACAAGAGGGACAACGACGGGACTCAACTGGGTAGCGCGCTATGCAGAAGAAGTCCTAAAAGAAGGGGACGAAGTCCTGATTTCCATCATGGAACATCACTCCAACATCATCCCTTGGCAGCAAGCCTGCAAGAAAACAGGAGCAAAACTGGTCTATGTCTATCTAAAAGATGGCTTACTGGATATGCAGGACTTAAAGAGCAAGCTTAGTGAGAAGACAAAATTTGTCTCCATCACCCATGCTTCCAATGTCTTAGGGGTGGTCAATCCGATCAAGGAAATTGCTCAATTAGCTCACGAAGTTGGAGCGATGATGGTCGTAGATGGGGCTCAATCAACCCCTCATATGGCTATTGATGTACAAGACTTAGATGCGGATTTCTTTGCTTTTTCTGGCCATAAGATGGCTGCACCAACAGGGATTGGTGTCCTCTATGGAAAGGAAGAAATCTTAGAGCAAATGTCTCCGATCGAGTTTGGGGGCGAGATGATTGACTTTGTCTACGAGCAATCTGCTTCTTGGAAGGAATTGCCTTGGAAATTTGAAGCTGGAACACCTAATATGGCTGGTGCAATTGGTCTTGGTGCAGCGATCGATTACTTAGAGGGGTTGGGAATGGATCAAATAGAAGCGCATGAGCATGAATTGATTGCCTATGTGTTTCCAAAATTACAGGCTATCGAAGGCTTGAAGATCTATGGTTCCCAAGACTTAGCCCAACGTTCTGGTGTGATTTCTTTTAATCTTGGAGACCTCCATCCGCATGATTTGGCAACAGCTCTAGATTACGAAGGGATTGCCGTTCGTGCAGGTCACCACTGTGCACAACCCTTGCTTCAATATTTACAAGTTCCGGCAACAACGAGAGCAAGTTTTTATCTCTACAACACCAAAGCGGACTGTGATAAATTAATTGAGGCATTGGTAAAAGCAAAGGAGTTTTTCAATGGCACTTTCTAAATTAGATTCGCTGTACATGGCGGTCGTAGCTGACCATTCAAAACACCCCCACCACCAAGGACAGATTGAAGATGTTGATCAGATCCAACTCAACAATCCAACTTGTGGAGATGTGATCCAGTTAAGTGTAAAATTTGATGAAAATGATAGGGTCCAAGATATTGCCTTTGTCAATTCAGGCTGTACCATTTCAACAGCTTCGGCTAGTATGATGACAGATGCTGTAATAGGAAAAACAAAAGAGGAAGTTGAAGAATTAGCACAGGTCTTTTCAGAAATGGTCCAAGGTCAATCAGATCCTCGTCAAGAGGAACTGGGTGACGCAGCCTTCTTATCTGGAGTCTCTAAATTCCCACAACGGATTAAATGTGCGACCCTCTCCTGGAATGCTCTTAAAAAAGCGATCGAACGTAGCAAATAATTAGAAGAAGAAACAGAGAAAGAAAGGAAATTATGACTGAAGAAAGAGTCGAACCGAAACCAATTGATCTCGGTGAATATAAATTTGGATTTCACGATGACGTTCAACCTATTCTCTCTACAGGAAAAGGCTTGAACGAAGCAGTTATTCGTGAATTATCTGCAGCAAAAAATGAACCAGAATGGATGTTAGAATTCCGTTTGAAATCTTTTGAAACCTTCAAAAAGATGCCTATGCAAACCTGGGGTGCAGATCTATCAGAGATTGACTTTGATGATTTGATCTATTATCAAAAACCTTCAGATAAACCTGCCCGTTCATGGGATGAAGTTCCAGAGAAAATCAAGGAAACCTTTGAGCGTATCGGGATTCCTGAAGCGGAACGTGCTTACTTAGCAGGGGCTTCTGCCCAGTATGAATCAGAAGTGGTTTATCACAATATGAAAGAAGAGTTTGAAAAGTTGGGGATTATCTTTACCGATACGGATTCTGCCCTAAAAGAATATCCAGACCTTTTCAAACAGTATTTTGCGAAGTTAGTACCACCAACGGACAACAAATTGGCTGCCCTCAACTCAGCAGTCTGGTCTGGTGGGACCTTCATTTATGTACCAAAAGGCGTAAAAGTAGACGTCCCCCTTCAAACATACTTCCGTATCAACAACGAAAATACTGGTCAGTTTGAACGTACCTTGATTATCGTGGACGAGGGAGCAAGTGTTCACTATGTAGAAGGATGTACAGCACCGACCTACTCAAGCAATAGCCTCCATGCAGCGATTGTCGAGATCTTTGCCTTGGATGGTGCTTACATGCGCTATACGACCATCCAAAACTGGTCTGACAATGTCTACAACTTGGTAACCAAGCGGGCCAAGGCTCAAAAAGATGCCACAGTTGAGTGGATCGACGGAAACCTAGGTGCCAAGACAACTATGAAGTACCCATCTGTTTATCTAGATGGAGAAGGAGCGCGTGGTACCATGTTGTCCATTGCCTTTGCGAATGCAGGGCAACACCAAGATACAGGTGCCAAGATGATCCACAACGCCCCTCATACTAGTTCATCTATCGTATCGAAATCTATTGCGAAAGGTGGCGGAAAGGTAGACTACCGTGGACAAGTAACCTTTAACAAAAATTCCAAGAAATCAGTTTCTCACATCGAGTGTGACACCATTATTATGGATGATTTATCTGCATCAGATACAATTCCATTTAATGAAATCCACAACTCACAAGTTGCTTTGGAGCACGAAGCTAAGGTTTCAAAAATCTCAGAAGAGCAACTTTATTATTTGATGAGTCGTGGACTGTCTGAATCAGAAGCGACAGAAATGATTGTCATGGGATTTGTAGAGCCCTTTACGAAAGAACTTCCAATGGAATATGCCGTTGAGTTAAACCGACTCATTAGCTACGAAATGGAAGGCTCTGTAGGGTAATTCATTTTTGTCAATCAAAAAACACAATGGACTTGATTCCATTGTGTTTTTTTATTTATAGCTTTTCGTTGACATAACGAACAAATTCATTCCACCAAACCTTTAAGAAAAAGCTTTTCTCAATGGTTCTTCCCGCTACCATATCGACCGTTGGCTCCTGATCTTCTAGATAGCCTCGCCCGATTTTATCTGGATCAGTATAGTGTAATTTTCCAAGAGTGGTTCCTGATTTGACAGGTGCCTTGAATGATTCTTGAGTGCTCTTGAATTGAATTTTTGGTTCTGCTTGACTGCCTTGTTTTTCGACGATATAGAAGTCTTTTTTTGCAACAGCTAAAACAGTCTCAGACTTCCCATCCATAACACTTGCCTTACTTTTCCCGTAAGGATCTCCTTCTTTGACGACAATGGAAGAAACAAAGGTTCTTACCACGTAGTTCATCAGAGAAGAAGTAGCCACAAAGCGTGCATATGGATCACCGTCAACGGCCTCTACTCCTAGGACAACAGTAATCATATGGATGCCATTTTGCGTCGTCGATGCAGCAAAGGTGATACCTCCTTTGGTAGAGTTGCTGACCCGAAGGCCGTCGACTCCAGACCGGTAATTCGGCATGCCTTCTAGCATCAGGTTGGGGTTTTCAATCTGCGTGTTTGAAAAAAGAGCAGTGGGTTTTGAAGTATATTTGGTCACTTCAGGAAAATCCTGGAGTAAGTGCTTGGCAATAACAGCAATATCATAAGCACTCAATTGATTTTCGTCTTCTTTTCCATCAGGATCTCCGCTGATGGTTTGTGCATTTAATCCGGTAGCATTGATTAAATGAGGAGATTGAATGCCCCATTCAGCAAGTTTCTTCTTCATTTTTTCAACGAAACTTTTCTCAGAGCCACCCACTTTCTCAGCTAAGGCCAAGGCAGCAGTGCTAGAATTTCCAACTAAAAGAGCAGTCAATAACTGTTCAACCGTATATTGGTTCGCCTCCATAGGAAGAGTACCAGCACCTTCGATATCATTTAAGGACAAAGCTTTCTCAGACAGCATGATAGGATCTTTCAGAGAAAGTTTTTTTTCATGAATGGCTTCGAAAATCAGATAAGTGGTTAAGAGTGTAGACAGTCCCCCTACATCTCGTTTTTTCTCCGAGTCCTTTTCGTAGAGAATTTTACCTGTATCAGCTTCAACAGCAATGGCACTTTGGACAGGAAGATTTAGCTCCTCTGCCAGAACGATTCGATAAGGCAGACAGCATAACAGCAGCATGAAGGTTAAAAAAGAAAGAAAGAATTTTTTCACAGTTGTTTCCTCGTTACTTAGTCTTCTCTATTGTATCATACAAATGATTAATGGAAAATCGTAAAATCATCAATTAGACTAAAAAGTCAGTCATAGCAAGGTTTTTGGATAGTGATAAAGCGAATATTCAGAAAATTTAGTTTACTTTTTTTTCTACTTGTGATATAATCTTAAACAAATCTAAAAAAACTATTGGAGAATTCCTATGAAAAAAGGTAAAGTATTCGCAGTTGCCGGAGTAACACTCCTTGCAGCTGGATTGTTAGCTGCATGTTCAGGATCAAACACAAGTAAATCAGGTTCTGGTTCAAACGAAGACAAAAACTATGGTTATGTCTACACTACTGACCCAACAACTTTGGACTATACTGTGTCTTCTAAATCTGCCACTCAAGATCTCACTACAAACATCGTAGACGGTTTGATGGAAAATGACAAGTATGGAAATCTTGTGCCATCACTTGCAGAAGATTGGTCTGTTTCAAAAGACGGTTTGACTTATACCTACAAGATTCGTAAAGGGGTTAAATGGTACGATGCAGACGGTGAAGAACGCGGTGAAGTGACGGCCAAAGACTTCGTGACTGGTTTGAAACACGCTGCTGATAAAAAATCAGAAGAACTTCCATTAGTTCAAGGCTCAATCAAAGGCTTGGATGATTATGTGCAAGGAAAAACTACAGACTTCAGCCAAGTTGGTGTTAAAGCTGTAGACGATTATACACTTCAGTACACATTGAACAAACCTGAAACTTTCTGGAATTCTAAAACGACTAACGGAATCTTGTTCCCAATTAGCACAGACTTCTTGAAGAGTAAAGGCGATGATTTTGGTCAACCAAACGATGTGAAATCAGTCCTTGCAAACGGACCTTTCCTTCTTAAATCTATTACATCAAAATCATCCGTTGTATTTGAAAAGAATGACAACTACTGGGATAAGAAAAACGTTCACGTCAAGGAAGTGAAACTTACTTATTACGATGGATCAGATCAAGATTCATTGGCACGTGGTTTCTCTGATGGAGCTTATACAGCTGCTCGTCTTTTCCCATCAAGCTCAAACTTTGCAACAGTAGAGAAAAAATACAAAGACAATATCTACAACACACCAGCTGGTTCAGGTGTAGCAATCCTTGGTTTCAATATCGATCGCCAATCATACAAACACACTGCTAAGAAATCAGATGCTGAAAAATCTTCTACTAAGAAAGCAATCTTGAACAAAGATTTCCGTCAAGCCATCACTTTTGCCTTGAACCGTGAAAACTACTCAGCACAAGTCAATGGTAAAGAATTTGCTAAACCAGCTATCCGTAATACATATGTTGCACCTGCATTCGTACAAGTAGATGGAAAAGACTTCGGAAATGTAGTTGCAGATAAGTTGACTACTTATGGAGACCAGTGGAAGGGTATCAACCTTGCAGATGGTCAAGACGGTCTTTACAACAAAGATAAAGCTAAAGCACAACTTGAAAAAGCAAAAGCTGAACTTCAAAAAGACGGCGTTCAATTCCCAATTCATATTGACGTTCCTGTTATTCAAAATGCAACAAGTATAGTTACACGTATGCAGTCATTGAAACAAACAGTGGAAGAAACTCTTGGTAAAGACAACGTAGTTGTTGATCTTCAAATGATGGACCAAGATGAAGTATTGAACCTTACTTTGAACGTGCCATCAGCAGCAGATGCAGATTGGGATCTTCAAGGTATGGTCGGTTGGAACCCAGACTATCAAGATCCATCAACTTACCTTGATACTCTCCAACCATCTTCTGAAGACCAAACAAAAGTCTACCTTGGTTTTGCAGGTGGTGTAGATAACCCATCAGCTAAAGCTGTAGGTTTGGATGAGTTTGCAAAACTTCTCGACGATGCAAATAACGAAACTCAAGATGTTGTGAAACGTTATGAAAAATATGCAGCAGCTCAAGCTTGGTTGACAGATAGCGCAATTGTAGTACCTACAATGTCATCATCAGGTGCAGCAACTGTCATCTCTAAAGTGGTACCATTCTCTGGTGCTTCAGCTCAAGCTGGTAACAAAGGATCAGCATACTTCAAATATGTAGAAGTTCAAGATGAACCAGTTACTAAGAAACAATACGAACAAGCACGTGAAAAATGGCAAAAAGAAAAAGTTGAGTCAAACAAAAAAGCTCAACAAGATCTTGAAAAACACGTTAAATAATTAAATTATTGCTTTTCATTAGAACTTTCTCTTCTAGGGGAGAAAGTTCTTTTGGACATTAAAGGAATGAAATATGAAAAAATATGTTTTTATGCGTATTTTGCGTTCGTTAGTGTCGATCTTTCTTGTCACGACATTAACCTACATGATTATCTATACGCTAACACCGAGAAATCTCATCTTTAAAAATGACCCCAACTACAATAAAGTAGCGAAGACAAAAGATTCGAAGATCAACTACGAAAATACGGTCTACGATCGCATGGGTTATTTGGAATACATGGATTCAAAGAGCTTGCAACAAAAAGCAAGTAAAGAAGATTCTTCTGTAACAGTTGATGCGACGACTGCTAATGAAAAGATCTATAAGGAATACATTAACAAATTAGGTCATGGTTGGCAGTTGAAACGTTTCCCAGAAAGTAAGTCTTTCTATGCGGTGCGTGAAATTCCGGTTTTTGAACGTGTCATCAGCTTCTATGCGAATTTGATTCAATTTGATCATCCAGGTTGGGTGAAAGATGCCTCAAACCCAAATCTCAAACGCTATATCCGTATTGAAAATGATCCATCTATTGGTTGGTCAGTTGTAGGTTCTGGAACGAAACACAAATACCTCTTGTACTTTAATGGTCAATTCCCATATGTACACCAAAACTTTGTAACCTTAAACCTTGGAAATTCATATCCAACTTATTCTAATACCCCAGTTCTTCAAGTTATCACACAAGGACAAGGAACAACTAAGAAGAGTGAAGTGAACTTCCCAACAGGTAAAAAGACATCTTCAATCGATATCTACTCACGTACTTACAAATCACCAAGTAAGGCAGATTCACAAGATATCAGTCGATTTGGTAAAGGGGATGCTTATACAGCAACTTTGAGCAATTACGAGAATCCATCCATGATTGCATCTTCTTCAATCATTGGTTTGATTGGTATTGCGATTGCTTACTTGATTGCGATCCCATTAGGATCTTACATGGCTCTGTTCAAGAACTCATGGTTTGATAGCATCTCGACAGCTGTTTTGACATTTATGATGTCTCTTCCAACTATTGCCCTTGTTTACATTGTGCGTCTAACAGGTTCTTTCTTTGGACTTCCAGACTCATTTCCAGTTCTTGGAGCACAGGATTGGCGTTCATATGTATTGCCTTCTCTGATTCTTGGTTTGTTGAGTGCGCCATTTATCGCAGTTTGGATTCGTCGTTACATGATCGATATCCACTCGCAAGATTTTGTTCGTTTTGCTCGTTCAAAAGGATTGTCAGAGCGTGAGATCTCAAGAAAACACATCTTCAAAAATGCAATGGTCCCATTGGTGTCTGGTATTCCAGGTGCTATTATTGGAGTTATCTCAGGTGCGACACTTACTGAAACAGTCTTCGCTTTCCCAGGTATGGGTAAAATGTTGATTGACTCTATTAAAGCATCAAACAACACCATGGTCATCGGACTTGTCTTCATTTTCACATCGCTTGGTATCTTTGCGGCCATGTTAGGTGATATCTTGATGACAGTACTTGACCCACGGATTAAATTAACGAATACGAAAGGAGGCAAATAATGGCTACAATCGATAAAAATAAATTTCAGTTTGTAAAACGCGATGACTTTGCCTCTGAAGTAATCGATGCTCCAGCGTATTCATACTGGAAATCTGTATTCAGACAATTCTTGAAAAAAAGAACCACTATCATTATGCTTGCTATTTTGATTGGAATTCTCTTGATGAGTTTTGTCTATCCTATGTTTTCAAATTTTGATTACAACGACGTAAGTAAGGTAAATGACTTTTCAGCACGTTTGAATCCACCAAGTGGAAAAGCACTATTTGGTACAGATAATAACGGTAAATCCCTCTTTGATGGAGTTTGGTTTGGTGCTCGGAATTCAATTATCATTTCCTTCATTGCAACGGTTATTAACGTGGTAGTCGGAGTTATCGTTGGTGGAATTTGGGGGATTTCAAAATCCATCGACCGTATCATGATGGAAGTTTATAACGTTATTTCTAACATTCCATTTATGTTGATCGTTATCGTCTTGACTTACTCAATGGGATCTGGTTTCTGGAACTTGATTCTTGCCATGTCCTTAACCGGATGGATCGGAATTGCCTATACCATTCGTGTCCAAATCATGCGTTACCGTGATTTGGAGTACAACCTTGCCAGTCGAACATTAGGAACACCAACTTTGAAAATTGTTACGAAAAACATTTTGCCTCAGTTGGTATCTGTAATCGTGACACAAACATCACAATTACTTCCAAGCTTTATTTCTTACGAAGCCTTCCTTTCATTCTTCGGGCTTGGTCTTCCAATCACCGTTCCAAGTTTGGGACGTTTGATTTCTGACTATTCTCAAAACGTAACTACAAATGCCTACCTATTCTGGATTCCGCTTACTGTTTTGATTTTAGTATCCTTGTCATTCTTTATCGTCGGACAAAACTTGGCCGATGCCAGCGACCCACGTACACATAGATAGGAGGAGTAGATATGACATCAAATAACAATATTATTTTATCTGCTCAAGATATCGTAGTGGAATTTGACGTGCGCGATCGCGTACTGACAGCTATTCGTGGCGTATCGCTTGAGCTAGTAGAAGGTGAAGTTCTTGCCTTGGTTGGTGAGTCAGGTTCAGGGAAATCAGTTTTGACAAAAACATTCACGGGAATGTTAGAAGATAATGGCCGTATTGCTCAAGGTTCGATTAAGTACCGTGGCCAAGAATTGACGGATTTGGCATCCAATAAAGATTGGGAAAATATTCGTGGTTCTAAAATCGCTACAATTTTCCAAGACCCAATGACAAGTTTGGACCCAATCAATACAATTGGTTCACAAATTACTGAAGTCATTATCAAACACCAAGGGAAAACAGCTAAAGAAGCTAGAGAAATGGCTTTGGACTATATGGAGAAAGTTGGAATTCCGGATGCTGAACGTCGTTTTGACGAATATCCCTTCCAATATTCAGGTGGGATGCGCCAACGGATCGTTATTGCGATTGCCTTGGCCTGCCGTCCAGATATCTTGATCTGTGACGAACCTACAACGGCCCTTGACGTAACTATTCAAGCGCAAATCATTGATTTGTTGAAATCCCTTCAAAAAGAATACCAATTTACAGTTATCTTTATCACCCACGACTTAGGTGTGGTTGCAAGTATTGCTGATAAAGTAGCCGTTATGTATGCTGGAGAAATCGTTGAGTTTGGTAAAGTAGAAGAAATTTTCTATGATCCAAAACATCCATACACATGGAGTTTGCTTTCAAGCTTGCCTCAATTGTCAACCTCAGATGGTGATCTTTATTCTATTCCAGGGACTCCACCATCATTGTATGCTCCAATCAAAGGAGATGCCTTTGCTCTTCGTTCAGACTATGCGATGCAAATTGATTTTGAAGAAGAAGCACCCGCCTTTAAAGTTACAGATACTCACTGGGCTAAGACCTGGTTGCTCCATCCAGATGCACCAACAGTTCATAAACCAGAAGTAATCGATAACCTTCACGAAAAGATTGGCTCAAAAATGGGCTTCACTCACATTACAGAATAGGAGGAAGGAAATGACTGAAAAATTAGTTGAAATTAAAGATTTAGAAATTTCCTTCGGTGAAGGAAGTAAAAAATTCGTTGCTGTGAAAAACGCTAACTTCTTCATTAATAAGGGAGAAACATTCTCTCTTGTTGGTGAATCAGGAAGTGGGAAGACAACAATTGGACGTGCTATCATTGGTTTGAATGATACAAGTGCTGGAGAAATTATTTATGACGGTCGCAAAATCAACGGAAGAAACTCTCACAGTGAAAAATCAGAGTTGATCCGTAAAATTCAAATGATCTTCCAAGACCCAGCAGCAAGTTTGAATGAACGTGCAACAGTTGATTATATTATCTCTGAAGGTTTGATCAATCACCATTTGTTTAACAGTGAAGAAGAACGTCAGGAAAAAGTAAAAAATATTATGCATGAAGTTGGGCTTCTTGCAGAACATTTGACACGTTACCCTCACGAATTCTCAGGTGGACAACGTCAACGGATCGGTATTGCACGTGCACTTGTCATGGAACCAGAATTTGTCATTGCGGATGAACCAATCTCGGCCCTTGACGTTTCGGTTCGTGCGCAGGTTTTGAACCTTTTGAAAAAATTCCAAAGAGAATTAGGTTTGACCTACCTCTTTATCGCCCATGACTTATCAGTTGTGCGCTTCATTTCTGACCGTATTGCAGTTATCTATAAAGGGGTTATTGTAGAAGTAGCAGAAACTGAAGAGCTATTTAACCACCCAATCCATCCATACACGCAATCACTTCTTTCAGCAGTCCCAATTCCAGATCCAATTCTAGAACGTAAAAAAGTTCTTAAAATCTATGATCCAGAACAACATGATTACTCTGAAGATAAACCACAAATGGTTGAAATTAAACCAGGTCATTATGTTTGGGCTAATAAAGCTGAGGAAAACAAATACAGACAAGAATATAAATAGAGAGGATTACCTCTCTATTTTCTTTATTTCAAAAAAACTTTCAAAAAAATAAAATTTTTTGAAAAAAAGTGTTGACAGTAAGTCCAGGTCATGATATACTAATATAGTTGTCGCGAGAGAGCGACAAAGACCTTTGAAAACTGAACAAGACGAACCAATGTGCAGGGCACTATAACGGAAGTTATAGTAACTGAACAATAAAAAACAATAAATCTGTCAGTGACAGAATGAGTTTAAGACAAACAATTATTTTAATGAGAGTTTGATCCTGGCTCAGGATGAACGCTGGCGGCGTGCCTAATACATGCAAGTAGAACGCTGAAGCTTGGTGCTTGCACCGAGCGGATGAGTTGCGAACGGGTGAGTAACGCGTAGGTAACCTGCCTGGTAGCGGGGGATAACTATTGGAAACGATAGCTAATACCGCATAACAGTAGATGTTGCATGACATCTGCTTGAAAGGGGCAAATGCTTCACTACCAGATGGACCTGCGTTGTATTAGCTAGTTGGTGAGGTAACGGCTCACCAAGGCGACGATACATAGCCGACCTGAGAGGGTGATCGGCCACACTGGGACTGAGACACGGCCCAGACTCCTACGGGAGGCAGCAGTAGGGAATCTTCGGCAATGGACGGAAGTCTGACCGAGCAACGCCGCGTGAGTGAAGAAGGTTTTCGGATCGTAAAGCTCTGTTGTAAGAGAAGAACGAGTGTGAGAGTGGAAAGTTCACACTGTGACGGTAACTTACCAGAAAGGGACGGCTAACTACGTGCCAGCAGCCGCGGTAATACGTAGGTCCCGAGCGTTATCCGGATTTATTGGGCGTAAAGCGAGCGCAGGCGGTTAGATAAGTCTGAAGTTAAAGGCTGTGGCTTAACCATAGTACGCTTTGGAAACTGTTTAACTTGAGTGCAGAAGGGGAGAGTGGAATTCCATGTGTAGCGGTGAAATGCGTAGATATATGGAGGAACACCGGTGGCGAAAGCGGCTCTCTGGTCTGTAACTGACGCTGAGGCTCGAAAGCGTGGGGAGCAAACAGGATTAGATACCCTGGTAGTCCACGCCGTAAACGATGAGTGCTAGGTGTTGGGTCCTTTCCGGGACTCAGTGCCGCAGCTAACGCATTAAGCACTCCGCCTGGGGAGTACGACCGCAAGGTTGAAACTCAAAGGAATTGACGGGGGCCCGCACAAGCGGTGGAGCATGTGGTTTAATTCGAAGCAACGCGAAGAACCTTACCAGGTCTTGACATCCCTCTGACCGCTCTAGAGATAGAGCTTTCCTTCGGGACAGAGGTGACAGGTGGTGCATGGTTGTCGTCAGCTCGTGTCGTGAGATGTTGGGTTAAGTCCCGCAACGAGCGCAACCCCTATTGTTAGTTGCCATCATTCAGTTGGGCACTCTAGCGAGACTGCCGGTAATAAACCGGAGGAAGGTGGGGATGACGTCAAATCATCATGCCCCTTATGACCTGGGCTACACACGTGCTACAATGGCTGGTACAACGAGTCGCGAGTCGGTGACGGCAAGCTAATCTCTTAAAGCCAGTCTCAGTTCGGATTGTAGGCTGCAACTCGCCTACATGAAGTCGGAATCGCTAGTAATCGCGGATCAGCACGCCGCGGTGAATACGTTCCCGGGCCTTGTACACACCGCCCGTCACACCACGAGAGTTTGTAACACCCGAAGTCGGTGAGGTAACCATTTGGAGCCAGCCGCCTAAGGTGGGATAGATGATTGGGGTGAAGTCGTAACAAGGTAGCCGTATCGGAAGGTGCGGCTGGATCACCTCCTTTCTAAGGAAAAGGAAACCTGTACGTTGGTCTTGTTTAGTTTTGAGAGGTCTTGTGGGGCCTTAGCTCAGCTGGGAGAGCGCCTGCTTTGCACGCAGGAGGTCAGCGGTTCGATCCCGCTAGGCTCCATTAACACTTTAGTAGTGTTAAGTTTGAACATTGAAAATTGAATATCTATATCAAATAGTAACAAGAAAATAAACCGAAACGCTGTAAATATTTAAAGAGTTTAGGTCGCAAGACCAAAAATAAGGTTAAGTTAATAAGGGCGCACGGTGGATGCCTTGGCACTAGAAGCCGAAGAAGGACGTGACAAACGACGAAATGCTTTGGGGAGCTGTAAGTAAGCGACGATCCAGAGATGTCCGAATGGGGGAACCCACTAGCTAATGGCTAGTACTCCTATCTGTTAAGGATAGGTAGAGGAAGACGCAGTGAACTGAAACATCTAAGTAGCTGCAGGAAGAGAAAGCAAAAGCGATTGCCTGAGTAGCGGCGAGCGAAACGGCAGGAGGGCAAACCGAAGAGTTTACTCTTCGGGGTTGTAGGACTGCAATGTGGACTTAAAGAGTATAGAAGAATGACATGGGAAGGTCAGCCAAAGAGAGTAAGAGCCTCGTATTCGAAATAGTCTTTATACCTAGCAGTATCCTGAGTACGGCGGGACACGAGAAATCCCGTCGGAATCTGGGAGGACCATCTCCCAACCCTAAATACTCTCTAGTGACCGATAGTGAACCAGTACCGTGAGGGAAAGGTGAAAAGCACCCCGGGAGGGGAGTGAAATAGAACCTGAAACCGTGTGCCTACAACAAGTTCGAGCCCGTTAATGGGTGAGAGCGTGCCTTTTGTAGAATGAACCGGCGAGTTACGATATGATGCGAGGTTAAGTTGAAGAGACGGAGCCGCAGGGAAACCGAGTCTGAATAGGGCGCATTAGTATTATGTCGTAGACCCGAAACCATGTGACCTACCCATGAGCAGGTTGAAGGTGAGGTAAAACTCACTGGAGGACCGAACCAGGGCACGTTGAAAAGTGCTTGGATGACTTGTGGGTAGCGGAGAAATTCCAAACGAACTTGGAGATAGCTGGTTCTCTCCGAAATAGCTTTAGGGCTAGCGTCGACATTAGAGATTCTTGGAGGTAGAGCACTGTTTGGGTGAGGGGTCCATCCCGGATTACCAATCTCAGATAAACTCCGAATGCCAATGAATTATGGTCGGCAGTCAGACTGCGAGTGCTAAGATCCGTAGTCGAAAGGGAAACAGCCCAGACCACCAGCTAAGGTCCCAAAATAATTGTTAAGTGGAAAAGGATGTGGGGTTGCACAGACAACTAGGATGTTAGCTTAGAAGCAGCTATTCATTCAAAGAGTGCGTAATAGCTCACTAGTCGAGTGACCCTGCGCCGAAAATGTACCGGGGCTAAAACAATTTACCGAAGCTGTGGATACCTTTATAGGTATGGTAGGAGAGCGTTCTATGTGTGGAGAAGGTGTACCGTGAGGAGCGCTGGAACGCATAGAAGTGAGAATGCCGGTATGAGTAGCGAAAGACAGGTGAGAATCCTGTCCACCGTAAGACTAAGGTTTCCAGGGGAAGGCTCGTCCGCCCTGGGTTAGTCGGGACCTAAGGAGAGACCGAAAGGTGTATCCGATGGACAACAGGTTGATATTCCTGTACTAGAGTATGTAGTGAAGGAGGGACGCAGTAGGCTAACTAAAGCGTGCGACTGGAAGTGCACGTCTAAGCAGTGAGGTGTGAATTGAGTTAAATGCTTAGTTCTATAACATTGAGCTGTGATGGGGAGCGAAGTTTAGTAGCGAAGTTAGTGACGTCACACTGCCAAGAAAAGCTTCTAGCGTTTAAACATACTCTACCCGTACCGCAAACCGACACAGGTAGTCGAGGCGAGTAGCCTCAGGTGAGCGAGAGAACTCTCGTTAAGGAACTCGGCAAAATGACCCCGTAACTTCGGGAGAAGGGGTGCTGACTTTATGTCAGCCGCAGTGAATAGGCCCAAGCAACTGTTTATCAAAAACACAGCTCTCTGCTAAATCGTAAGATGATGTATAGGGGGTGACGCCTGCCCGGTGCTGGAAGGTTAAGAGGAGTGCTTAGCGTAAGCGAAGGTATGAATTGAAGCCCCAGTAAACGGCGGCCGTAACTATAACGGTCCTAAGGTAGCGAAATTCCTTGTCGGGTAAGTTCCGACCCGCACGAAAGGCGTAATGATTTGGGCACTGTCTCAACGAGAGACTCGGTGAAATTTTAGTACCTGTGAAGATGCAGGTTACCCGCGACAGGACGGAAAGACCCCATGGAGCTTTACTGCAGTTTGATATTGAGTGTCTGTGCCACATGTACAGGATAGGTAGGAGCCATAGAGATCGGGACGCCAGTTTCGATGGAGGCGTTGTTGGGATACTACCCTTGTGTTATGGCCACTCTAACCCGGTAGGTTAATCATCTACGGAGACAGTGTCTGACGGGCAGTTTGACTGGGGCGGTCGCCTCCTAAAAGGTAACGGAGGCGCCCAAAGGTTCCCTCAGAATGGTTGGAAATCATTCGCAGAGTGTAAAGGTATAAGGGAGCTTGACTGCGAGAGCTACAACTCGAGCAGGGACGAAAGTCGGGCTTAGTGATCCGGTGGTTCCGTATGGAAGGGCCATCGCTCAACGGATAAAAGCTACCCTGGGGATAACAGGCTTATCTCCCCCAAGAGTTCACATCGACGGGGAGGTTTGGCACCTCGATGTCGGCTCGTCGCATCCTGGGGCTGTAGTCGGTCCCAAGGGTTGGGCTGTTCGCCCATTAAAGCGGCACGCGAGCTGGGTTCAGAACGTCGTGAGACAGTTCGGTCCCTATCCGTCGCGGGCGTAGGAAATTTGAGAGGATCTGCTCCTAGTACGAGAGGACCAGAGTGGACTTACCGCTGGTGTACCAGTTGTCTCGCCAGAGGCATCGCTGGGTAGCTATGTAGGGAAGGGATAAACGCTGAAAGCATCTAAGTGTGAAACCCACCTCAAGATGAGATTTCCCATGATTTTATATCAGTAAGAGCCCTGAGAGAAGATCAGGTAGATAGGTTAGGAGTGGAAGTTGTGTGAGCAATGGAGCGGACTAATACTAATAGCTCGAGGACTTATCCAAAGAGTCAGAAGATATTGACAACGTGAGTTTAACTTGTTAGAATATAGATATTCAATTTTGAATGTTTAAACATTCAGAGTTAAGTGACGATAGCCTAGGAGATACACCTGTACCCATGCCGAACACAGCAGTTAAGCCCTAGAACGCCGGAAGTAGTTGGGGGTTGCCCCCTGTGAGATAAGGTAGTCGCTTAGCAAGAGATTGAGCCTAGTTAATTCTAGGCTCATTTGGGAGTTTAGCTCAGCTAAGGAGAACGTAAGTTCGACTTTGTCGAAACTGACAAGAGTCAGTGCACGACAGGGAACCAGTGAGCTAGACGACCATATGGGAGTTTAGCTCAGCTGGGAGAGCATCTGCCTTACAAGCAGAGGGTCAGCGGTTCGATCCCGTTAACTCCCAT